>NZ_JBHTDD010000002.1:0-327816 GCF_042666615.1 Plantactinospora sp. GCM10030261
GTGGGGGGAGGGGGAGGGGGGTGGGTTGGCGTGTGGTTGGTGTGGGGGGCCGGCCCGGTAGGCTCGGATGGTGTCCGAGACCTCCACCTCCCCCGCCGGCGACCGGAAGGTTGCCCTGCTCACGCTCGGCTGTGCCCGTAACGAGGTCGACTCGGAGGAACTCGCCGCCCGGTTGGACGGCGACGGTTGGCGGGTGACCACCGACGCCGAGGGGGCGGACGTGGTGCTGGTCAACACCTGCGGGTTCGTGGAGAAGGCCAAGCAGGAGTCGATCCAGACGCTGCTGGCCGCGGCCGACTCGGGGGCCAAGGTGGTCGCCGCCGGCTGCATGGCCGAGCGGTACGGGCGGGAACTCGCCGACAGCCTGCCCGAGGCCGGCGCGGTGCTCAGCTTTGATGACTATCCGGACATCTCGGCCCGGCTCGGCGAGGTGCTCTCCGGGGAGCGGCTCGCCGCTCACACTCCCCGGGACCGGCGGGAACTGCTGCCGCTGACCCCGGTGTCCCGGCGGGACCGGGATGTCGTGGTGCCCGGCCACGGTGCGCCGCTGGCCGACGAGCACACCCCTGCCCACCTGAGGCCGGTGCTGCGGCATCGGCTGGAGCGCGGGCCGGTAGCTTCGCTCAAGCTGGCCAGCGGCTGCGACCGGCGGTGCACCTTCTGTGCGATTCCGGCCTTCCGGGGCGCCTTCGTCTCGCGTACCCCGGATGAGCTGCTGGCGGAGGCGGAGTGGCTGGCCAAGACCGGTGTGCGCGAGCTGGTGCTGGTGAGTGAGAACTCCACCTCCTATGGCAAGGATCTGGGCGACCCGCGGGCGCTGGAGAAGCTCTTGCCGCAGCTTGCGGCGGTCACCGGGATAGTCCGGGTGCGGGTCAGCTACCTGCAGCCGGCCGAGACCCGGCCGGGCCTGGTGGCGGCGATCGCCGGCACGCCCGGTGTGGCGCCCTACTTCGACCTGTCGTTCCAGCACTCCAGCGAGCCTGTCCTGCGCCGGATGCGCCGGTTCGGCTCCACCGACCGGTTCCTGGAACTGCTGGAGTCGGCACGCCGGCTGGCGCCGGAGGCGGGTGCCCGCAGCAACTTCATCGTCGGCTTCCCGGGCGAGACCCGGTCCGACGTCGACGAGCTGGTCCGGTTCCTGTCGGCCGCCCGGTTGGACGCTGTCGGCGTGTTCGACTACAGCGACGAGGACGGCACCGAGGCCGCCGACCTGCCCGGCAAGGTTTCCGCCGCGACGATAAAGCGCCGGTACGACAGGATCGGCGCGCTCGTCGACGAGTTGTGCGCGCAACGGGCGGAGGAGCGGTTGGGGTCCTCGGTGGAGGTGCTTGTGGACGCTGTCGACGATGGCGTGGTGGAGGGCCGGGCGGCCCATCAGGCGCCCGAGGTGGACGGCTCCACCACTCTCGTCGCCCCGCCCGGCGGTGCGGTCGACCTGGCGGTCCTGCGCCCCGGAGACCTGGTCCGGGCCACGGTCACCGGAACCGAGGGGGTCGACCTGGTCGCCGTACCGGTGGAGTTGGTTTCGGCGGCGGTGTGACGGGCCGGTGGGTGGGGGGACGGATATGACGGACGGGGTTCCGGTCGCGCCGCCGGCCAACGGCTCGCGGGCGCTGGACAGCGCGGCCGCAGGGCCGGCGGGCCCGGCGCTGCCGGAGTCCGTGTCGGGGCAGGCGCCGCCGGAGTCCGTGTCGGGGCAGGCGCCGGCGGGGTCGGCGGAGTCCGTGGGTCACCTCGGATCGGTCCCGCCGGACGTCGCGGTGGTACCACCGGTCCCCCTTGTCAACGCCGCGAACGCCCTCACCGCGCTGCGGCTGGCTCTGGTCCCGGTCTTCGTGGCGCTGGTGGTCGCCTCGGAGCTGACCCACCCGGGCTGGCGGATCATCGCCACGGTGACCTTCGTGGTCGCCTCCACGACCGATCTGGTCGACGGCTGGATCGCCCGCCGGTTCGGGCTTGTCACCTCGTTCGGCAAGGTGGCCGACCCGATCGCCGACAAGGCGCTCACCGGCGCGGCGCTGGTGCTGCTCTCCTGGTACGACGCACTTCCCTGGTGGGTCACCACGGTGATCCTGACCCGGGAGGTCGGGGTGACGCTTATCCGCTTCTGGGTGATCCGGTACGGCGTGATCGCCGCGAGCCACGGCGGCAAGATCAAGACTGCGCTGCAGATCCTGGCCATCGTCTGGTACCTGTGGCCCACGCCGACGGTGCTCACCGGGGTGGGTGGTTGGATCATGGCGGCTGCGGTCCTGGTCACCGTGGTGACCGGTTTAGACTACATTGTCCGCGCAGTCCGGATGCGCCGGCACGCCACCTGACTCGGCGACGGGAAGCCACGACGGAGAAGCGGAGGCCGGATGACCTCGGACGACAGCCACGGGCCAGGCAGCGCGGCCGCCGCGGCCGTGCACCTGCTCGCGGAGCGCGGCGAAACGCTGGCCACGGCGGAGTCGCTGACCGGTGGGTTACTCGCCTCGGCGATCGTGGAGATCGCCGGAGTGAGCAGCGTGTACCGGGGCGGGCTGGTGGTCTACGCCACCGAACTCAAGGCCACGCTGGCCGGCGTACCGGAGGATCTGCTGGCGGACCGCGGGCCGGTCGACCCGGACGTGGCCCGTGCCCTGGCCGAGGGGGCCCGATGGCGCTGCGGCGCCGACTGGGCGGTCGCCACCACCGGGGTCGCCGGCCCCGAGCCGCAGGATGGCCACGCGGTGGGTGAGGTGTACGTGGCCACGGCCGGTCCGGCGGGTAGCGAGGTCCGCCGGCTCGACCTCGGCGCCGGGCGGGAGGCCATCCGCGCCGCCGCCGTGGTGGAGGCGCTGCGGCTGCTCACCGACGCGCTGCACGCGGCGGCCGACCAGCCGGTCCGGTGACCGGGCTGTCGTCGCGGCGGTGATCCACGGAGATCGCGGGCGGGGTGGGATGTCGTCCGGCGCCGCACCGGGTACGGTTGCGGGAAGCTCCCGGCTCGCCGCGGAGCGGTCGCGCCGCCCGTGCAGCGGGTGGCGCCGGAGGACGTGTCCCGCGTGAGGGGGAGGTGCGATGGTCCTGCTGCGTCGGGTGATCGGTGACGCACTGCGCGCGCGCCGGCAGGGTCAGCACCGGACCCTGCGCGAGGTGTCCACCGCCGCGAACGTCAGCCTGGGCTACCTCTCCGAGATCGAACGCGGGCAGAAGGAAGCGTCAAGCGAACTGCTCGCCGCGATCTGCGACGCGCTCGGCGCCCGGCTGTCCGAGCTGCTCCGTGAGGTGAGCGACACCGTCGCTCTCGCCGAGCAGGTGCCCGGCGTGCTGCTGCCGGTGCGCGAGCCCGACGAGACCGTGCCGGTGGACGTGCCCGCCGGCGCCGGCGGCCGCTCGGAGGCCGCTCCACGCGCCGCTGCCGAGCCGGCGGTGCGCACGGTGACGGCCGACCCGTCGGTGTCCATCGCGGTACGCCAGAAGGCGCCGCTGAAGGCCACCCTGCGCACCGCCCGACGGGTGCACACCGGGCCCGACCGCGAACGCGACGTCGTTTGCGCCGCCTGAACCGGCCCGGCCGTCCCTGAGCCATCCCGGAGTCCTCCCTGGCTGGGGGCGCGGATGCGGCGTAGGGTTGATCTCACAGGTGCCGCAAACGGTCCGGCCCCGACTCCGCAGGACTGGCGCCGGGCTGGGACCATGTGATGGTGCCGCCTGGCACCCGACCGCCGGTGCGTCCGGGGCGGTCCGACGATGACTGTGAGGGGATACCGCGGAGATGGCGAACCCGTTCGTCAAGGGCTGGCACTACCTGATGGCGCTGTTCGGCGCCAAGATCGATGAGCACGCCGACCCGAAGGTCCAGATCCAGCAGGCCATCGCGGACGCGCAGCGCCAGCACCAGGCCCTGGTTCAGCAGGCCGCGGCGGTGATCGGCAACCAGCGTCAGCTGGAGATGCGGCTGTCCCGGCAGATGACCGAGGTGGAGCGGCTGCAGTCGATGGCCCGGCAGGCCCTGGTGCTCGCCGACCGTGCCCGGGGTGGTGGCGACGAGGCGGAGGCGCAGAAGTACGAGCAGTCCGCCCAGACGCTGGCCACCCAGCTCGTCTCGGCCGAGCAGTCGACCGAGGACCTGAAGACCCTGCACGACCAGGCGCTCAGCGCCGCCGCGCAGGCCCGCAAGGCGGTCGAGAACAACTCGATGATCCTCCAGCAGAAGCTCGCCGAGCGCACCAAGCTGCTCAGCCAGTTGGAGCAGGCGAAGATGCAGGAGAGCGTGGCCAAGTCGCTGGAGTCGATGTCGTCGATGACCGCGCCGGGCAACACCCCCTCCCTCGACGAGGTACGCGACAAGATCGAGCAGCGGTACGCGACCGCCATGGGCCGTGCCGAGCTGGCCGGCAACTCTGTCGAGGGCCGGATGCTGGAAATCCAGAAGTCGACGCTGGACATGGCCGGCGAGTCCCGGTTGGAGCAGATCCGGGCCAGCATGGCGGGCGAGCAACTGGCCGGGGGCGGCCAGCAGCCGGCGGTGGAGAAGGCGGCCTCGGCGGCGGATTCCGCCTCGGTGGCCCGGCTCGACGAGATCCGGGCGAGCATGAATCGGGACAAGCAGGCTGGCGGGGACGCCAGCGCCGCCGGCTGAGCCGGCCCGAACCTCGGGGGAGCGATGGCCGACCAGCGGACCCGTCATCTTCGCCAGCTGACCAGGCTGCGCCGAGCCGCCCGTCGGTGGAGCGTGTACGCCGGTGGCCTCGGTGGGGCGGCGGCCGTACTCACCCCGTACGCCGGAGTGGGTCTGCCGGACGCCGCCTGGGCGGCGGCGGCCGGCGGTTCGGCGGCCCTGGCGGTGTGGCGGTGGATGGACCTGCGCGCCCTGGCCCGTCAGCCGATCCCTCCGGCGGAGTCGCCGGAACAGGCCCGCACCCGGCTGGTCGCCGCGGTCGAACGGTTGCCCGCCGGACGGATCGCGATGGCCGAGGTACGCCGGCAGCGGGCACGGTTGGCGTTGCGCGGGTCGGTGGCCGGCCAGTCGTGGGAGCGGCTGGACCGGGCGGCGCAGGCTCTGATCGGCCTGTCCCCACGGCTGGCCGGGCACGGTGACGCGGCGTTGGCGGAGGCGGCCTCGGCCGAGCGGTCGTTGCGGGACCTGGCGCACCGGGTGGCCGAGATCGAGCGGGCGGTCCGGGTGGCACCGCCCGACGCCGGGCCCGCGCTGGGTGAGGCGCATCGCCGGCTCGCCCAGCAGCTGGACAGCGGGGTGACCGCGTACGAGGGGCTGGTCGCCGCGGCGGCCGGTTATGTGGCGGCCGACGGCACCCCGACCGGTGACCATCCGTCGGTGTCCCGGCTCGCCGAGGCCAGCGACTTCCTGCACGGGGTGGCGGCCGGCCTCCGGGAGTTCCGCCGGGCCGAGGAGATCCGCACCCAGCGGGCGTCGATCGTCTAGGCGCCTGTGTCACGGTCCTCGGTCGAGTCGAGGCGGAGTCGAGGCGGAGTCCGGGCGGGTCCGGTGCGGCCTCAGGCCCGGACGGCGACCGGTCCGGCGAACGGAGATCCGCCGGCCGCGTTCACGGTCTGGATCCGGTAGTGGTAGGTGGATCCCTGGTCGACCGCGGCGTCGAGATGCTTCCGGGCGTTCCCCGGCAGCGCCACCGTGACCAGCGCCGAGGTGAAGGCGGCGTCGGTCGCCCGCTGGAGCAGCAGCCCGGTGACCACGCTTACCGGTGACGTGCGCCAGGTCAGCTCCACCGGCCCGGAGCCGGTGGCTCGGGCGGTCACGTCGACCGGTGGCGCGGGCGGCGCCGGCGTCCGCACCGTGGCTACGTTGGACCATGGCGCGGCGGCACCGCGGTAGGTGGCCCGCACCCGCCAGTAGTACGTGGTGTCCGGCGAGATTGTCACGTCGGTGTGCGTGTTGCTGGCCGGCCGGGGCACGGTCACCAGACCGGCCGTGAAGGTCGGATTGGTGGCCCGTTGGACCTCCACCCCGGTCGCGAACGACTGGCCGGTCCAGGTCAGCCCGATGCGCAGCGGTGGTGTCGGCGGCACCATGGCGGCCAGCCCGGTTGCCGCGGGCAGGTGCACCACCGCGGCCGCCGTGTTCGACCAGGGTGAGTAGCTGACCGCGTTCTCGGCGCGGACCCGGTAGTAGTAGGTGACCCCGGGGACCACACCGTGGTCGGTGTGGCCGCGATGCGCCGCCGAGATGCGGACGGTGCAGCGGTCCTCGGTGAAGCCCGGATCGGTGGCCCGGTCGAAGGAGAAGCCGGCGGCCGGTGTCGCGCCGGCGTTGTTGGTCCAGGCCAGCACGATGGCCGGCAACATGGTCGGTCCGCCGGGCGCGCCGGTCGCGGTGAGTCCCGTGGGTCGGGCCGGCGACACCTGGAGTACCACGGGTCGCAGCAGGTCCGTTCCCGGTCCACCGGGCAGGTCGGCGTACCAGTGGTACTCCCACCCGAAGTCGCGGCCGAGGTTGCGGATACCGCCAGGCAACTGCTCGCCGGGCGGCAGGGTGGGGTCGAGCAGCCGGATGCTGTCGGCGACCCGGAACGGCAGCGGATCCGGCACCCGCGGTCGCAGCGCCACGACGGTGTCCTCGCCTGGATTCACCCGCACGACCTGCTTCCAACCCAGCTCGGTGGGGTGCGGCGCTCGGATGGCGCCGTCCCGCGCTACCCGGTTCACCACCTGCACCGGACCGGGAAACCGTACGGTGCGGCCCTGCCGCCCCAGTTGGCGGACGCGCCAGAGCTGGACGTCACCGCCCGCGGGTCCGGCGGACGGGACCAGAACCTCGGTCGGGACCCCGGGGTCGGCACCGAACCGGTCCGCCTGCCGGCCGTATCCGGGCTCGAAACCATCGACGATCACCTTGTCGACGGCGGGCAGGGTGAGCGGTGGGCCGCCGACGCCACGATCGATGACCAGGTCCGGCGCGTGCACCGGCAGCCGGCCGGCCGACTCCGTACGGGTGCCGAAGACCTGGTCGTACGCGGGTTGTGGCACCAGTGGAGGGGGTTGGCTGCTCGCGTACGCCCGGGGCAGCCGCTCCCGGAGCCGAACCAGGTCGACCGGCGCACCGGGCGCGCCGGCCACCCGGAACTGCAGCAGGGTCCGGGTGTTCGGGCCGTACCCGGGCCGGGTCGGTGGCGCCCCGCCGCGGTCGGTCTGGTCAGGGCCGTCGGTGTAGTGGTCGTAGCGGGGGTCGAACGCCGGCAGCGGTGCCGGGGCGTCGTTGTAGAGGATGAGCGTGGATCCCGGCGGTACCGAGGAGAAGTCCACCACCACGTCGGCCCGCTCCCCGGGCCCGAGCAGCAGCGAATGCTCGGCCACGTTCAACACGGTGACGTCCCGGCGGTCGTACCGGTAGCCGATCGGCCGGCTGGGCAGCACCACGAGTCGGGGGAGCAGGCCGCCGTCGGTGCCGATCTGGAGCCAGTCCGGCCCCGCGGCGCGGGGGTCGGGCACCCCGCCGGCACGCCCGTCGGTCGGCCAGTCCGGCGGCAGGTCGGGGTGTGGGCAGGCCGGCACCATCGGCACCTCGCCGGCCGCCGCGTCCTCGATGGCGCCGTCCGGTCGCCACATCGGGGCGCTGGAGGCCGCGTGGTAGAGCTGGAGGTTGACCGTCCGGTCCAGGCACGCGTTCAGGATCCGGAACCGGTACGCCTTCGGTTGGATCCGCAGGTAGGGATAGGCGCAGCCGTTGACGAGCGGGGTGTCGAGGAAGGCCGTCGGCGGCGCGGAGGGCACGGGGGTCCCTGGCTGCCGGGGCGGCTCGGTGGGTCGGTCCGGGCGCCCGTGGTGCGGGTTGGGCACCGAACCGTGCATGCTGTCGGTCGGTGGGGAGCCGTACCAGGGCCCGTAGTCCCAGCGACCGGCCGGGTTTCGCCCGCTCGGGTGGTACGGGTTCTGGTTGGGCAGGTAGACGTGGGGGAACCACAGGCTGCCCGGGCCGCCCCAGGCGGCGGTGTCCCAGGTGGGGTCCTGGGTGGCGAGCTGGCGAAGCTCGGGTACGAACGTCTTGTCCTCGATCACCAGTGGGATCTGTTCGGCGGGTAGCACCCCGTCGGCCACCAGTTGCCGTTCCGCCGGGTCGTCAAGCAGGCAGACACCCAGCAGTCCGGAGTAAACGGTGAGCCGGGCGAGGCCGGCCGTCAGGTCGTGGAACCAGAGCATCCGACCGCTCTGCTGGTTGGGAAAGAACAGGGTCACCGCGCCGGGCGCCGGATCCGGCATGTCCGGCACGGTGGCGAAGCCGGCTCCCCGCGCGTACGGGGTGACCTCGCCGGCCGGGGTGAACCACTGGTGCGCGGAGCCGGCGCTGATCCACGGCCCGTCCGCCCCGGCGAGATGCAGCACGGTGCGGTTGTGCGGATAGCGGTCGGTGCTGTTGAGTGGCCCGATACCGGCTCCGGCGACCGTGGTGTCGACCGGCAGGAACAGATCCCCGGCCGGGCCGGTGGGTAGCTGGTTGACCAACTTGACGCGCACCGGCCGGTCGCGGTGGGCGACCAGCACCGGACCCAGGTGGTACGGCCGGGCCGGCGGCGGGACGGTGTTGTGGCCGCTGCCGTCGGTGCCGTTGTTGAGCTGACGGTAGCCACGCAGCCGGGTGGGTCGCAGGTCCCGGTGCAGTTGCTGGGTGTACTCCTGCACGCCGATCTCGTAGTAGTCGCAGCCGGGATAGGTGATGGTGTCCGGGACCGCGACCGGCAGGTAGTTGCCGAGGCCGTTGCGGTGCTCGGCGCCGAGGCCGGGGAGGGCGTCGACGAACTTGCGCAGCCCGGTGCCGGCGATGACGGCACCCGTCGGGTCGAGGTCCGGTAGCGGACTCGTGGCGAAGTGCGGGATGCCGCCGAAGTGGTCGGGCGGTGCGGCGGGATCGATCCCGGCGGCCAGCTGAACGATGTCGGTGGTTGTCGTTCGCGCGTCGGGAGCGGTCGGCCGCGGCGCGGATTCCGTCGGCACCGGGTCGGTAACCGGTTCCGACGGGTCGCCGCCCGGCGCCTGCCGGGGGACCGTCGGCACTGGTCCGGAGTCTGGCCGACCCGTCGCGGCTGTCGTCTCGTCGGACATGATCATGCTCCTCACCGGAGCGGCCCGACGGCTGCGCCGGATCCGGCGGCGTCGAGTCGACTCTGGGGTTCCGGGCGGCGCTCCCCAGAAATCAACCTTTATAGACCGAAAAGGACGCGCGTCAGGGCCGTACCGATAGGGTCGCGCACCGTGTGGGCGTGACGCCAGCCCGTACCAGGACCTGGTGACGGGCCGTGGGTCGCGTCCGGGGTGATGCTAGGAGACCGGGTCGGACCGTGTTGCCGCGTCCGGGACCACCTGGCAGCGCGGACACCAGTAGGTGACCCGCTCGCCCTGCTCCCGCTTCCGGATCGCCGTGCCACACCGGCGACACGGTTGGGCGCGGCGGCCGTACACGTAGCTGGTTTCGCCGCGGCGCAGCGAGCCCGTGCTGCTCTGCGTCCACCGACCCCGATTGGCCGCCAACAGCCGGTGCGCGAGATCCACCATGCCGCGCGGGTCCGGGACCGCGCCGACCGGCGTCCACGGCGAGACGCCGCGCAGGAACAGCAGCTCGCACTTGTAGAGGTTGCCGATCCCGGCCAGGGTGCGCTGGTCGAGCAGCGCCTCGGCGATCTCCCGGCCTGGGTCGGCGACCAACCGGCGGGTCGCCTCGGTGGCGTCCCAGTCCGGACCGAGCAGGTCCGGCCCGAGGTGCCCGACAAGGCTGTCCTCCTCGACCGTCGGCACCAGCGCGAGGTCGTGCAGGTGGTAGCCGACGGCAACCGCCTCGGCGGTGCGTAACACCACCCGGATCAGGTGCGCGGGCCGGGCCGCCCAGCGCTCCCCCGGTCCGTACGCCCGCCAGGCCCCATCCATCCGCAGGTGCGAATGCAATGTCAGCGCCTGGTCACCGTGCCGCAACCGGAGCAGCAGGTGCTTGCCTCGGCTGGCCGAGTCGAGCACGGTGGCCCCGGTCAGGTCGGTGGTGGCCAGCCGTGGGACGCGGAAGTCGCTGGCGGTCAGCCGGCCACCGACCAGCGTGCGGTGCAGCGCGCGAGCCGTGTTCCAGACGGTGTCACCTTCGGGCACCCGTCCATCCTGCCGCCATCCGGACCGTCCGTCGCGGTGGATGCTCGGGCGCCGGCGCGTCATCCCGGGGGTGCGGTCGACGTGCTGTGCAGGACGGCCAGGATTTCCCCGATTTGATGGTCCCGTTCGAGTGGGTGGCGCAGTGGCAGGTCGCGATGGAGTTGGTAGCGGTTGCGGCGCCCGTCCCGGGTGCTGGTGAGATAACCGGCGTCCACCAGGTCGGCAACGATGCGTTGGGCGGCCCGTTCGGTGATGCCCACCTGCGTGGCCAGGTCGCGGAGCCGCACGTCAGGATCACGGGCGATGCACAGCAGTACATGCGCGTGGTTGGTCAGGAAGGTCCAGGCCGCCATGGCTGCTCAGGTTACGTCGGCCGTCGGCTCGTCGGCTCGTCGACGCCGCCACGGGTGGCCAGCAGGCTCCACCCGATGGAGGCGCCGATGGTGAGGATGATGACGCTCAGGGTCAGCGGGATCGGGAGTTTGCCCACCGGGGTCTCCGACAGGATCAGCTTGATCCCGGCGAAGGCGAGCAGCAGTGCCAGCCCGTAATGCAGATGCACGAACCGGCGCAGCAGCCCGGCCAGGCAGAAGTAGAGGCTGCGCAGACCCAGGATGGCGAACGCGTTGGCGGTCCAGACAATGAACGTGCTGGTGGTGATCGCCAGGATCGCCGCGACCGAGTCGACTGCGAAGATCAGGTCGGTCGCCTCCACCGCGATGAGGACCACGAACAGCAGGGTGGCCATGCGCCTGCCGTTGACGCGGACGAAAAACCGGTCCCCGTGGTAGCGGGCGTCGGTGGGGACGATCCGGCGGACCAGACGGACGAGCGGGTTGCGGTCCGGGGGAGTCTCGTCGTCGTGCCGGAAGGCCATCTTGTAACCGGTGTAGATCAGGAACGCGCCGAACAGGTACGCCGTCCAGAAGAACGTCTCCAGCAGTTCGGCGCCGACGAAAATGAACACCAACCGGAAGGCGAGCGCTCCGATAACGCCCCAGAACAACACCTTGTGTTGCACCGACGCCGGGACCGCGAAGAACGTGAAGATCAACGCGAAGACGAACACGTTGTCGATCGACAACGCCTTCTCGATCAGGTAGCCGGCGTAGTAGGTGCCCGCGACCTCGCCGCCCAGCCAGATCCACAACACGACGCCGAAGGCGAGACCGGCGGCGATCCACAGGCCGGACCAAGTCAGTGCCTCGCGGAAGCCGATGACGTGATTGTCACGGTGCAGGAACAGGTCGATCGCGAGCATGACCGCCACGGACAGCATGACCGCAACCCAAGCCCACCAGGGCACCGACATGAAGACCCCCTCCGACCGGCCGGCCTCACTGGCCGGCACGCCTGGTCGACGGTCTCCCCGGGCCACTCGCGGTGGCTGCGACGCCGGGACCCGGATGGGCCGGGTCCGTCCTGACGACGGCGCGTGGATCGGCGGGTACTCCCCGGTCGAACTACGATCCAGAATACATGAAAAACGTGTCGTATATCAAGGGTGTGTGTCATCGGCGGGGAGCAGCTACGTCGTCGGTACCGTCCGCCGCCGCGGATCAGGGGCGTTCGTCGTCGCGCGGCGACCGGACCACGTCCCGGTAGCGGGGATGGCTGGCGCCGTAGATATGGAAGTTGAGCCGGGCATGCGACAGGCTCAAGTCGCCGTTGGGTCCGTCGTGGACGGCGCCCGGATCGGTGCCGCCCCGGCCATCGTTGGTCCAGAAGCAGACCGGGCAGGTGCCGATCCCGGTCCGGTAGCCACAGCACGGGCAGGCGTCAACATCGGCCGATCGGGTCCCCACCGGGTAAGCATTTCATGTCGCTGGGTTGTCGGCGACCGCCGATGCGCCGACGTGGCGGGGCCCGATCAGCCGGCGCTGACCACGCGCACCATGTCGCCGGGCTCGACGGTCAGCACCACGGCCGCGCGACCGCCGTTCACCGCGATCGCCACCCGGTCCGCCGAGTCGACGTACGCCACCAGCCCGCCGGGCGGGGCCGCCGCGAAGGTGTCGCCACGGACCGCGGGCACCCCACCCACCCGCAGCGTCCGGCCCAACCCGGCGAGGGCCGGACCGGGGGCGGCGAGCTGCACGTTGCCGAACCGGTCGACGGTCAGCACCTCGGCCTCCAGCCAACCGTCCCCGGCCGCCACTACCGGTTCGGGCAGCCGGACCAGCGCCGTCGGGTCCACCGTCGGCCCGGCCTCGGCCAGCGCCGCCCCCGCGGCCAGCCGCGCCGCCGCCGGGGCGAAGACGTCCCGGCCGTGGAAGGTGTACGAGACGCGGTCACCGAACCACTCCGGGTTGGTCAACTCGACTACCTCGCGGACCCCACCGAGGGCCTCTGCCGCCCATGGCAGCAGGCCATTGTCCGGGCCGACCAGCAGGCCGCCCGGGGTTTCCACCGCGACTGGCCGGCGGGCCGTGCCCACTCCCGGGTCCACCACCGCGAGGTGCACCGCGGCCGGCAGGTGGGGCACGGTCTGCGCGAGCACCGCCGCGCCCTGCCGCACGTCGCCGGGGTGGATCAGGTGCGTCACGTCGATCACCCGGACCGGCGGTGCCAACCGGGCCACCACTCCGTGGCAGGCGGCCACGAAGCCGTCGGACAGGCCGTAGTCGGTGGTGAAGCTGATCCATGGATACCCCGCCATGCCGGAACGGTATCGCGAACCGCGATCACCTACCCGGCGGGTCCGGGGACCGGCTGGCAGAGTGGCGTCATGCGGCTGTGCATCTTCACCGAGCCCCAACAGGGGGCCACCTACGACGACCTGCTCCGGATCGCCCGACACACGCAGGACTGCGGGTTCGACGGCTTCTTCCGTTCGGACCACTACCTGACCATGGGTGGCGACGGGTTGCCCGGACCGACGGACGCCTGGCTGACCCTTGCCGCGCTCGCGGTGCAGACCGAACGGATCCGGCTCGGCACGCTTGTCACCTCGGCCACGTTCCGGCTGCCCGGGCCGCTGGCGATCGCGGTCGCCCAGGTGGACGCCATGAGCGGCGGCCGGGTGGAGTTGGGGTTGGGCACCGGCTGGTTCGCCGAGGAGCATCGGGCTTACGGCATCCCGTTCCCGCCGCTGGCCGAGCGGTTCGACCGGCTGGCCGAGCAGTTGGACGTGATCACCGGCCTGTGGACGACGGAGGCCGGCGGGACGTTCCGCTACCCGGGCACCCACTACCAGGTCGACGACTCGCCGGCGCTGCCCAAGCCGGTGCAGCGACCGCATCCGCCGGTCATCGTCGGCGGTAAGGGACTGACCAAGACGCCGCGGCTGGCGGCCCGGCACGCCGATGAGTTCAACGTGCCGTTCGGGTCGGTCGCCGAGGTCGCGCAGAGCTTCGGCGCGGTGCGGAAGGCGTGCGTGGACGCCGGTCGGGAGCGCCCGTTGACACTCTCCGCGGCGGTGACCGTGGTGTGCGGCCGGGACGACGCCGAGGTGCGCAGCCGGGCGGCGGCTGTCGGTCGGGATCCCGCGACGATGTTCGGCCAGGGTGGAGTGGCGGGTCCGCCCGACGCCGTGGTGGAGCAGCTCCGGCAGTACGCCGAGGCGGGGGCCTCCCGGATCTTCCTGCAGGTGCTCGACCTGGCCGACCTGGGCCACCTCGATCTGATCACGGCCGAGGTGGCCCCGCACCTGTGATCGCAGGGCCGTGTCACGTGACACGGTCCTCCGGCGCCTGGCCGGATCGTCGGCAGTCGATTAGATTCTCCTCGATTATTGATCGACTCCGGAGGTGGTCGTGGTCGTCCCCGAGGAACCGGCGTCCGAGAACCCGGACAACCAGATCGACACGTCGGTCGCGCATCCGGCTCGCCGCTACAACTACTGGCTCGGCGGTAAGGACCACTTCGCCGCCGACCGCGAGTCGGGAGACCGTATCGCGGCGGCCTGGCCGAGCGTCCGCACGGCGGCCCGGGAGAACCGTGGATTTCTCAAACGCGCCGTCACCTATCTCGCGGGAACGGCCGGGCTCGACCAGTTCCTGGACATCGGCACCGGCCTGCCCACCGCGGACAACACGCACGAGGTCGCGCAGGCGCTCGTGCCGAGGACGCGGGTGGTCTACGTGGACAACGACCCGATGGTGATGATGCATGCCCGGGCGCTGATGACCAGTGCGCCGGAGGGCGCCACCACCTACATCGAGGGCGACCTGCGAGAACCGGAGAAGATTCTCGCCCACCCCGACCTGACCGGAACGCTGGACCTGTCCCGCCCGATCGCCCTGATGCTGGTGGCGGTGCTGCACTTCATTCCCGCGCAGCAGGACGCGGTACGCATCGTCCGACGGCTGGTGTCGGCGCTGCCGCCCGGCAGCCACCTGACCGTCACCAATGCCACCAAGGACGTGCTCTCCCGGGAGACGGCGGCCGTGTACGACGCCATGCTCAACTCCGGCCGCACCGACGTGTGGCCCCGCAGCCGGGACGAGTTCGCCGCGCTGGTCGCCGGGCTCGAACTGGTGGAGCCGGGCATCGTCCCGGTGAGCGAGTGGCGACCGACCGCCACAACCCGACCCGACCCGGCCGACGTGGCCGTGTACGGCGCCGTGGCCCGGGTGCCCTGACCCGGCTACTCAGGTGTGGGCGCGGCGGCCGTGTCACCGGTCCTGACGGGCGGCGGCTGCCAGCCGAACGGGGTCCAGCACCACCACCGCCGCGGTCTCCACGCGTAGCACACCGGCCCGGGCGAGGGTCCGCAGCGCCCGGTTGACGGTGACCCGGGACAGGCCGAGGTGCTCACCGAGCCCTTGCTGCGCACCGGGCAGCCGGATCCGGCCGTCCCGCCCGCCATGGTCGCTGGCGAGCCAGTCGGCGACGCGGGCCACGGGCGGGCCGGCGACCGCGCGTACCTGCCGCCGCCGGTCCCGGTTGACCTGCCCGGCCAGGTGCCGCAACAGGTGGTCTCGCACCGCCGGCACCTCGTCCACCAGCCTCGTCAGGTGGTACGCCGGAAGTCGGCGGATCCGGGCCGGGGTGGCCGTCGTCCAGGTGGCGGTGTGCCTACCGCCGTCCAGGACGGCGGCCTTGTCCACGAGCGCGGGCCCGGTCACCGTGGCCAGGCCGACCCGGGTGCCGGCGACGGTGTCCCGGGTGGCGCGCAGCGTGCCGCGTTCCACCACGACGAGATGCCGGGCCGGCTCACCCGCCCGGGCCACCTGGGTGTCCGAGGGCAGGTCGCGCGGCGGCGCCTGGCTGGCGATGTCGCACAGCCGGGCCTCGTCGAGCGCGGCGAACAGCGGCACGGTGGCCAACCCCCGGATGTCCACGGCGCGACTGTATCCGGCGATACAGCGCGTCGATCCACCCGCGCCTACCGTCCGTTCCCATGATCTGTGTCGAACTGACCTTCACCGACGACCCGGCGCGGCTCGCCGTCCGGCCCGCGCACCGGGACCAAGTGGCCGCCCTGCACGAACGGGGCGACCTGTTGCTGGCCGGGCCGTGGGCCGACGACAGCGGCGCCCTCCTCATCTTCGACGTGGACCGGGACCGGCTCACCGAGATCATGGCGGCGGACCCGTACTACGAGACGCCCGGCGTCACGGTCGCGTCGATCCGCCGGTGGCGCCCGTTGCAGGAGGTGCCGGAACCGCGATGACAGAAAACGTGGCCCGAAGCCAGCGGTGACCGGAGGCGGCGGCCAAGACGGTTTCCCGCTCGCTGTCGTGTCATTACCACGGATTCGGACAAAAGAGATCTAGGCGCGCTGCAAGGTCGATACGCTCCCTGTCGAATGGGATGTAGGGGGCGTAATGGGAAACATCGGAATGGTGGCGTGGCGGCGGGCACTGGCGGCCGTCCTGGGCGTCGGTCTGCTGACGGGAAGCGGGACGGCGGCACCGGTCGCGGCGCGGGACGCGGACCGGCCACCAGTGGCGGCGTCGCGGGCGATCGGTCCGGTGAACCCCGTCGCCGACGCGTTGAGCTTCGGAGTGATGACCGAAGGCAACGCCAACGTCGTGCAGAGCGAGAACGAGGGCACGATGGCCGTCGGCGGCGATCTGTCCTTCGGTCAGTACCAGTTGGCGAACAACTCCGTCGGTTCCTTCATCGCGCCCGGAGACACCCGGCCGTCCGCGCTGGTGGTGGGCGGTCGGGTCAATTTCACCGGCAGCGTGGCCGGCACCCGGCTCCAGGTGTTGTCCGGCGGGTACGCCAAGGTCGGCAACCTGACCGGAACGTTCGTCCGGGACACCGACAACAACGGGGCCGCGGTCAACACCCGTATCCTGCCCACCAACAACTACGAGGCCACGCCCCGAGTGGAACTCACCACCCGGCAGGCTCCCAGCAACGTGGGACCCACCTCGCCGATCAACTTCGCGGCCGCCTTTGAGAGCTTCCGCAGCACCTCGATCGGCCTGTCGGGGTGCGACAACACCGTGGTGCTGCGGACGCCCAACGGCGACGTGCTGCCGCGGCCGATCCCGCCGGGCAGCAACGCGGTCGTCTCGCTGACCGCCGGCGTGACGAACGTGCTCAACCTGAGCGCCACCGATCTGAACAACATCGAAATCCTTACCTTCGCCAACCAGCCGACCGCAGCCACGCCGCTGCTGATCAACGTGGACACCACCGGGGTGGGCGACACCTTCGCGTGGAACTCGCCGAACTTCGCCGGCATCGGCGGCACCCAGGCCCAGTACATTCTGATCAACTTTCCGACCGCCACCCGGCTCACCCTGACGCCCGCGGCTCGAACTGTCGAGGGCAGCATCTACGCGCCCAACGCCGACCTGATCGACCTGTCGGCGTCGAACACCGAGGGCAGCGTCATCACCCGCACGCTGGACCACCGCGGCGGCGAGATTCACTACTTCCCGTTCAGCACCACGCTGTCCTGCAACGGTGCCACCCCGGCCGCCATCGCCCTGACCAAGGCCTCCACCACTGCCCTGATCACCAACGTCGGCCAGCAGGTGACGTACGACTTCCATGTGGTCAACACCGGCGGCGTCACCCTGAACAACATCGCGGTCGACGACACCCAGACACCGCCGTCGTCAAACGCGAACCTCGGCCCGATCACCTGCGCGGCCACCACCCTCGCCCCGGGTACCCGGACCGCGTGCACCGCGACCTACACGGTCACCCAGGCGGACCTGGACAACGGGTCGCTGAACAACACCGCCACCGCCCGCGGCACCCCGACCGGCTCGGCCACCCCGGTCGTATCCGCCCCCGACTCGCTGACCATTCCCGTCGCCGCGCTCACGCCGTCCATCTCGGTGGCGAAGGCCTCGACCACCACCAGCATCGGCTCGGTGGGCCAGCAGGTCCCGTACGACTACCATGTCACCAACACCGGCGGCCTGACCCTGTCGAACGTCAACATCACCGACGTGCAGACTCCGCCGTCGTCGAACGCGAATCTCGGCCCGATCACCTGCGCCGCCACCACCTTGGCGCCGGGCGCGTCGACCTCCTGCACCGCCACCTACACCGTCACGCAGGCGGATCTGGACAACGGCAAGGTGACCGACACGGCCACCGCGCACGGAACGCCGCCCGGCGGCACGCCCGTCGACTCGGCACCGTCGTCGTTGACGATCCCGGCGTCCGGGGTGACGCCGTCCATCGCGGTGATGAAGGCATCCACCACGACGGCGATCAATTCCGTCGGACAGCAGGTTCCGTACCAGTTCATGGTGGTCAACACGGGTGGCCTGACCCTGTCGAACGTGAACGTCACCGACGTGCAGACGCCGCCGTCGTCCAACGCCGACCTGGGTCCGATCAGCTGCCCGAGCACGTCGCTGGCGCCGGGAGCCTCGACGATCTGCACCGCGACCTACACCGTCACCCAGGCGGACCTGGATAACGGCGCGGTGACGGACACCGCCACCGCGCACGGCACCCCGCCGGGCAGCCAGACGCCGATCGACTCGCCGCCGGCGTCGCTGACCATCCCGGCCTCTGGCGTGGAGGCGTCGATCACGCTGACGAAGGTCACCACCACCGCGACGATCGACACGGTCGGACAGCAGGTGCCGTACCAGTTCCTGGTGGTCAACACCGGTGGCCTGACACTGTCGAACGTCAACGTCACCGATGTGCAGACGCCGCCGTCGTCGAACGCTGACCTCGGCCCGATCAGCTGCCCGGCCACCACTCTCGCCCCGGGGGCGTCCACCACGTGCATCGCGACCTACACGGTCACGCAGGCGGATCTGGACAACGGCGGGGTGACGGACACCGCCACCGCGCACGGCACCCCGCCGGGCAGTCAGACGCCGATCGACTCGGCTCCGTCGTCGCTGACCGTTCCCGCCGGTACGCTGATCAACGGCATCGCGGTGGTGAAGTCGTCGCCCACCACCGCGATCGACACGGTCGGCCAGCAGGTGCCGTACCAGTTCCTGGTCACCAACACCGGCGGCCGGACGCTTACCGACGTGAGCGTGACCGACGTGCAGACGCCGCCGTCGTCGAACGCGAACCTGAGCCCGATCAACTGCCCGGTGACGACGTTGGCGCCCGGGGTGTCGACCACCTGCACCGCCACCTACACAGTCACGCAGGCAGATCTGGACAACGACGGGGTGTCCGACACGGCCACCGCGCACGGCACCCCGAGCGGAAGCCAGACCCCGATCGACTCGGCGCCGTCGTCGCTGACCATCCCCGCGGTCGACGTGATCGCCAGCATTTCACTGGCGAAGTTGTCCACCACCACGACGATCAGCGCCGTCGGCCAGCAGGTGCCGTACCAGTTCCTGGTCGCCAACACCGGCGGCCGGACGCTTACCGACGTGACCGTGACCGACGTGCAGACGCCGCCGTCGTCGAACGCGAACCTCGGCCCGATCAGCTGTCCGGTGACGACGTTGGCGCCCGGGGCGGCGACCACGTGCACCGCGACATACACCGTCACCCAGGCCGACCTTGACAACGGCAGTCTGACGGACACGGCCAGGGCGCACGGCACCCCAGCGGGCGGCGGCGCTCCTGTCGACTCGGGCCCGTCGACGCTGACCATCCCGGCGGTGGACCTGGTCGCCGCGATCTCGGTCGACAAGAGTTCACCGACCGCGACCTACACGACGCCGGGTCAGCAGATCCAGTACCGCTACCTGGTGGTCAACACCGGCGGCCTGACGCTGTCGGAGGTGAACGTCACCGATGTGCAGACCCCGCCGTCGTCCAACGCCGATCTCGGCCCGATCAGCTGTCCGGTGACGACGTTGGCGCCCGGAGCGGCGACCACGTGCACCGCCACGTACACCGTCACCCAGGCCGACCTTGACAACGGCACCCTTACCGACACCGCCACGTCGCACGGCACCCCGCCCAGGGGCGGTCCGGTCGACTCGCCCCCGGCCACGTTGACCATCACGGCCGGCGACCCGACGATCTCCATTGCCGTGATCAAGTCCTCCACCACGGTGGCGATCACTGCCGCCGGGCAGCAGGTGCCGTTCTCGTACCTGGTGGTCAACAACGGGGGCCGCACCCTCACCGGGGTGACGGTGAACGACACGCCACTGCCGCCCGCCGACGTGGCGAACCTCGGTCCGATCACCTGCGGGCCGGACGACACCCCCAACGGGCAGGTGACGTTGGCGCCCGGCGCCGCCGTCGAATGCCACGCCACCTACACCGTCGCCGCGGCCGACCTCGGCCAGGCGAGCCTGATCGACGTCGCGACCGTCACCGGTACGCCGCCGAGCGGACCGCCGGTGGTGTCACCGTCGTCGCAACTGGACATCCCGGTCCTGCGCCCGGCAATCAGCCTCACCAAGTCGGTCAGCCCGACCGTCGTCGCCCATCCCGGAGACACCCTCACCTACCGGTATGTGGTCACCAACACCGGGAACACCACCCTGAGCGCGGTGACCGTGAACGAGACCCAGTTCTCCGGCACCGGCACGCCGTCCGCGATCACCTGCGGAAACCCGCCGGTGCCCAACGGCTCGGTTTCGTTGGACCCCGGCGCGAGCACCACCTGCACCGCCACCTACTCGGTGACGAGGCAGGACATCGAAGCCGGCCGGATCACCAACACCGCCATCGGCGTCGGCACCCCGCCCCAACAGCAGCCGGTAAGTTCCGGTCCGTCCTCCACGATTGTCACGGTCACCCGTAGCGCCGCCATCACCCTGACCAAGTCCGGCACCCTCATCGGGAAGCCGTGGCCCGACGGTCACTGGCCCGACGGTCACTGGCCCGACGGTCACTGGCCCGACGGTCACTGGCCCGACGGTCACTGGCCCGACGGGCATGGGCGCGACCACACCTGGCCCGGCGACAGCGCCACCGGCAGCGGATGGTCCGGCTCCGACGGCCACGGTGGCGACGGAGGCAGCGACGACCACGGATCGGGCAACCATTGGCCCGACGGACACGAGTCCGGCAAACCCGGCTACGGCCAGCAGATCCGCTACCGGTTCGTGGTGACGAACACCGGGACGGTCATCCTGACCGGGGTCACCGTCAATGACACCCTGGCACCGCCCGCCGATCCAGCCAACCTGGGCCCGATCACCTGCGGTCCGGATCGGGTGCCCAACGGGTCCGTCACCCTCACACCGGGAGCGTCCATCACCTGCGAGGCCATCTACACGGTGAGTAAGGCCGACTACCAGAACGGAACGGTGACCGACACCGCCACCGCCACCGGGACACCTCCGGAGGGCCCGGCTCCGATCTCGCCGGAGTCCACCGTCACCATCCGGCTCAAGGGCAAACTGCCTGTCACTGGTGACTCGCTCATCCTGCCGCTGGTCGCAAGCGGGGCCCTTGCCCTGTTGCTCGGTGCCTCCCTCGTCCTGCTCACCCGCCGGCGGCGGACCGAGAACTGACCGCAGCGTTCGAGGGAGCGGGGAAGCTGGCGCCGGTACGAGTACCGGCCCCAGCGTCCCCACTCCGGACCGGCCTGGGACGGCACCGGGCGCGAACCTACCCGGGGTCGGTACGGGTCACGACCTGGCCTTCCGGTGCCGGTGCCGGTGCCGGTGCATCTCCAGTAGGTCGCGGGACGGTCGGCCGGAAATGCGCGGGGTCGCGCAGCCGGGCGACCTCGGAGCGGAGTTCGGTCAGTTCGGCAAGTACGGCCGAGATGTCCTCCCGGGTGGCCGGAGGGGTCGGCGTGGCTGCCGAGATCCGTTCCACGATCCAACTCGCCAGCGAACCGGTGACGAAACCGATCAGCCCGATTCCGCCGATCATCAGGGCGACGGCCACCACTCGACCGCCGGTGGTCACCGGAAAGTGGTCGCCGTAGCCGACCGTGGTGATGGTCACCACCGACCACCACAGCGCCTCCGGATAGGAAGTGATGCTCGCGTCCGGAGCGCCCCTTTCCGCGTCCAGCACCGCGAGGCCGGCGACCAGGGTCAGCAGCACCGTTGTCGTGCCGACATAGAGCGCCAACTGGCCCCGGACGAGGGTCTCCGTTCGCCGGACGAGGAGGAGCACGGCGGTGACCAGACGCAGCACCCGCAGCGGACGCAGCACCGGCAGGGCCAGCACGATCAGGTCGAAGACGTGAGTGCGAAGGAACCGCAACCGGTCGGTGCTGAGGACGAGCCGCCCGGCGAACTCCACGATAAAGATCATCCAGATGGCGATGTTGATCGCCTCGCACATCGTACGGGCAGCCGGTGGCAGACCGGGTCGCAGGATCGGAAGCGCGTACACGCCCAGGAACAGCACGGCGAGAATGACCATCGGCCAGGCTGTCCGGCGTTCCCATGCGGCCAGCCGGGCGTCGCGTGTCGTCGACGGATCTGGTGACGTCATGCCGGCCAGCATCTCCTGTCATTGCGCGGCTGACCAGGGCGGTGGGCCGAAAGACTGGCGGTGGACCGCCTTTGGGTCAGCCGCGTAGGCGCAGGCCGCGCGGGGTGGCCCGGAACCCGGCGCCGATGAGCGCGTCGGCCAGCGGTGAGGAGCGCACGGCGCCCCCGTCGGCACGTTCCACCGAGATCGCGCCCAACGCCCCCGAGTGCACCACCTCGGCGAGGGCCTTGGTGGCCATGGCCAGCGGCTCCGGCCCGTCGGTGAAGGAGAGCAGGCTGCGGCCGCCGCGCTCAACATAGAGGGCAAGTGCCCCATCGACAAGCACCACCAGCGCCCCGGCCTTGCGGCCGGCCCGGTGCCCACCGGCGGCGACCGGCTCGCCGTCGCCGGAGTCCACCACCCGCTCGGGCCAGGGCAACGCCGCACCGTACGGGTTGGCCGGATCGGCGGCCGCCAGCACCAGCGCCGTGCCCGCGTCCCGGGTCGGCTCGACAAGCGCCCGGATCCGGTCCACCGCCCCTGGCACGGCGAACTGGGCCGCCCCCAACCCCTCCACGAAGTAGCCCCGGCGGACCGCGCCGCGCTCCTCCAGCGCCGCCAGCACCGGGTACACGCCGGCGAACCCGCCGGCCGGGCCCTCGGCCGCCACGGTCCCCCTGGTCAGCACGCCGTGCCGTTCGAGCAGCGCGTCCGCCAGGGCGGCGGTCCGGCGGGTCGGATCCGTGTCACGCTCGGGCAGCAGCGACCACCGCCCGGCGACGGTCGGCGGCCCGGTGCGGGTCGGCAGCGTCGCGCGGCCCGGTCGCCGGTACCGGGTGTGCGGCCCGGCCGTCGCCCTGGCCCGGTGGGCGCCGCCACCGCTGAGCGCGGCCCGTAGCGGCGCGGGCGTGTCGTTGGTCAGCCGGCCGGCCCAGACCAGGTCCCAGACGGCCGCCACCAGCCCGTTGTCGTCGGTCGAGCCAACCCGCTCGGACAACGCCCGGAAGAAGAGCGCCTGACCGTCGGCCAGCGCGGCCAGGATCTCCTCGTGCAGCGGGGTCAGCGCGAGGGTGTCGTCCGCCGGGGGCAGCAGCAGCGGCGCGGCATCCGCGTAGACCAGCCGCACCCAGCCGTCCCCGCCGCCGATCGCCCCGGCGCCGGCCCACAGCACCTCGCCGCTGGCACACAACTCGTCCAGGTACGCCGGGGAGTAGTCGGCCACCCGACCGGCGAGCACCAGGCGTTCCAGCGCGGAGGCCGGCATCGCCGCGCCCTGCAACTGCTCCACGACGGCGGCCACCGCGTCAACACCGCGGCCCGACGAGCCGACCTGCTGCCAGCGGGGTAGGAACGTGGCCAGCGCCCGGGGCGGCACCGGCTCGATCTCGCGGCGTAGCGCGGCGAGCGACCTGCGGCGCAGCAGTCGCAGGACCTCGGCGTCGCACCACTCGGCGCCGGCACCGTCCGGCCGGAACTCGCCGGCCACCACCCGGGAGGTGCCGGCCAGCCGGCGAAGCGCCTGCTCGACCACGGCCACCCCGAGCCCGAACCGGGCGGCACAGGTGGCGGCGGCGAACGGGCCGTGCCCGCGGGCGTAACGGGCGATCAGGTCGCCGAGTGGATCGGCCACCGGGGCGAGGTACGCCTCGGCCACCCCGACCGGCAACGCCACGCCGAGCGCGTCGCGCATCCGGCCGGCGTCCTCCACGCCGATCCACCGATCCTGGCCGGCAATCCGCACCCGGAGCACCCGGCGTGCCGATTCGAGGTCGGTCAGCCACTCCGGCCGGGCGCCGCGCTCCGTCAACTCGTCGTCGGACAGGTCGCCGAGCAGCCGCAACAGCTCCACCACGTCCTCGGCGT
This sequence comes from Plantactinospora sp. GCM10030261, assembly GCF_042666615.1. Lineage (NCBI taxonomy): Bacteria > Bacillati > Actinomycetota > Actinomycetes > Micromonosporales > Micromonosporaceae > Plantactinospora > Plantactinospora sp. GCM10030261. The sequence continues at coordinate 23,677 of NZ_JBHTDD010000002.1, forward strand.
CCCGGGGCCGGCGATCGTCGGTCAGCCACTGCAACCGCCGCTCGGTCTCGACGACGACCGCCGGGTCCAGCAGCTCCCGCAAATCGACCCGACCGAGCAGCTCCCCCAGCAGCGTGGAGTCCAGGGCCAGCGCCGCGGCCCGGCGTTCGGCGAGTGGCGCGTCCCCTTCGTAGAGGAAGGCGCCGACGTAGCCGAACAGCAGCGAGCGGGCGAACGGTGACGGCCGCTGGGTCTCCACCTCGGCCAGCCGAACCTTCCGACCGGCCAGGTCCCGCATGAGACCGACCAGGCCCGGCAGGTCGAAGATGTCCCGCAGACACTCGCGGGCGGCCTCCAGCGTGATCGGGAAGTCGGCGTACTCGCGGGCCACGTCGAGCAACTGGGCGGCCCGCTGCCGCTGCTGCCACAGCGGCTGGCGGCGGCGCGGGTCACGCCGGGGGAGCAGCAGGGCCCGGGCGGCGCATTCGCGGAACCGGGAGGCGAACATCGCGGACGTGCCCACGGACTCCTCGACCAGCTGGGTGATCTCCTCGGGGTCGAAGGTGACCAGATCCGCGCCGGGCGGCTCGTCGGTGGTGTCCGGCAGCCGCACCACGATGCCGTCGTCCGAGGGCATCACCTGGGCGTCCGTGCCGTACCGCTCGGCCAGCCGGCGGCCGATCGCCAGCGCCCACGGGCCGTTCACCCGGGCGCCGAGCACGCAGTGCACGGCCAGCCGCCAGTCCCCCAGCTCGTCGCGGAACCGTTCCACCAGCACCGTGCGGTCGTCCGGCAACGCCCGGGTCGCCTCCCGCTGTTCGCGCAGGTATGCCAGCAGGTTCCCCGCCGCCCAGGCGTCGAGCCCGGAGTCGACGAGCGCGGTCTCCGCCGCCTGGTCGTCGGCCCGGGCCAGGGCGCGCAGCCGGGCGCCGATGGCCCGGCCCAGCTCGACGGGCCGGCCCGCGTTGTCGCCCTTCCAGAACGGCATGCGGGCGGCCTGTCCGGGCGCCGGCGAGACCAGGACCCGGTCCGGGGTGATGTCCTCGATCCGCCAGGACGAGGAGCCGAGCAGGAAGACGTCGCCGACGCGGGACTCGTACACCATCTCCTCGTCCAACTCGCCGACCCGGGCGGCCCGCTCGGCGCCGGCGAGGAACACCCCGAACAGCCCTCGGTCGGGGATCGTGCCACCGCTGGTCACCGCGAGCCGTTGGGCCCCGGGCCGACCGGAGAGCTGGTCGGTCGCCCGGTCCCAGACGAGCCGCGGGCGCAGCTCGGCGAAGGCGGTCGACGGGTAACGCCCGGACAGCATGTCGAGCACCGCGGTGAGCGCCGACTCCGGCAGGTCGGCGAACGGCGCGGCGCGGCGGACCAGCGCGGCCAGGTCGCCGAGGTGCCACTGGTCCAGCGCCACCATGGCGACGATCTGCTGGGCCAGCACATCGAGCGGGTTGCGCGGATAGCGCAGCTCCTCGATGGCGCCGTCCGCCATCCGCTCCGCGACCACGGCGCAGGAGAGCAGGTCACCGCGGTGCTTTGGGAAGACCACACCGCGTGAGACGGCGCCCACCTGGTGCCCGGCCCGACCGACGCGTTGCAGCCCGGCCGCGACGCTGGGCGGGGCCTCGATCTGCACCACCAGGTCGACGGCGCCCATGTCGATGCCCAGCTCGAGGCTGGAGGTGGCCACCACGGCCGGCAGCTGACCCGACTTGAGGGCCTCCTCGATGTGCTTGCGCTCCTCGCGCGACACGCTGCCGTGGTGGGCCCGCGCGATCACGGGGGCGGCGCCGCCGGCCATGCCGGACTGCGCCATGATCTCGGCCGGCTGCCGATCGGGCTCGGCCGGGGCGAGGCCGGCCGCCTCGGCGGCCAGCTCGTTGAGCCGGGCGCAGAGCCGCTCGGCTCCGCGCCGGGAATTGGTGAAGACGATTGTCGAGCGGTGCGCGCGGATGAGTTCGTGCACCCGCTCCTCGACCGCGGGCCAGATCGACGGCCGTCGCCGCGGGTCGAGGTCGTCGTCGCCCGGGTCCGGCTGCTCGTCGAGCCGGGTCATGTCCTCGACCGGCACCTGAACGGTGACCTCGATCGTCTTGGCGGTGCCGGGCTGCACGACGTCCACCGCGCGGGCGCCGCCGAGGAAGCGGGCGGTTTCGTCGACGGGGCGCACGGTGGCGGACAGCCCGATCCGCTGCGCCGGCCGCTCCAGCAACGCGTCCAACCGTTCCAGCGACAGGGCGAGGTGGGCACCGCGTTTGGTCGCCGCCACGGCGTGCACCTCGTCGATGATCACCGTCTCGACGCCGCGTAGCGCGTCCCGCGCCGCGGAAGTGAGCAGCAGGAACAGCGATTCGGGCGTAGTGATCAGGATGTCCGGAGGGGTACGCGCGAACGCGCGTCGCTCGTCGGCCGGGGTGTCGCCGGTGCGCATCCCGACAGTGATCTCGGGCGGTGGCTGGCCGAGCCGGGCGGCCGCCTGCCGGATCCCGGCGAGCGGGGCGCGCAGGTTGCGTTCGACGTCGACGGCCAGGGCCTTGAGCGGACTCACGTAGAGCACCCGGCAGCGACGCTGCCGGTCCGCCGGCGCCGGCTCCCGGGCCAACCGATCCAGTGACCAGAGGAAGGCGGCGAGGGTCTTGCCGGAACCGGTGGGCGCGACAACCAGGGCGTTGTGACCGGCGGCCACCGCCCGCCAGGCCCCAGCCTGGGCGTCCGTGGGCGCGGCGAAGGAGGCGGCGAACCACTCCCGCGTCGCCACCCCGAAATCCGCCAGCATGCCGGTCACGCGATCCATCCTGCCCCGGGGGTACGACACCAGCCAGCCGCCGGACGTCGCGGACGCGTCGACCGAGCGCGGCGGAAATGGTGGATTTAAGTCGCCCCCGCGAAGAATCAGATGAGAAGCATTAATTATCGCTTAACTACTTGCTTGCCTTTGGCCACGTACCGTAATTTCTCCGGCAAGTCGGATCGACCAGCAGGGGGTCACATGATCGTCGAGCGCCACTCGACGCTCGGCGTGGACGTGCTGATCCGTGCGGTCGACGGGCACCTCGACGCCCTGCGTCCGGTGCTGACCGGCATAGATCTCGACCTCGCTGAGCGGTTGGCGGTCTGCCTGCGCGCACTGGTCAGAGTCACGGCCGAGTCCAGCGCCGCCGACCGGGCCCGGGTCCGGGTCGCGGTGCACCACTTCGTCCGCGCTCCCCGAAACCGCCGGCTCGCCCTGGTGCGGTCACTCGCCCTCGTGCGTGCCCTGGTGGACGAGAGCGCGGAGCGGCTTCAACGCCCCGATCTGACGGTCCGACCGTCCGGCGGTAACCGCCCCTAAACATTCCGGGCTCCCGCCTCAACCCCGCTCAACCCGTGCCGCCCGGCCCACCCACCCCGGGCGCCGCCCGCCCGTCTCGCCGGCCTCGCCCATGATCGTTGCTGGATTTGGACCCGACACGCCGTGCGATCGCACCGTTTTCCTCCAATGATCATGAATCCCCCACTCTGGCCCCGCCCCTGCCCCTCCGGTCCCACCTCACCCCCCGGCCCCGCTCCTGCCCCTCCGCCCGGCCGTCCCCGGACCAGCCCCTGCCCCTCTCCAGCCCTGCCCCTCTCCAGCCCTGCCCCTCTCCAGCCCTGCCCCTCTCCAGCCCTGCCCCTCTCCAGCCCTGCCCCTCTCCGGCCCGGCTCCGCTCCGGGGGTGCCTCCGGCTCCGCCCCGCGCGCCGTCGACCACGCCTCCCGGCCCGTTGCCGGTTTCGCCGCGGTCAACCGGACCGGCCGCGTACCCGATCGGTGGCCGATTTCCGGCAGATTCCGCGAATCGCTCATCTACCCTCGCCATCTGCCGTCTGATTCGTCGTAGCCCCACCCGGCGACGACTCGGGAGTACGCACGCATGCTTGTCCTGTTGGCCCTGCACCTCGCGGCGGCGCTTGGCGCGCCGGCGCTCACGCGGTGGTGGGGCCGGCAGGCGTTCGTCGTCCTGGCTCTGGTCCCGGCCGTGGCGGCGGGTTGGGCGGTTTCCCGGACAGCCGAGGTGCGGCGAGGCGACAGCGTGACCGAGACGTACCCCTGGATCCCCGGGCTGGCCCTGGACCTCGCGCTGCGGCTCGATCCCGTGTCCTGGTTGATGCTGCTGCTGGTGGGCGGGGTCGGCGCGCTCGTGCTCGTCTACTGTGCGCGGTACTTCCCGGCGGACACACCGTCGCTCGGCCGGTTCGCCGGCTCATTCGTCGGCTTCGCCGGAGCGATGACCGGCTTGGTGATCGCCGACAACCTGCTCCTGCTCTACGTCTTCTGGGAATTGACAAGCGTCTTCTCGTATCTGCTGATCGGGCAGAACCCGGCGCGCCGTGCCACCCGGCAGGCCGCCGCCCAGGCGCTGATGGTCACCACGCTTGGCGGGTTGGCCATGCTTGTCGGCTTCGTCCTGCTCGGCGAACATGCCGGCACGTACCGCTGGTCGGAGATCGTGGCCGGGCGGCTGCCCACCGACGGCCGGCTGGCCACCGCCGCGCTGCTGATCCTGGTGGGCGCGGTGACCAAATCCGCCATCTTCCCCACCAGTTTTTGGCTCCCGGCCGCGATGGCCGCGCCGAGCCCGGTCTCCGCGTACCTGCACGCCGCCGCGATGGTCAAGGCGGGTATCTACCTCGTCGCCCTGCTCACGCCGGGGCTCGCCGCGGCCGCCGGCTGGCGGCCGGCGGTCACGGTGCTCGGCGCCGTCACCATGCTGGCCGGCGGCTGGGCGGCGCTGCGGCAGGTCGACCTCAAGCTACTGCTGGCGTACGGCACGGTAAGTCAACTCGGCCTGCTCGTGCTGCTGGTCGGCACGGGCGACCGGGCCGCGGCCACGGCGGGACTCGCCCTGCTGCTGGCCCATGCCCTGTTCAAAGCGGCGCTTTTCCTGGTCGCCGGCGTGGTGGACCGTAGTGCTGGCAGCCGGGACCTGGACCGACTCTCCGGGTTGGGTCGGCGGATGCCGGCGCTGGCCGTGGTGGCCGGGCTGTCGGCCGCCTCGATGGCTGGGCTGCCGCCGCTGCTGGGGTTCGTGGCCAAGGAGGCCGCCGTGGTGGCCGTCGAGCGGCGACTCCTGGTGCTGGCGGCAGTCCTGATCGGCACAGCGCTCACGGTCGCGTACAGCGCCCGATTCATGTGGGGCGCCTTCGCCGACAAGCCGGGTCGCCCGGCGACCTCGGTCCGCCGGACCGGCTTGCTGCTGTTCGTGCCGCCGGCGGTGCTGTCGGTGGCCGCGCTGGCGCTCGGGCCGCTCGCCGGGCCACTCGACACGATCTTCGCGCCGTACACGACACGCTTTCCGGGCCCACCGCATCCGCTGGTCCTCTGGCCGGGCTTCACGCTCGGGCTGGGCCTGTCCGTGCTGGCGGTGGCAGGCGGGCTGGGGATCTTCCTGTTCCGTGACCGGGTCACCCCGGTGGTTGGCCGGATCCGCGCGCCCATCGCCGGTGCCCACGTCTACCAGCGCGCCACCCACCTGCTCGGCCGGCTGGCCATCGAGGTCACCGGGGCCACCCAGCGCGGCTCGGTGCCGCAGTACCTGGCAACCATCCTGTGCGTCCTGCTGGTGGTGGGCGGGGTGGCGCTGGCCGACGCCTGGCCCTGGGGGACGCGGCTGCGACCCTGGTTCGACCCCGTCCAGCCGGTCGTGATCGGGGTGCTCGCCCTGGCGGCCGTGCTTGCGGTCTGGGCGCGCCGGCGGATCACCGCGATGGTCCTGGTGGGAGTCACCGGGTACGGCACCGCGTTGATGTTCATTCTGTACGGCGCGCCGGATCTGGCGCTCACCCAGTTCCTCGTGGAAACGGTCACCATCGCGGTGTTCATGCTCGTGCTTCGCCGGTTGCCGGCGAACTTCTCGGCCCGCCCGCTGCGCCGGAGCCGGTGGTTCCGGGTCGCGCTCGGCTGCGGGGTCGGGTTGCTCGTGGCCGGGCTGGTGCTGGCCGCGACCGGCGGACGGCGGGCGGCACCGGTCTCCGACGCGTTCCCCGACCTGGCGGAGACCGTGGGTCACGGCCGCAACGTGGTGAACGTGGTGCTTGTCGACATCCGGGCCTGGGACACCCTGGGGGAGATATCGGTCCTGGTGGTGGTCGCGACCGGAGTGGCCAGCCTGATCTTCGTGCACCCTCGTGCCGGGGCCCGGCCGCCCCGCGCCGAGGCGCCGGCCGCCGAGCCGGGGGAGCGGACCTGGTTGCGGGGCGGCCCGACCGTGGCGGTCCGACGGCGTTACATCGTGCTCGAGGTGGTCACCCGGCTGATCTTCCACACGGTGGTGGTGTTCTCGCTGTTCCTGCTCTTCCGCGGGCACAACGCGCCGGGGGGCGGTTTCGCCGGCGGGCTGGTGGCCGGGCTGGCGCTGGCGCTGCGGTACCTGGCCGGCGGACGGCACGAACTGGACGAGGCGGCGCCCGTCGACGCCGGTGTGGTGCTCGGCGCCGGCCTGCTCACGTCGGTCAGCACGGGGGCGCTCGCCATGTTCGTCGGTCGACCGGTGTTCGACGCGACCAAACTGTCCGCGCATCTCCCGCTCATCGGGGACACGTACGTCGTCACTTCGTTGTTCTTCGACATCGGGGTGTACCTCGTGGTGATCGGCCTGGTCCTGGACATCCTGCGCAGCCTCGGTGGCGGGATCGACAAGCAACTGGAGGCGACCGGCGGGCACCGGCGGGGGGAAGGCGCGACCAGTGAGCGGACGCTGCCGCCCGGCCTGACCGGACGGGTCGATCCGGGCGAGGCGGCGGGATGAGTACGTCACTCGTCACGGTGATCGCCCTCGGCGTGTTGTTCGCCGCCGGGGTGACCCTGCTGCTGGAGCGGAGTCTGACCCGGGTCGTGCTCGGCGTGGTCGTCCTCGGCAACGGCATCAACCTGCTGATCCTGGTCGGTGGCCGACCCGGGGGGCCGCCGATCGTCGGGGAGACCGAAGCGGACGCGATGAGCGATCCGTTGCCTCAGGCGATGGTGCTGACCGCCATCGTGATCACATTCGGCATGACGGCGCTGCTGCTGGCGGTGGCATACCGGAGCTGGCAGGTGCGGGGGAACGACGAACTCCAGGACGATCCCGAGGACCGTCAGATCGTCCGGCTCGCGGAGCGCGACGAGGTCCCCGACGGCGACACGGCACCGGAAACCGGCCCGGACGATCCGGAACAGGTGGACCTGGACGCCGCGGTTCGCCGCCTCCACGGCCGGGGCACCAACCGGTGAGGGCGAGGAGTGAGCCGGGTTTGCGAGCCCCGCAGCGCGAACGGACGGCGGCACCGGTGAGGGCGAGGAGTGAGCCGGGTTTGCGAGCCCCGCAGCGCGAACGGACGGCGGCACCGTGAGCGCGCTCGTGCCGCTTCCCGTCATGCTGCCGCTGCTCGGCGCGGCGCTCACCCTGGTGCTGGTCGGGCGGCCCCGGACCCAGCGCACCCTGAGCGTGACCGTCCAGGGGGCCATCATGCTCGTCGCGGCGTTGCTGCTTGTCGAGTCGGACCGGCATGGCCCCGTGGTGGTGGAGGTGGGAGGTTGGGCGGCCAGTACCGGCATCGTGCTGGTCGCTGACCAGCTCGCCAGCCTGATGCTGCTGGTCTCCGCGGCGGTGACTCTCTGTGTGCTGCTCTATTCCATCGGGCAGGGCCAGGCCGGTGGCGCAGAGACGGCACCGGTGACCGTCTACCATCCGACCTACCTGGTGCTGACCGCCGGCGTGACGAACGCCTTTCTGGCCGGTGACCTGTTCAACCTGTTCGTCGGCTTCGAGGTACTCCTGGCCGCCAGCTACGTGCTCATCATGCTGGGCGGTAGTGAGGTGCGGGTCCGGGTGGGTGCCACGTACGTCGTGGTCAGTCTGCTTTCCTCGATGCTGTTCCTGACCGGGGTGGGGCTGGTGTACGCGGCCACCGGCACGCTCAACCTCGCCCAACTCGCCGGCCGGCTCGCCGACCTGCCGGACGGATTGCGGTTGGCCCTTCAGGTCATGCTGCTGCTCGCGTTCAGCATCAAGGCCGCGGTCTTCCCGCTGGCCGCGTGGTTACCGGACAGTTATCCGAGCGCGCCCACCCCGGTCACCGCCGTATTCGCCGGCCTGCTCACGAAAGTCGGCGTCTACGCGATCATCCGAGTGGAAACGCTGCTCTTCCCCGGCGGCCGGGCGGCCGACGTGGTGCTGGTGCTGGGACTGCTCACCATGCTGTTCGGCATCCTCGGTGCCGTCGTCCAGAGCGACATCAAGCGACTGCTGTCGTTCACGCTTGTCAGCCACATCGGCTATCTGCTGTTCGGGGTCGGGCTGACCACGGTCCGCGGGCTGGCCGCGGCGACCTTCTACGTGCTGCACCACATCACGGTGCAGACCGCCCTCTTCCTCGCCGCCGGACTGGTCGAGCGGCGTGCCGGCAGCACCAACCTGGACCGACTGGGCGGGCTCGCCCGCGCCGCTCCGTTGCTCGGCTGGCTGTTTCTCGTTCCGGCGCTGAACCTGGCGGGGATTCCGCCGATGTCGGGCTTCCTGGGCAAGCTCGGACTCATCGAGGCCGGTGTGGCGGATCGTGGGGTGCTGGCGGCCGTGCTGGTGGGCGGCGCGGTGGCGACCAGCCTGCTCACCTTGTACGCCATGGTGCGGGTCTGGAGTCTGGCGTTCTGGCGGGACCGTCCGGCGGATGAACCGGTGGTGACCGGAGAACCGCCCCTCGCGGCTGGCGTGCGGTCGGCCCCCGGGATGTCGGCCGTGGCGTCGGCAACCGCTCGTTCCGGCCACCACCCGGGACCGGAACCTGAACTGGCCGAGCAGGTGGCGCCCGCGGCGCCGCACGAACCAGATCAACCCGCTGGGGGCCGGCCGGCAACTGATCCCCGGCATACGGGGACGGTCCGCCACACCGAGGTGGACGGTGCCGAGGGCGATTCGTCCGGCGCTCTCCACCCGTTGATGGTCGGCGCCACCATGGCGCTTGTCGTCCTCGGTGTCGTGGTCGCCGTGGTGGCGGGACCGGTGTACCGGATCGTGGATGACGCAGCGGTCGATCTCAACCAGCGGAGCCCGTACATCGAGGCGGTGCTGGGCGGGGGAGAGCCGTGAGCCGGCCCGCGAACGCCGCCACGTGGCGGCGCCGACGGGGGCGGGACCTGGTCGCGGTGGCCGGGTTGACGCTCATCTGGAACCTGCTCTGGGCGGAGCTGAGCTGGGCCAACCTCGTCGGCGGCATGCTGGTGGCCGTAGTGGTGTTGATCTTTTTCCCGCTCCCACCGGTGACCTTCCGGGGACGGCTGCGGCCGCTGCCACTGGTGCGCCTGGCGGCCCACTTCGTGGTCGAACTGGTGGCGGCGAGCGTCGCACTGAGCTGGCTGGCCATCCGGGGCGGTCGCGTCCCACGCAGCGCCGTGATCGCGGTGCCGCTGCGGGTGGGCTCCGACCTCAACCTCTCGCTCACCGCCGAGCTGGTTTCGCTGGTGCCCGGCACGCTGGTGGTCGAGGTCGATCGCGACGCCGGCATCCTGTTCGTACATGTGTTCGACGTGCGCGGGGCGGGCTCCCTGGCCGAGGGACGGCGGCGCATTCACCGGGTCGAGGCCCGGCTCGTCCGGGCAGTGGGTTCACCCGCCGAGGTGCGCCGGGTCGCGGCCCGGCCGGACCGGGAGCCGACGGGATGAACCTCGCAATCGCGCTCGCCGTGGCGGTCCCGTTGTCGGTCGCCGCCTTGTTCGCGCTGGTCCGGCTCGTCCGCGGACCCGCCGTGCTGGACCGCATCGTGGCCGCCGAGGTGCTGCTGACGCTGATGGTGGCGGCGGTGGGCGCGGAGGCGGCGATCAACCGGCACACGACCACGCTGCCGGTCCTCGGGGTGCTCTCCCTGCTGGGCTTCGTCGGCTCGGTGTCGATCGTCCGGTTCTCCGGCAGTGAGGAACCGTGACCGGGAGGGCGAGAGCCGTCAGCGGAGGTGGACGATGACCGGTGCCGATGTCGCGGACCTGCTCGCCCTGCCATGCCTGGTGGCTGGCGCCCTGCTGAGCCTGGCCGCCGGGATCGGGTTGCTCCGATTCCCGGACACCTTGTCCCGCGTGCACGCGGCGACGAAACCGCAGGTGCTCGGCGTACTCCTGATTTTGGTCGGGGTTGGGCTGCGGCTGCGCACCCCGACCGTGCTGCCGATGCTGCTGCTGATCGGGGCGTTCCAGCTCATCACGGCGCCGATCACGGGGCAGATGATCGGCCGGGCCGGATACCGGTCTCGGAAGCTGCGCCCGGACCTGCTGGACGTCGACGAACTCGCTGACCGGCGGGTTGGGCGCGGGTCCGCCGCGCGGACCCACGGGCCGCCGCGATCCGCCGGTGGTTCCGCGTCGTCCGGCACGGATCAGCCCTTCAGCGGTCAGGACGACGGGCCCAGGCCGGCACCGTAGCGCGGACGCGTGTCGCTACTGGGAACGTGGAACATCCTCCTGATCGGCGCGCCGCGGCTTCCGTGGGGCGCGCCACGCTGCGGAGATGACCGGCGGGTCGCGGCTTTACCGACGCGCCGCGGCTTCCGGTCGGCCAACCGGCCGGGCGGGCGAACGGAGTACGGGCAGCGAAACCAGGCACCGGGGATGCTTCCGGCACTCTCAGCGAACCTCCAGCCTGCCTGGTTAAACTTGACGGCATGATCGACTCGACTGCCCAGGAGGGCAGTAGTAGCCAGCCGGGTCGGGCCCGGCATTCCTGGTCGACACGTCGGCCATCGCAGTCCGAGCGGCGACGGGGAGCACTGACGCATCCGTGCTGATCGCCCTTGGCCTCCTTCTGATTCTCGTACTGACCGCGGCGACGGGATACTTCGTCGCCCAGGAGTTCGGCTACGTCGCCGCCGATCGCGGCAAGCTGCGCCAACTCGCCGACGACGGTGACCGCGCCGCGAGCCAGGCGCTCCAGGTCACCGGCCGGCTCTCCTTCATGCTCTCCGGTGCCCAACTCGGCATCACGGTCACCGCGCTACTCGTCGGTTACGTCGCCGAGCCGTTCCTCGGTGCCGGACTGGCCGAGCTGTTCGGCGGCGTCGGCCTGCCGACCGGGGTGAGTCTGCCGCTCTCGGTCGCCCTCGCCCTGCTGATCGCGACCGTGGTGCAGATGGTCTTCGGCGAGTTGGCTCCCAAGAACCTCGCTATCGCCAAGCCGGAGGCGCTGGCCCGGGCGCTCGCCAGCTCCACCCGGATCTATCTCGCGCTCGCCGGACCGCTGATCCGGCTCTTCGACGCCTCCGCGACCCGGCTGCTGCGCCGGGTCGGCATCGAACCGATCGAGGAGTTGCCCAGCGGCGCCACCCATGAGGACCTTGAGCAGATCATCGCCTCCTCACAGAAGCAGGGTCATCTCAGCGCGGAGATGTCCAACCTGCTGGACCGGGGCCTGGACTTCCGCGAACTGACCGCCGGGGAGGCGATGGTGCCCCGGGTGGACGTGGTGACGCTGAGCGCCGACGACCCGGTGACCCGCCTGGTCGAGCTGTTGGACACCGGGCACTCCCGCTTTCCCGTACACGGGGCTGACCTGGACGACCTGGTCGGGGTGGTGGGGATCGCCGACGTCCTCGGCGTGCCGGCGGACCGGCGGGCCACCACCCCGGTCGCCGCGGTGGCCGTGCCGCCGCTGCTGGTGCCGGAGACGCTGCCGTTGCCGACGGTGCTGGACCGGCTGCGCTCCGGGCACCGGCAACTCGCCTGCGTGGTCGACGAGTACGGCGGCTTCGCCGGGGTGGTCACCTTGGAGGACATCGCCGAGGAACTCGTCGGACCGATCCGGGACGAGGACGATCCCCCCGAACGGGCACCGGTCCGGCAGCCCGACGGTTCGTGGGTGGTGCCGGCGCGTTGGCGCATCGACGAGGTGGCCGACAGCACCGGCATCGAGCTGCCCGAGGCGCCCGAATACGACACAGTCTCCGGACTGGTGATGCGCGAGCTGGGCCGGGTGCCCGAGGTGGGTGACCGCCTGGAGATCGTGTTGCCGGTTGACCCCGACGCGCCGGAGCAGATCCCGCACGCTCTGGTCGAGGTGCTGGCCGTGGATCGGCACGTGGCCGACGCCGTACGGCTGGAGGTGCGTGCGTGAGCGCGAGGAGTGAGCCGGTTGTGCGAGCCCCGCAGTCGCGAACGAAGGCTGGTAACCGATGAGCGCCGGCCTGGCACTGTTCCTGTCGTTGATCCTGCTGGCGCTGAACGCCTTCTTCGTGGCCGCCGAATTCGCCCTCGTCGCGAGCAAGCGCTACCGGCTCGAACAGGCCGCCGCCACGGGCAGCCGGGCGGCCCGGGCGGCGCTGGCCGGCAACCGGGAGCTGTCCCTGATGCTGGCCGGCGCGCAGCTCGGCATCACCGTGTGCACCCTGGGCCTCGGTGCGCTGGCCGAACCGGCGATCGAACGCCTGCTCAGCCCGCTTCTGCACCTCGTCGGGTTGCCGGAGGCGACGAGTCACGTCATCGCCTTGGTGATCGCACTGTCGCTGGTGACCTTCCTGCACCTGGTGGTGGGGGAGATGGCGCCGAAGTCGTGGGCGATCACCCATCCGGAGCGGTCCGCGCTGCTGCTGGCCCTGCCGTTCCGCGCGTTCGCCTGGCTGGCCCGGCCCGTGCTGGCCGCGTTGAACTGGCTGGCCAACGGCACGTTGCGCCTGGTCCGGGTGCAGCCGCAGGACCAGTTGGCCCAGGTGCACGGCCCGGGAGAGCTGCGCATCCTGCTCGAACAGTCGCACGAACACGGGCTCTTGGAGGCGCAGGAGCACCTGATGCTCACCAGCATGCTGGAGCTGCAGGGCACCGCCGTGAAGGACGTCATGGAGCCGCTGGACGGGCTGGTCGCGGTCGACGGGCGGGCGTCCGCGGACCGGATCGAGGAGGTGTCCCGGGACAGCGGCCGGTCCCGGCTCGCGGTCCGCGGCGCCGACGGCGCGATCGCCGGGCTGGTGCATGTGCGGGAGGCGGTCCGGGCGACCACCGCGGGGCGGCCGACCACGGCGGCGGACCTGATGACGGACGCCTTCGCCCTGCCGGCGACGGCCAGGGTGACCGAGGCGGTGGCCGCCATGCGGGCACGGCAGGCGCAGTTGGCGCTCGTCGTCCCGGTGCGGGGCGCCCGACCGGTCGGCTTCGTGGCCCTGGAGGACCTCCTGGAAGAGGTCATCGGCGAGTTCGACGACGAAACCGACCCGGTCCCGCGGGGCCGGCGGATGCGCTGAGTGGAGGTGGGGTCGGTGGGGCTGCCGGTGGCGGGACCGCCCGGACTGTCGGTGCAGACCGACCTCACCAATCCCAGCACGCGGCCGGGCCTGCGGCTCCCCGGCCGGGTGACGCTGACCGCCACGCTGGATCCGGTACGGATCGACGGTGTCCGGCTGGGCCTGGTCGGCAAGGTGGAGCGGGACGATGGCGGGCAGGCGCTTGTCGAGTTCCACCGGATGCCGGTGGCCGGGCCGTTCCTGCTGGCCGCCGGGGAACGCCGGGTGGTGCCGTTCGCCGCCCCGATGCCCTGGGAGACCCCGGTCAGCGTGGTGGACGACAAGGCGCCGCTGGCTCTGCGGCTCGGCCTGCGTACCGAGGTGTCGACCGGTGATGGCCCGGGGCCGGACGACATGCGACCGGTGTTCGTGCATCCGCTGCCGGTACAGGCCGGGGTCCTGGGAACGCTTGCCGAACTCGGGTTCGAGCTGCGGCAGGCGGCGCTGCGGGACGGGCGGCTGCCCAACGTCGACCAGGTCTTCGGCTTCCACCAGGTGATCGGCTACTGGGCGGCGCCGCTGTACGCCGGGCCGATGAGCGAGGTGGAGGTCACCTTCGTCACCGACGACACCGGGGTGGACGTCATCCTCTGGCTGGACCGTCGGCTCGCGCTGGCCGGCGGCGGGCACACCAGCATCAGCCGGTTCCGGGTCAACCACTCGGGTGCCGACCGTGCCGACTGGCCGTCGGTGGTGGACGGCTGGCTGCGGCAGGCGATAGATCGGCACGTCGCGGCCCATTCGCCGTACCCGGTGCATCCGCACCTGACCGAGTCGCCGCGGGTCAGCCGACCACCGGACCGGCTGGAGCAGGGCGGCGATCCAGGCGCTACGGCCGGCTGACCTCACCCGCGACGCCGACCGAGCACACCGAGGTCTGGCGGTCCGGCCGTCGCCGGGTAGGACGTCGGTGCCGAGGGTCGAAGGCGCCTCCCGGCCTGGCGGTGGTCACCGATGGAGGGCAACCAGGTCGAGGCGGGTCAGGTGGTCGGCGTCGGCGATCAGGTCGATGGCCGTGATCTGCCCGTGGGCCACGGTGAAGGCGAACACCACCCGGGGGCGGCCGGCGTGCGTCCAGAGCGCGCCGGCCCGCCCGTCGACCATCGCGGGCTGGGCCGCCCGGGCCCGTCCCGCGAAGGTGCCGGCCACGTCCGCCGCACCTCGTACCTCGCCCGCCGCGCCCATCAGCACAGCGGCACCGTCGGCACGGGCGACGACATCCGGGTGGAGCACCGCCAGCAGCGCGGCGAAGTCGCCATCCCGGGCGGCGGCCAGGAAGGCTCCGACCACCTGCCGTTGCCGCTCCGGGTCGCGATCCGGCCGACCGAGGGAGTCGGGCTCCTCGGCGGGCTCCGGCCCGCCGGTCTGGCGCACACGGCGGCGGGCTCGGCTGGCAAGCATCTTGGTGGCGTCCGGGGACCGCCCCAGGATCGGGGCGATCTGGTCGAACGGTACGGCGAACAGGTCGTGCAGCACGAAGGCGAGCCGTTCGGCGGGGGAGAGCGTATCCAGGACCACGAGCAGGGCGGCGCCGATAGAGTCGGCCAGCAGCGCCTCCTGTTCCGGGTCGACCGGCTCGTCGGCCGCCACCGGCCGGGCGTTCGTTGTCGGCCGGGCGATTTCGTCGCGGGCGTCGAGCGGGTCCTCCCGGCGGGCGGTCCGGGACCGGAGCATGTCCAGGCATACCCGACCGATCACGGTGGTGAGCCAGCCACCCAGGTTGGTCACGCCATCGGCCTCCGTACGGGCGAGGCGGAGCCAGGTCTCCTGGACGGCGTCCTCGGCCTCTCCGCTTGAGCCGAGCATCCGGTGCGCCACGGCCCGCAACCGGGCCCGGTGCGGTTCGAACCGGTCGGCCAACCACTCGTCGTCCACAGTTACCTTCTCCCGTCGCTGTCCGTCATAGCGGTGACGGAGCACCACCCGCTGAGGTAACACATCAAGGAGCACAACCATGTCGACGGGCCTCAGGACGATCATCTACCCGGTCCGGGATCTGGCTCAGGCGAAGGCGTTGTTCGGCGACCTGCTCGGGGTCACCCCGTACATGGACGAGCCCTACTACGTCGGTTTCGACCGCGACGGGCAGGACGTGGGGCTGGATCCCCACGGCCACGACAAGGGCATGACCGGGCCGGTCGGCTATTGGCACGTCGACGACATCGAGGCCAGCCTCGGCCGCCTGCTCGCCGTCGGCGCAAAGGCGGAGCAGGACATCAAGGACGTTGGTGGGGGCAAGTTGGTGGCCAGTGTGCGGGATGTCGACGGCAACGTGATCGGTCTCATCCAAACCCCCAGCGATCCCGGTCTGGTCGGGTCCGACAACGCCTGACGTCCGACGCGCCCGCGGCCGCTCGTGCACCGACACCGGGCTCGGGCGGCGCCCTGAGGAAGGAGCTTGAGTTGTCTGATCGACCTGTCCGGGGCTGGCGACCACGCCTGCTCACCGCGCTGTGCTGGGTGATGGCCGTGGCGTTCACCGTCGGCGGGATCACCAAGATCCTTCCCGGCGAGACGTTCTTCGGCCCGCCGTACTCGGTGAAGTTCGTCGAATGGGGCTATCCGGCCTGGTTCCGTTTCCTGGTCGCAGCCGGGGAGATCGTCGGCGCCATCCTCCTGGTAACACCCCGACCGAAGGCCCGGTTCGTTGGTGCGGCGCTGCTGGGCGTCATCCTTGTGGGGGCCGTCATCACGCACATCGCCAATCGGGATCCGGTGGCCCACAGCGTCTCGGCTCCCGTCCACCTGGTGCTGGTCAGCATCGTGGCCTGGGTGAACCGACCGGAGAAGGGTTTCCGGTGGCCCGGTGGTCGGGCGGAGGTTGCGGCTTGAGGTACCCCTGGACGCCGCTGGAGATCAGCGGTGTCCAGGGAACCACTGTCGTCACGCGGCGGATGCGGCTGGTCGAATCCTGTCCCGCAGCAGCCGTCGTGCGTCCGGCCAGTCCTGTTCGGTCATCGCGTACTGCACGGTGTCCCGCCACGATCCGTCCGCGCGCTGTTTGTGCATCCGCAGCACCCCTTCCCGCCGGGCACCGAGGCGCTCGATGGCCCGCTGCGAGCGCTCGTTGCGGATGTCGGTGTGCCAGACCACTCGGACGGCGCCGAGAGCGCCGAACGCCCGGTCCAGCAGCAGCAGCTTGGCCTCGGTGTTGACTCCGGTACGCCACCAGGGCCGGCCCAGCCAGGTGTAGCCGATGGCGAGGCTGCGCCGCTCCGGGTCGACCTCGTAGAACGAGGTGGAGCCGAGGACCGTGCCGGTCCGCGCGCACCGTTGCACCCAGGGCACCCGCTCCCCGGCGAGTTGGGCGCGCAGCGCGGCGGTCACCCACCCGGCCACGTCGGCGGGGCCGTCCGGGGTGGCCGAGCCGAGGTGTCGCCACACCTCCTCGTCAGCACCGGCCGCGTACAGCGCCTCGGTGTGGCTGGCGTCGAGCGGCTCCAGCGCGACGTGGTCGCCCCGCATCGGCTCGGCGGACAGCCAGGGTGAGGTGACCGGGCGCAGGTACTCGGGCACCGGCACGGTCACCCCGGCGGCCGGCTCGGGGACCCCTGCGACCTGCCGCAGCGGCAACACGCCGGCCCAGTACGGCAGGTCGAGGTCCGCCTCGTCGTCCACCGGCGCCCCGGACCGGCGCTTGACGGTCACCTCGTGCAGCGGCAACGCGAGCACCGCCGTCTCGGCCAACTCCCGCCGGGTCGGTGGCCGGGTGTCGGCGGCCCGGCCGGGGCCGACCTTGTCGACGAGCGCCGCCAGCACCCGCCGTTTGGTCTCCTCCTCCGCGACCAGCCGGGCCACCCCGTGCACCACCGCCGATCGGTAGTTGGCGCTGTGGTGGAACTGGGAGCGGGCGTACACCAACCCGTCGAGCTGGGTGACCGCCACGCAGACCGGCAACCCGGGCTCCGCCCGGGCGGCGAGCAGCGGCCGGCTGCCGGTGGACCCGTGCAGGTAGAGCGTGTCACCGATGCGTACGTGCAGGGTGGGCAGCAGCCGGGGCTCACCGTCCACGGTGAAGCCGAGGACGCAGTGGTACGCCTCGTCCAGCAGGTCGTGCGCGGGTTCCTGGCGCCGGTCGATGCGCTCCCGGTAGCGGCTGGCAGCGGTGCGGTCGGTGGTGGCGAACATCTGACGCGCTCCGTCCTTTGTTCTAGTACAATCCTTAAACTGTGTCAGTACGTTATCAGTTGACCGGTACGACGGCGCTCGGCATTTCGGCAAGCGTCGAGACCGGCATCCGCACCGGAGCCCTGCCGCCGGGCGCGGCCCTACCGGCCGTGCGGGCCCTCGCCGCGGAGCTGGCGGTCAGCCCCGCGACCGTCGCCCGCGCGTACCAGGTGCTGCGTCAGCGCGGCCTGGTCGAGACCGCCGGCCGCAACGGCACGCGGGTGCGGCACCGGCCGGCGGTCGTCGCCACCCGCTCGGCCGGGCCGCCCGTCCCGCCCGGGGTGCGGGACCTGTCCGCCGGCGAACCGGACCCCCGGCTGCTACCGCCGCTGGGTCCGCCGCTCGCGGCCGTCGCCGCCGGGCTCACCGACCCCATCGGGTACGCCGCCGGCGGGGTGCTGCCCGACCTGGCCGACCTGGCTCGAACCCGGCTCCGGGCCGACGGGGTGCCGGCCGGCGGGATCGCCGTCACCTCGGGGGCGCTGGACGGCATCGAACGGTTGCTGGGCACCCGGTTGCGGGCCGGAGACGCGGTGGCGGTGGAGGATCCCGGCTGGGCCAACCTGCTCGACTTGGTGGCGGCGCTCGGCCTGCGCGCCGTCGGCGTACCCGTGGATCGGGACGGGCCGACGATGGCCGGCGTCCGGGCGGCGCTCGCGGCCGGTGTCCAGGCCCTGGTGGTGACGACCCGAGCGCACAACCCCACCGGCGCCGCGGTGAGTGCCGACCGGGCCGCCACGCTCCGGACGGTGCTGGCCGGCCATCCGGATCTGCTGGTGATCGAGGACGACCATGCCGCCGAACTGGCCCACGTCCCGCCGCACAGCCTGGCCGGCGCGACCTCACACTGGGCGTTCGTCCGCTCGCTGAGCAAGCCGTACGGGCCGGACCTGCGGCTGGCGACGGTGACCGGCGACGACACCACCCTCGGCCGGCTCACCGGCCGGCTAAGGCTGGGCGCCGGCTGGGTCTCCACCGTGCTGCAACGCCTGGTCGTCCGGCTGTGGACCGATCCGGCCACCGCCGAACAGGTCATGGCCGCGGCGACGAGCTATGACCGGCGGCGGGACGCCCTTCGCGCCGCCCTCGCGGAACGGGGGATCGAGGCCGCCGGCCGCACCGGAATCAACGTCTGGGTGCCGGTGCCGGACGAGACGCGCGCGGTGACCATGTTGCGCGACGCCGGCTACGCCGTCGCTCCCGGTTCGCTCTACCGGCTGGCCGCCGAGCCGGCCGTGCGGATCACCATCAGCCCGCTGGACGACACGGACATCCCGGCCCTCGCCAGCGCCGTCGTCACGGCGGCCGCACCCGCCCACCCCGCAGCCTTCCGCGCCTAACTCCCCCCACCCCCCACCTCGACGAGATCGACGAGATCGACGAGGAAGGAGGGGTGGGTGCGGTGCTCGACCGGGGCGCGCCGAGCGGGATCAGTGCGTGCGCGCGGTCCGGCGGGGTAGAACAGACCGCATGCCCGACATCCGGACCGCGCCCGGCGCCCAGCAGTTCATCCCGCCCGACGCCGATGACCTCGACGCGCTGAAGGCAGCCGCCGCCCGCTGCCGGGGGTGCGAGTTGTACGAACCGGCAACCCAGACGGTGTTCGGTCGGGGTGACGCGCACGCACCGGCGGTGTTCGTCGGCGAGCAGCCCGGCGACATGGAGGACAAGCAGGGGCTGCCGTTCGTCGGGCCGGCCGGGCACCTGCTCCGCCGGGCGGTGGACGACGCCGGCATCGATCCACAAGGGATCTATTTGACGAACGCCGTGAAGCACTTCCGTTTCGAGACGCGCGGCAAGCGACGCATCCACCAGACCCCGGACCGGACGCACATCGTCGCCTGCCGGCCCTGGCTGGTCGCCGAGTTCGCCAAGCTGCGCCCGAGGGTCGTCGTGGCGCTCGGGGCCACCGCCGCGAAGGCGCTGCTCGGGCCGTCGTTCCGGGTCACCCGGTCGCGCGGCGAGTTGCTGCCGTGGCCGGCGTCGGCGCAGCACCCCGACGACTTCGCCCGGGTGCCGGTGGACGCCTCCGGCACCGTCGCCGACGCCCCGACCGTGCAACTGGTCGCCACCATCCACCCGTCGGCCGTGCTACGCGCCGACAACCAGGACGACGCGTACGCCGGGCTGGTCGCCGACCTGACGGTGGCCGCCCGCGCCCTCCGCGTTTAGGAATGGCTTGCACCCTTCCGCACATCGCAGTGGAGGCGCCCCCTGTTGACCGCCCGGCTAAGTGTCGGTTCAGTCCCACCCCGGGCGTCGGTCGCGTACCGTGCCGATGATGGGCACGGCTTCCCCTGATCTCCGCCTGGCCACCGACAACTTTGCCGCCTTCTGGTCGGTGCTCGCCGACGCTCGCGGGCACGCCCTGGTCCGCCGACCCGGCTTCCTCGCCGTGACCGGCAGCGACCGGACGGGCCTGCGGGTGCTGCTGCTGACGCCCGAGCCGTCCGTGGCGGACCTCGCGAACCTGATCGAACTGGTCCGCAGCTGGCTGCCCGGGCCGGTCACCGTCGAGGACCCGTTCAGCACGGTGGAGTTGACCGGGTGCGGTCTTGCTCCGATGCGGATGCCGATCATGGTCCGGCCGCCGGAGCCGGTTGGGCGGGCTCACCCGGCCTCGGCCCCGACCTCGGCCCCGGCCCTGGCCCCGGCGTTGGCTCCGAGCTCGACCCCGGACCCGGCGGCGCTGGGCGACGCGGCGATCGACGTGCACCGGGTCGGGCACGTTCACGAGCTGACGCTGGTGGAGGACGTGGTGGTGCATGACTTCCCGCTGCCGCCGCTCCAGCCGTACCAGATGGGGGAGGCCTTCCCACCGGCGCTGCTCGACCGGCCCGAGGTCGGGCTCCACCTGGCTCGCCGGGGCGAGGTGCCAGCCGGTGCCTGTCTCACCTTGACCGGTCCGGTCACGACCGGGCTCTACTGGATGACCACGCTGCCCGAGCACCGGTCGTACGGGGTGGGCCGGTCATTGCTGGAATCGGTGCTGGCGGGGCTGCCGGAGCGTCGGATGGTGCTGACCGCCACCCCGGCCGGGCGGCCGCTCTATGACTCGCTGGGCTTCCGGGCGATCGCCGAGGCGACCTGGTGGATCCGGTACGTGTGATGATCGCGCGCCACCCGGTCGTGGTGCCAGACTGACGGCATGGAGCAGCACCTCTATGAGTCTGTACATGAGGAGTTCCGCTCATTGTGCCGGGAATTCCTGGCCCGGGAGGCGGTGCCCCGGCACGCGGAGTGGGAGGCGGCCGGCATCGTCGACCGGGGGGTGTGGCGGGCCGCCGGGGCGGCGGGCCTACTCGGTCCCGACATCGACGAGGAGTACGGTGGCGGAGGCCAGCGCGACTTCCGGTTCAACGCGGTGCTGGTCGAGGAGATCGTCGCCTCCGGTTGTTCGGGACTCGGATTCGGCCTGCACAACGACGTGATCGCCCCGTACCTCACCGAGCTGACCACTCCCGACCAGCGCAAGCGTTGGTTGCCCGGGTTCTGCTCCGGTGACCTGGTCACCGCGATCGCGATGAGCGAGCCGGGCGCCGGGTCCGACCTGGCCGGGGTCCGTACCTCGGCGGTCCGCGACGGGGACGACTACGTCCTCAACGGACAGAAGACGTTCATCACCAACGGAGAGCTGGCCGATCTGGTGCTGGTGGTCGCCAAGACCGCACCGGACCAGGGTGCGCACGGGGTGAGCCTGATCGCTGTCGAGCGGGAGACCCCGGGGTTCACCCGGGGCCGGCGGCTGGAGAAGGTGGGCCTCAAGGCCAACGACACCGCCGAACTGTTCTTCGACGACTGTCGGGTGCCGGCGGAGAACCTGATCGGCACCGAGAACCACGGCTTCTATCACCTGATGGGCAACCTGCCCCGGGAGCGGCTGAGCATCGCCATCGCCGCCGTCGCGGCGGCGGAGAAACTGCTCGCCATCAGCCTCGACTACGCCCGTACGCGGCAGGCGTTCGGCCGGCCGATCGGGGCGTTCCAGCACAACCGGTTCCTGCTCGCCGAACTCGACACGGAGGTGACCATCGCGCGTACCTTCGTCAACCACTGCGTCGCCGAGTTCAACGCCGGCCGGTTGTCGGTGGCCGACGCGGCGAAGGCCAAGTGGTGGACCACCGAACTGCAGATCAAGGTCGCGGACCGGTGCGTCCAGTTGCACGGCGGCTACGGCTACATGGTCGAGTATCCGGTCGCGAAGGCGTGGCTGGACGGCCGGGTGCAGACCATCTACGGCGGCACCACCGAGATCATGAAGGAGATCATCGGACGCGGCCTGGGGCTGTAGGTCCAGGTCCGCGCCGGAGTTCGCCGCGCGACGGGTACGCCTCGACGGGTACGGGGAGGCGCGGCGAAAGGGTAGAGTGGCTCGCCGCCCGTTACCGAGGAGGGCCGATGGCCACCGAACTCGTCACCTCGGCCGGTCTCGACGTACCCCGGCTGCAACGCCGCACGCTTGGCCTGCTCGCCGGCAGTCAGGTCGTCGGTGGCATCGGGGTGGCGACCGGGCTGACCGTCGGTGCCCTGCTCGCCGAGGAGGTGGCCGGCACCGCGCTGTCCGGCCTGGCCATCAGCGCCGGGGTGGTGGGCGCGGCGTTGCTCGCCGTGCCGGTGAGCCGGATCATGCGGGCCGCCGGTCGGCGACCGGGTCTCGCGTTGGCGTACCTCGTCGGTGCGCTGGGGGCGGTGCTGGTGGTGGTCGCGACGGTGATCCGGTCGGTGCCACTGCTCTTCCTGGGGATGCTGCTGTTCGGCGGCGGCACCACGGCCAACCTGCAGACCCGGTACGCCGCCATCGACCTGGCCGATCCGGCGCGCCGGGCCCGGCAGCTCTCACTGATCGTGTGGGTGACCACGGTCGGGGCGGTGGCGGCGCCCAACCTCGCACCGCTCGCCGATCGCCTCGGAACGCGGCTCGACCTGCCGCCACTGGCCGGCGCGTTCGCGGTCAGCGCGGTGGCGAACATCGTCGCGGCCGTGCTGGTGCAGACTTTCTTGCGGCCCGATCCGCTGCTCACCGCGCAGCGGCTCACCGCGCCGACGGCCGCCCCGGCGAGCGCGGCGGAGGCGGTTCCGGCGGTCGCTACGGTGACAGCCGTGCCGGCGAACCCTGTGGCGGTGGCCGTCCCCGAGAAGGCGGTGACCGTCCCGGAGAAGGCGGTGACCGTCCCGGAGAGTGCGGCGCCGCCCGGCGTCGGACGCCCCTCGGTCGGCGGGGGGCAGCCGCGCCGTGCCGATGGGATGGGGGCGGCGCTGCGGGTGATTCGGGACCGGCCGGCGGCCCGGCTGGGGATGGCCGCCGTCGCGGTGGGCCATCTGGTGATGGTCGCCGTGATGGTGATGACTCCCCTGCGGCTGCACGAGACGCACGGCGACGCCGATGTGCTCCGCGTCGTCGGGGTGGTGTTGAGCCTGCACGTCGCCGGCATGTACGCCCTGTCGCCGGTGGTCGGCCTGCTGGCGGACCGGTTCGGCCGCCGACGGGTGATCGTCGGTGGGTTGGCCATGCTGCTGGCCGCCTGCGCGGTGGCCGGCAGCGCCGGGCACAACACGCTATGGCTCGCGATCGGATTGACCATGCTGGGGCTCGGTTGGTCGGGCACGATGGTGGCCGGGTCCGCCCTGCTCACCGAGGCTGTGCCGGCAGCGGTGCGTCCGGCGACGCAGGGCCTGTCCGACCTGACGATGGGACTGGCCGGCGCGTTGGCCGGCGCGCTCAGCGGGTTCGTCGTGCATCTCGCGGGTTACCCGGTGCTCACCGCGCTGGCCGCGCTCGCGGCCGTGCCGCTGTTGGCGCTAGCGTTGCGTCCGGTGCCGCCGGTGGCGGCGGATGACCCGCGTAGGGAGTGACCGGTGCGGTTGACGGATTTCTGGGGCCGGCTCGAGGAGGTCTTCGGGTCCGGGTACGCCGCCAGCATCGCCGCCGACCAGGTCCTTCCGCAGTTGGCCGGACGAACCATCGACCAGGCCATCGCCGACGGCGAGCAGACCGCGGTGGTGTGGCGGGCGGTGTGCGCGGCCTATCCCGACCGGGTGCCGGCGCGACTACGCTGAGTTGCTTTTGGGTGGGTACGCGTGTCGCGTGCGGTGTCGTACACCTGTTCGGCTATTGTCCACAGCGAGGCGCCGTCCACAGGGCGCGGCCTGATCGGCTGTGTTCTGTCAGACCCAGCGCCTAGCGTGTTGCTCGTGACGAGAAGCTCTTCAAAGATGCCGGCGAAGGCAGGGGTGGCGAACATGGCGGCAGGGCCTGACCGGGAGAAGGCACTCGACCTTGCTCTCGCTCAGATCGACAAGCAGTTCGGCAAGGGTTCGGTGATGAGGTTGGGGGAGCGGCCGGTCGTGGAGACCGCGATCATCCCGACCGGTTCCATCGCGCTGGACGTGGCGCTCGGCGTGGGCGGCCTGCCCCGTGGCCGGGTGGTGGAAATCTACGGGCCGGAGTCCAGCGGTAAGACCACGGTCGCGCTGCACGCGGTGGCCAGCGCCCAGCGGGCCGGCGGCATCGCCGCCTTCATCGACGCCGAGCATGCCCTCGACCCGGAGTACGCGCGGGCTCTGGGTGTGGACACCGACGCGCTGCTCGTCTCCCAGCCGGACACCGGCGAGCAGGCGCTGGAGATCGCCGACATGCTGGTCCGGTCGGGCGCGCTGGACATCATCGTGATCGACTCGGTCGCCGCGCTGGTGCCACGGGCCGAGATCGAGGGCGAGATGGGGGACAGCCACGTCGGCCTCCAGGCTCGACTCATGAGCCAGGCGCTACGGAAGATCACCGGTGTGCTCAACAACAGCGGGACCACCGCGATCTTCATCAACCAGCTCCGCGAGAAGATCGGCGTCATGTTCGGCTCGCCCGAGACGACGACCGGTGGCCGGGCACTGAAGTTCTACTCCTCGGTGCGGCTCGACGTGCGTCGGATCGAGAGCCTCAAGGACGGCACCGACGTGGTCGGCAACCGGACCCGGGTCAAGGTGGTGAAGAACAAGGTCGCCGCGCCGTTCAAGCAGGCCGAGTTCGACATCATGTACGGCAAGGGGATCTCCCGCGAGGGATCGCTTATCGACGTCGGCGTTGAGCAGGCGATCATTCGCAAGTCCGGCGCCTGGTACACCTACGACGGCGACCAGCTGGGCCAGGGTAAGGAGAAGGCGCGGGAGTTTCTGCGGGAGAACCCGGATGTGGCCGCGGAGATCGAGAAGAAGATTCTGGAGAAGCTCGGCGTCGGAGCCGGTGCCGGCGATGCCGCCGGCGGTCCAGAGCTTCCGCCGGTGGACTTCTGACGGTCGGTTCGATGACGCATCCGTCGATGTCGCCTGCCGTTCCGGCCGGCGACCGCTGACGACATGGCAGGACGACGACGTGGCGCCCGGACTGGGCGGGGCTGGGACGCCGCCCCACCCCGGTCCGGCGCCGCGAACGGCAGGCGCCGGGGTGGCGGAGCCCGATTCCCGAGCCGAGGTGAGGACGGCCGGATCCGGGACGGGGCCGATGAGTTCCACCCGGACGGCGAGGGTGACGTCGGTTGGGACGAGCCGGCTCGGGCACCGGCCCCGCGCGACGAGGCCGAGGTTGCCCGGGAGATCTGCCTGCGGCAGCTCGCGGTGCGACCACGCACCCGTGCCGAACTGGCCACCGCGTTGTCCCGCAAGGGCATCTCCGCGACGGTCGCCGAATCGGTGCTCGACCGGTATGACGAGGTCGGCATGATCGACGACGCCGCGTTCGCCCGGGCCTGGGTGACCAGCCGGCACCACGGCCGAGGGCTGGCCCGTCGGGCGCTCGCCAACGAACTGCGGCAGCGGGGCGTCGACGGGGAGACGGCCGGCGAGGCGCTCGGCGCGCTGGACGAGGAGACCGAGGCGGAGACCGCGCGGGCGCTTGTCGACCGCAAGCTGCGGACGGTCCGGGGGGAGCCGGACGCGGTGTTCCGCCGGCTGGTCGGGATGCTCGCCCGCAAGGGTTATCCACCGGGTGTGGCGATCCGGGCGGTCAAGGACGCGTTGGCCGCACAGAGCGCCGAGGCGGCCGAGTTCGCTGATCAGATCGACGCGGACGCGGTGGCCGACGCCATCGGGCCGGACGCCGCCGGCCCGGACCCGACGCCGTCCAGTTGATCAGTCGTTGCCGGGTGCCCAAGCAACAGGCCTGCCCACGTCATGATCGAGGGACTCGACGTGGGTGAGCCGGGACCGAGCAGGTCAGCGGAGATTGCGGCAGATCGGAGTAGCGAATGCTGAAGGTATGCCTGAACGGGGGACGCGACCGGCGGGAGCACCCGGCGGTTCCCGTCACCGCCGCCGAACTGGCCGCTGACGCGGCACGCTGCGTCGCGGCGGGTGCCGCGGCGATCCACCTCCATCCGCGCGGTGCGGACGAGACGGAGACCCTGGATCCGGCGGCGGTCGGCGCGGCACTCACCGCGATCCGGGCAGCCTGCCCTGGCGTACCGGTCGGTGTGAGCACGGGTGCCTGGATCGTTCCGCGGCCCGAGGAGCGGGTGGCCGCCGTACGATCCTGGGAGGTGCTGCCCGACTTCGCCTCCGTCAACGCGCATGAGGAGGGTGCCGAGGAGGTCGCCGCGGCCCTGTGCGAGCGGGGGATCGGGGTGGAGGCGGGCCTGTGGACCCTGGACGCGGTGCGGGCCTACCGGGGCTGGCGGGTGCCGGTCCTGCGGGTGCTGCTGGAGTGCATGGACCCGACGCCGGAGGCGGCGACCGCCGACGCGGAGGCGATGCTGGCCGCGTTGCCGGTGGGATCGCCCAGGGTGCTGATGCACGCGGAGGGTCCCGCGGTCTGGCATGTGCTCCGGCTCGCGGTCCGGCTCGGCCTGGACAGCCGGATCGGCTTGGAGGACACCACCGACCTGCCCGACGGATCCCGTACCCCGGACAACGCCGCCCTGGTCGCCGCGGCGATGGCGGTCGGTGCCCGGTAGCACACCGGGGGCGACACCCGGTTCGTCATACTGGTCCGCCATGGATCTGGACGAGTATCAGCGCGGCGCTCTCCGCACCGCCGCTCCACGTGACAAAAGGAACGAACTGCTTCACCTGGTGCTCGGGCTGGTCGGTGAGTCCGGTGAAATCGCCGAGAAGTTCAAGAAATGGGTCCGCGACCTCGACAGCGAGGAGTCGCGGCTCGACCGGGCCGACATCGGTAAGGAACTTGGTGACGTGCTCTGGTACGTGGCGGTGCTCGCCGACTACCTCGACCTGTCGCTGGACGATATCGCCACGGCCAACCTTGCCAAGCTGGCCAGCCGTCAGGGTCGTGGCGTCCTAGGTGGCAGCGGAGACAACCGCTGATCCGGGTGATCTTGTGCTCTTTCCGCGTTGTTTACCCGAGGTTCCGACCGACCGGACCATCGCCGGCTCCAACCGACCAGCTCACCCTCGGCAGGTCGATCATGACTCCTTGACCGAACGGGCCCTTGCGACCTAGCCTCGCCTTACACAATGAGAATGCCCGACCAGCGCAGGCAACGCGCACAACATAGATCGCATAACAGTACGGCAACACTTCGGCCCAGCTCAGCGGCCAGATAGGGCGCACCCGGACGGCCGGTCCGGTGGCGGCCCGACAGCAGCACCGGCCGTCAGCGGTGTCTTCGACATCGCTGGCTGGACGCTACCCGCAGCCACCGCCCCGGTCGGGCGTCTCGACAACGGCAGGGCGAGCCCGGAGGGCGATGCCTCCGGCGACGCGCTGGTGGAGGGAGGCGGCCATGAGCGGGTGGCACACGGCGGTCGGCGCGAACCGGTGCGAGGTGCCGACATGACCGGCCTGGAGGCGGTCCTCCTCGTCGCCGTACTCCTGCTCACCGTGGTCGTCGCGGGTGCGTTGGTGATCGGCGTCCGGGCGGTCCGCCAGATGGGTGGCGCCGGAATGCCGGCCCGCGATGATCCGGCCTTCGCCGCCGAGCGCGACCGGCAGGAGCAGTCCCTGGCGGCGCTGCGCGAAGCGGCCGACGAGGCGAGTTCGAGCGTCGACGTGGCCAAGTCGGCTGCGGCGGCCGCCCGGACCGAGGCGGCGGCCGCCAAGGCGGAGGCCAACGCCGCCCGGGCCGAGGCGCTCCGGGTGTTGGACGCCGCCCGAGCCGAGGCGGACAACGTCCTGGAACGCGCTCACCGGCAGGCGGAAATCGATGCCGAGCAGGTCCGGGCGGCCGCCCGGCGCAGCGGCGAACGCGAGGTCGCCATGCTGGCCAGCACCACCCGGGAGCAGGCTGCCGAGGTGGAGCGGCGGGCCCAGCGGATGGACGAGCGGGAGCGGTTGCACACCGAGGAGGTGGAGCGGCTCGCCGAGCGGGAGCGCCAACTGACCGCCGCCGCGGCGGAACTGAACGCCCGGGAGGCGGCGCTCGCCGTGCGGGACGCGGCACTCGCCGAAGCGGAGGAGCGGCGCCGCCGCGAACTGGAGCGGGTCGCCGGGCTGACCGTCGACGCCGCCCGGCAGGAACTGGTGGACGCCATCGAGGGGCAGGCGAAGCGGGAGGCCGCGATCCTGGTCCGGGACATCGAGAGTGACGCGCGGAGCACCGCCGACCAGCGGGCCCGGCACATAGTGGTGGACGCCATCCAGCGAGTCGCCAGCGAACAGACCGCGGAGAGCGTGGTCAGCGTCCTGCACCTGCCCGGTGACGAGATGAAGGGACGGATCATCGGCCGGGAGGGTCGCAACATCCGGGCTTTCGAGTCGGTCACAGGGGTCAACCTGATCATCGATGACACGCCGGAGGCGGTGCTGCTCTCGTGCTTCGACCCGGTCCGGCGGGAGATCGGCCGGTTGACCCTGGAGAAGCTGGTGCTCGACGGTCGGATCCATCCGCACCGGATCGAGGAGGTTTACGACACGGCCCGGTACGAGGTCGAAGGGCTGTGCCGGCGAGCCGCCGAGGACGCGCTGGTCGACGTCGGCATCACCGAGATGCACGACGAACTGGTCACCCTGCTCGGCCGGCTGCGCTACCGGACCTCGTACGGGCAGAACGTGCTCAAACATCTCGTCGAGACGGCACACATCGCTGGCGTCATGGCGGCCGAGCTGCGCCTGGACGTGCCGACCATCAAGCGGTGCGCCTTCCTGCACGACATCGGCAAGGCCCTCACGCACGAAGTGGAGGGGAGCCACGCCATCATCGGCGCCGACCTGGCCCGCAAGTACGGTGAGAGCGAGGACGTGGTGCACGCCATCGAGGCGCACCACAACGAGGTGCCACCGCAGACCATCGAGGCGGTGCTCACGCAGGCCTCCGACGCCTGTTCCGGGGGGCGGCCGGGGGCGCGCCGGGAAAGCCTGGAGGCGTACGTGAAACGGCTGGAGCGGATCGAGGAGATCGCCGGCGGCAAGTTGGGCGTGGAGAAGGTCTTCGCCATGCAGGCCGGCCGGGAGATCCGGGTGATGGTCAAGCCGGACGACGTGGACGACATCGGCGCCGCCGTGCTGGCCCGGGACGTGGCCAAGCAGATCGAGGAGGAGCTGACCTATCCGGGGCAGATCCGGGTCACGGTGGTCCGGGAGTCCCGGGTCAGCGAGATCGCCCGCTGACAGCACCCCACCCGCCCCCGCCCGCCCTTACCCCACCCCACCGGGCGAGGGAGGGGGAGGAGGGTCAGGTGGCGGTGCCCGCCACGGCCTCCGTCTCCAGTTCGGTGCCGGCGGCGCCGGTCCGGGTCGACGAGCGGCGGCCCCGGGCGAGCCGGTGCTGGACGTACTGCGCCAGCTTCGACAGCGAGTAGTTCACCGCGATGAACAGTACGGCGATCACCGTGTACGTCTGGATCGGGTTGTCCAGCACGCCGATGATCTGCTTGCCGATGTTGAGCGTCTCCTCGTAGCTGATGATGAAGCCCAGCGAGGTGTCCTTGAGTACCACGACGAGCTGGCTGATCAGCGCCGGAAGCATGATTCGGAACGCCTGTGGCAGCAGGATCATGCGGGTGGTCTGCATCGGGGCGAGGCCGATGGCGGCGGCGGCCTCCGCCTGCCCGCCGGGCAGCCCCTCCATGCCGGAGCGGAGGATCTCGCCGATGACCACACCGTTGTAGATCGTCAGGCCGATGACCAGATACCAGAGGGTGCTGAAGGTGATCCCGAATTCGGGGAAGCCGCGCGCCACGAAGAAGATGGTGATGACGACCGGCAGGCCGCGGAACACCTCGACACAGACCCGGCTGACCACCGACAGCGTCCAGCTCAGGCCGCGCAGCAGGTACGACACGGGCGTGGCCAGGCCGGTGAACCGACGCCGGGTCAGGCTCTTGAGCTGGATCCGCAGCACGGCCAGCAGCGTGCCGATCACCAGCGACGCGATGATGGCGAAGACCGCCGCGGTCAGCGTGTTCTTCAGGCCGAGGCCGATCCGCTCCCACACGAGGGAGAAGTTCTCGTTGCCGGGGTCGATGAGCGGACCCCACAGCTCCATCGAGAACTGGTCCTTCTCGTCCAGCGGCTTGTAGATCAGGAAGTACGCGCCGAGGAGCAGCAGCACCCCGGCAACGACGCTGCTGATCAGGGTGATCCGGCGTTGGCGCGGGCCGGGTACGTCGTAGAGGACGCTGTTCTGGCTCATCGGGCCACCGCCTGTCGCTTCTCCAGCCGGTCCAACATGGCGCCGAGCGGAACGGTCATGATCAGGTAGCCGGCCGAGATGCCGATGGCGACGGGGATGAAGGGGTAGCCCTCGGCGGAGGTGAGCTGGTCGGCGGTCTGGGCGAGGTCGCCGACGACGCCGAAGAAGCCGATAAGCGCCGAGTTCTTGATCATTGCGATGATCACCGAACCGAGCGGCACGACCGACGCCTTCCAGGACTGCGGCAGCACCACGTACCGCAGATTCTGGCCGAAGGTGAGGCCGATCGACCGCGCGGCCTCGGCCTGGCCGGCGGGCACCGCGTTGACGCCGGAGCGCAGTGCCTCACAGACGAACGCCGCGGTGTAGAGCACCAGCGCGATCACGCCGAAGCGGAAGTACGGCAGGTCGGTGCCGAGCCGGCTGAAGATCGAGTCGAGCACCGGGATCCGCAGGAAGTCGGCGTTTGAGCCGAGCGCCGGCAGCCCGAACGCCGCGAAGAACAGCACCACGGTCAGCGGCATGTTCCGGAAGACGTTCACGTAGGCGGTGCCGACCGCGCGCAGCGGCGGCACCGGTGAGATGCGGAGCACCGCCACGACGGCGCCCAGGATCAGGGCGCCGATCGCGGCGAGTACGCAGGCCTGGAAGGTGAGCCAGAAACCACCGGCGAAAACGTCGAAATTCTCGATGAGGACGCTCACGCGGCCGCCTCCATGCTCACCCTCCAGGTCGTCGGTCTAGCTGCTCAGTAACGGTTCACGGTCGGCGCGTCACCCAGCTCGGCGTCGAACTTGCCGGCGGTGTCGTCCCAGGCCTTCTTCCAGCGGCCGTCGGAGAACGCCGCCTCCAGGATGTCGTTGATGAAGTTGCGGAACGCGGTGTCGTCCTTCTTCACCCCGATGCCGTACGGCTCCTTGGTGAAGTTGTCGCCGGCGAGCTTGAACGCGCCCTCGTCCTTGGCGATGTAGCCAAGCAGGATGACGTTGTCCGTGGTCAGCGCGTCCACCTGGCCGCCCTTGACGGCGTCCCGGCACTTGTCGTACGTGTCGAAGAGCACCACCTGGGTGGCCACGTCCTTGACGTACTCCTTGATCTTCTCGGCCGGGGTCGATCCGGTGACCGAGCAGACCTTCTTGGTGCCGTCCTTGAACGAGTCCGGGCCGGTGATCGACGTGTCGTCCTTGCGGACCATGATGTTCTGGCCGGCCTCGTAGTACGGCCCGGCGAACGCGATGCGCTCCTTGCGCTTGTCGTTGATCGTGTAGGTGGCGACGACCATGTCGACGGTGTCGTTGACGATCACGTCCTCGCGGACCTTGGACGGCGTCTCGACGTACTCGATCTTGTCCTCGGGAATGCCGAGTTCCTTAACGATGATCTTGGCGATCTCGACGTCGAAGCCCTCCGGCTTGCCGGAAAGGCCCTTCTGCCCGAAACCGGGCTGGTCGAACTTGGTGCCGACCTTGATCGCCTGGGCCTTGTTCAGCCGCTCCATGGTGCTGCCGGCCTCGAAGGTCTTGCTGCCGGCGCCGGTGCCCTCGTCGCCGCCGTCGTCGCCGCCGCAGGCGGCGACCGTGAGCGACAGCGCCGCCACCGCGGTCAGCGCCGCCATCCGAGTGAATCGCATTGTTCTACCCCTTCTTCGACGGAGCGTGCCGTGCCGGTCCCCGGCCACGACACGCTCCACGGTGGACGCCTAGTGTGTAAGGATCTTGGAAAGGAAGTCCTTCGCCCGCTCGCTGCGCGGGTTGCCGAAGAACTCCTCCGGGGGCGCGTCCTCGACGAGCTGGCCATCGGCCATGAAGATGACCCGGTTGGCGGCGTGCCGGGCGAAGCCCATCTCGTGGGTCACCACCACCATTGTCATGCCGTCGCGCGCGAGCGAGGTCATCACGTCCAGCACCTCGCCGACCATCTCCGGATCGAGGGCGCTGGTGGGCTCGTCGAAGAGCATCGCCTTGGGTTGCATGGCCAGTGCGCGGGCGATCGCGGCGCGCTGCTGCTGGCCGCCGGAGAGTTGGGCCGGGTACTTCTCCGCCTGGTTCGCGATGCCCACCCGGTCGAGCAGGGCCATCCCCCGCTCCCGGGCGGCCGCCGACTTCTCCTTGCGTACCTTGATCGGGCCCAGGGTGACGTTGTCCAGAATCGTCTTGTGCGCGAAGAGGTTGAAGGACTGGAACACCATGCCGACGTCGCTGCGCAGCTTCGCCAGCGGACGGCCCTCCTCGGGCAGCGGTTTGCCGTCGAAAGTGATGGAACCCGACGTGATGGGCTCCAACCGGTTGATGGTCCGGCACAACGTGGACTTGCCGGACCCGGACGGTCCGATCACCACGACGACCTCGCCCCGACCGACCGACAGGTTCACGTCGTCGAGCACGTGCAGGGGGCCGAACCACTTGTTTACCGCTTCGAGCACGATGAGCGGTTCGCCCGTCGTCACCGTCGTCCACCGTCCTGTTCTCGCCGAGGGCTGGGGGTTGCACGCACAGTGGCATCACCTCTGGTGGGGCCACTCTAGGCGGGCGTTTGTGTGCGAGCGCAACCGGAATGGTCACGGAGCCGTAACAGCGGGCCGATCGGCCGCCGGTTGGGGTCGTCGGGCCACCGTCCGTGACGGGCAGGCGTGTTGATTCGGGGCCAGGGCGGCAGCGACGGTACCGTGTGGTCCGTCGAACGTGAGGCGGCATCGGCGCGACAAATTGGGCTGAAATGGTCACAGACCGGTAACTTCGCCCCCGATCATTCCCAGCCACCCGGCACCATCGTCAGTAGGCCCGATCCCGAGGGGCTCGTGGCGGGCGTGGTGAGGAGGCGGCATGACCGAGTTGTGGAACTGGAAGGTCGACGACGATGTCGTACGCGTCGAGGTCTACCAGGCGCTGGCCGAGGCGCTCGGTCGGCCGGTGGTGCCGCTCGGCGACCGGCACCCCGCCCGGATCCCGGTCGGCGCGGTGCTCGCCGACGTGTGGCGGCGTCCGGGCGACTTCGCGCTATCCGTCGACTGCTACGGACCGCCGCCCGGACTCCCCGAGCACACCGCTATCGCGGCGTTGGCGCGAGGGCTCGGGAAGGGCTGCCTGCTCGCCGACGACACCTACGACGGCAGTCGGCACCTGCTGGTCACACCGGACGGAACCGTACGCGCCGTGCATTTCGACGTCGTGGAGACCGACGACGGCGAGATGTTGACCAACCAGCGGTTGTGCAGCACCGGGCTGTCCGGTTGTCAGGGCTGGTCACAATGTCGCCGGTCCAGATGGGCACCCGACTCCGTGCTGCCCGCGCTGGCCGCGGCCTGAACCCGCCCCTCCCCGTCGATCTAGGGCAGATGGTCGCGATTAGAGATCGGCTAGCAGCCATCTTCCCTAGATCGACGGGGAATGGGAGGCGGGCTCCGCTCCCGACCCGGCATGGGCTCGAGCCGGCCGGCCGATCACCAGCTGGTCGAGCAGCACCCGGGTCGCCTCGGCCACCGCGGCGACCGCCGCGTCGAACGCCTCGGCGTTGTGCGGAGCGGGCTTACGAAAGCCACTGATCTTGCGGACGTACTGCAGGGCGGCGGCCTCGATGTCGGCCTCGGTCACCACCTCGGCGTACGGCTCCCGCAGGGTCTTGATACTGCGGCACATGTCTCCTCCGTCTCCGCCGGCCGGCGAACCGCGGCGGTAGCGATCTGGTCACCGGGACGGTGACACCATGTCAGGAACTCCCTATCCTTGCCGAGGACGAACGAGGCCGCCGACCCTCGACGCCGGCGAGGTTGTCCCCATCGGTCCAGGGAGCATCATGGTGGACGCCCGACCGGGCCACCCACGAACCGGTCTCGACCTGCTCAGCCGTCTCGGGGTGCCTGGCTCGCCCACCTGATCCTCGCGCTCTGCTGCCCGGGGTCCTGACCCTGGTTGCCGTGCCGCCCCGGGGACGTCCGCCGGCGGCGGGCATCGCCGTCGGTCGACCCGCGGGAGGGCACTACGCTGGGGGGGCGAGGGAGAGGGGCTGGAGCACCGGTGGCAAGGACCTACAACGTCGTGACCTACGGCTGCCAGATGAACGTGCACGATTCCGAGCGGATCTCCGGTCTGCTCGAGGATGCCGGGTACGTGCGGGCGGCGAGCACCGACGAGCCTGACGTCGTGGTGTTCAACACCTGTGCCGTCCGGGAGAACGCGGACAACCGGCTCTACGGCAACCTGGGACACCTGCGGCCGACCAAGACCAGGCGGCCGGGCATGCAGATCGCCGTGGGCGGCTGCCTGGCGCAGAAGGACCGGGGCGAGATCGTCAGGCGGGCCCCCTGGGTGGACGTGGTGTTCGGCACCCACAACATCGGCTCGCTGCCGGTGCTGCTGGAGCGGGCCCGGCACAACGCCGCCGCCGAGGTGGAGATCCTGGAGTCGCTGGAGGTGTTCCCGTCCACCCTCCCGGCTCGGCGGGAGTCGACCTACGCGGGCTGGGTGTCGATCTCCGTTGGTTGCAACAACACCTGCACGTTCTGCATCGTGCCGTCCCTGCGGGGCAAGGAGAAGGACCGCCGCCCCGGCGACATCCTGTCCGAGGTGCGGGCGCTGGTGGACGAGGGCGTCCTGGAGGTCACCCTGCTCGGCCAGAACGTCAACTCCTACGGGGTGGAGTTCGGTGACCGGCTCGCGTTCGGCAAGCTACTGCGCGCCTGCGGCGACATCGACGGGCTGGAACGGGTCCGGTTCACCAGCCCGCACCCGAAGGACTTCACCGACGACGTGATCGCCGCGATGGCCGAGACGCCGAACGCCTGCCACTCGTTGCACATGCCGTTGCAGTCCGGCTCGGACGACGTGCTGCGGGCCATGCGCCGCTCCTACCGGGCGGACCGCTACCTGGGCATCATCGACAAGGTCAGGGCGGCGATGCCGGACGCGGCGATCACCACGGACATCATCGTCGGCTTCCCGGGCGAGACGGAGGCGGACTTCGAACGCACCCTCGACGTGGTGCGGCAGGCTCGGTTCTCCTCGGCGTTCACCTTCCAGTACTCCAAGCGTCCGGGCACCCCGGCCGCGTCCATGCCGGACCAGTTGCCCAAGCAGGTCGTGCAGGAGCGGTACACGCGGTTGCTCGCCTGCGTCGAGGAGATCACCTGGGCGGAGAACAAGCGGCTGGTCGGCGAGACCGTCGAGGTGCTGGTGGCCGTCGGCGAGGGGCGCAAGGACGAACGCACCGGCCGGCTGTCCGGCCGGGCCAGGGACGGTCGCCTGGTGCATTTCGAGGCCGGCTCCCTGGCCGGTCGGATCCGACCGGGTGACGTCGTGCACACGACCGTCACCTACGCCGCCCCGCACCACCTCAACGCCGACGGCGAACCCGGGGCGCACCGACGGACCCGGGCCGGTGACGCCGCCGAGGCGGGCCGCTCCCCGCGTACCCCTGGTGTGCTCCTCGGACTGCCGACGATCGGCGCTCCACCGGCCGCGTCCGCTCCCGCGAACGCCTGCGGCGTATAGCAGGATGTGCCCCTTGCCATCCGCCGCCAGGGGCCGCCAGGGGCACGTCGCATCAGACGGAGATCCGTCCGGCGCCCGCGCCACCCGTGACGATCGACGTGACGCAAGGTAACTGGAACCGGACGTGGGCGGACGTGCGTCGGCCCCGACCCCAGGACGGGACCGGGGCCGATGGCGGAGTTCAGTTGGTCTGTTCGGCCAGGTTGAGGAACTGCCGCTTGGCCTCCAACGCCTTCTCGGCCTCGCGAATCCGCTTGTTGTCGCCGGCCGCCCTGGCCCGGGCCAGCCGCTGCTCGGCCTCGGCCACCTGCTCGCGCATCTGCGCCAGCAGCGGGTTGGCCGACGGCTCGGTCCGCCGCCACGCCGAGTCCATCGCCTGTCGGACCTTCTCGTCGACCGCCCGCAACCGGCGGTCCAGTCCCGCGGCGGCGTCCCGGGGGACCCGGCCCGCCTCGTGCCACTGCCCCTGGATCTCCCGCAGCCGGGCCTGGGTGCCGCGTGGGTCCGCGTCCACGTCGAGCGCCTCCGCCTCGGCGATCAGGGCCTGCTTCCGTTCGAGGTTGGCCCGCTGCTCGTTGTCCCGGGCCGAGAAGACCTCGCTGCGCCGGCTGAAGAACGCGTCCTGGGCGGAGCGGAACCGTTCCCAGAGTCGCTGTTCGGCCTCCTTGGAGGCTCGGGGGGCCGCCTTCCACTGGGCCATCAGATCCTTGAGCCGGCCGGCCGTGGGGCCCCAGTCGGTGGAGTCGGCCAATGCCTCCGCCTCCGTGACAAGTTCCTCCTTGGCCGCCTGGGCCTGCTTGCGCTGGGCGTCCAGGGTGGCGAAGTGCGCCCCACGCCGGCGGGTGAAGCCGTCCCGGGCCGTGGCGAACCGCTTCCACAGTTCGCCGTCGGTCTTCTTGTCGACCCCGCGGATCGTCTTCCACTCGTCGAGGATCTCCTTGAGCCGGTCGCCGGCGGTCTTCCAGCCGGTCGACTCGGCGGCCATCTTCTCGGCCTCCTCGACAAGGGCCGTCTTGCGGGCAACCGCCTCGGCGCGGGCCGCCTCCCGGGCGGCGCGCGCCTCGCCGGCCTTCTCCTCGGCGAGGGTGCTGAGCTTGTCCAGCCGGGCGGCGAGGGCGTCGATATCCCCGACGACGTGCGCCTCGGCCAGCGAGGCCCGGATCCGGCGGAACGTGGACAGGGAGTGGGCGGGGTCGGCCGCACCGGAGTTGAGGCGGGCCTCGGTCAGGTCGACCTCGGTAACCAGGTCGGCGAAGCGCCGGGCGAAGTGGGCGAGGCCCTCCTCCGGTGAACCCGCCTGCCACGAGCCGACAACACGCTCGCCCTCGGCCGTCTTGACGTAGACCGTGCCATCCGCATCGACGCGGCCGAAGGCAGTCCAGTCAGTCATGTGCCCATCCTCGTTCTCCCGGCGCCGGCCGGAGGCATCCTCCGCCGGGCGCCGCCACGGCGCATATTGCACAGAAGTTTCCCCCGGCATTGTCACAGGTGCCACCCGCCCCGCGTCGAGCGCCTGTCGCCGACCGTGACCATATGGTGTCCTACCCCCTCCGACGGCGGCCTCGGCTTCGGACGCGACTGGATCCGTACGCTGTACGGTATAATGTACGGCGAGCCGGAGCGACGCTCCGGCAGCGCGGCGCCACAAGCGCCGCGGACGGACCAGATCACCAGCCCGGCAAAACGAGCGCGCGGACAGGCGCGGTCGTACGCAGACAGGAGCCCCAATGACCCAGACCGCTTCGCAGCTCACCCCACCGGCCGACTCGGGCTACCAGCCCACCTCCGACGACCTCGCGGCGCTGGACGAGTGGTTCCGCCGGTACGACGGGTACGCCGCGGCGGGTGATGTCTCGGCGACGGCCGACCTGGCGATGTTCCCGCTGAACACAGTCACCGACAATGCCGCTGGCGAGGGCTCGGCCCAGCAGCTCACCCGCGACGAGTACCTGCGGCAGATGGCAGCCGTGCTGGGTGGCTCGGCCGACCTGCAGATGGAGTCCCGGCGTACGCCGCATTTCCTCACCGCCAGCCTGGCGGTGGTCTTCACCGACGCCGAGTTCACGATCGACGGTCAGCGGCAGCGGGTGCGGTACGCGGACGTGCTGGTCAAGACCGGTGGGCAGTGGCGGTTCCAGACCATGATCCAGGGCGGCTGGGGCGACCACACCGGCTGACGACACCGGCGCGGACGGCGGTGGCGTGACCGCTACGGTGGCCAGGTGCCACTGGTCGCCGCCGCCGTCTGCCCACACCCACCGCTGATCGTTCCCGAGGTCGCGGGCGACGCCGCCCCGGAGTTGAACGGGCTACGCGGCGCCTGCGACGACGCCCTCGTCGCTCTGCTCGCCGCCGGGCCGGACGAGATCATCCTGGTCGGCGGCGGCCCGGAGACCACCGGGTTCGGTGCCGGGGCCTCCGGCACCCTGTGGCCGTACGGGGTGCCGCTGGCCATTTCGCTCGGGACGACGCCGGGCGGTGGCCCGTCGTCCGGTGGACCCGACCTGCCGCTGAGCCTGACGATCGGCGCCTGGCTGCTCAACCGGACCGGCACGAACCTGCCCCGGCACGCCGAAGCCGTCACCGTCGACGCCCCCTCGTCGACGTGCCTCCGGCTCGGCGAGCGGCTCGCCGATCGTGCGGGGCGCCGGACCGCGCTGCTGGTGCTCGGGGACGGGACGGCCCGCCGGGACGAGCGGGCCCCCGGTTACCACGATCCACGCGCCCTGGCGTACGACGAGGAGGTGGCCCGGGCCCTGGCCGACGCGGACACCGAGGCGCTGCTCGGCATGGACCCGGGGGTTTCGGCGGAGCTGACGGTGGCGGGCCGGGCGGCCTGGCAGGTGCTCGCCGGTGCCGTCCGCTCGACGCCCGGAGCCTGGCGCGGGGAGCTTCGACACCACTCGGCGCCCTACGGCGTCG
The DNA here is from genome assembly GCF_042666615.1 of Plantactinospora sp. GCM10030261. Lineage (NCBI taxonomy): Bacteria > Bacillati > Actinomycetota > Actinomycetes > Micromonosporales > Micromonosporaceae > Plantactinospora > Plantactinospora sp. GCM10030261. The sequence continues at coordinate 62,058 of NZ_JBHTDD010000002.1, forward strand.
GCTATCTCGTCGCCAACTGGGAGCCGATCCGATGATGCGGGGCGGGGCCGGTGGTCCGGGGGCGGCGTTGACGGGACGGGTCGTCGCGGTCGTCGGGCCCACCGCGGCGGGCAAGTCGGCGCTCAGCATCGCGTTGGCCCACGCCCTCGGCGGCGAGGTGGTCAACGCCGACTCGATGCAGCTCTACCGCGGAATGGACATCGGCACGGCCAAACTTACCGAGACCGAGCGGGACGGCGTACCGCATCATCTGCTGGACATATGGGACGTCACCGAGCCGGCGAGCGTGGCCGAATACCAGCGGCTGGCCCGGGCTGCCGTGGACGACGTGCTGGCCCGCGACCGCGTACCGCTGCTGGTCGGCGGATCGGGGCTGTACGTCCGCGCGGTGCTGGAGGAGTTCGAGTTTCCCGGCACCGACCCGGCGTTGCGGGCCAGGCTTGAGGCAGAGCTGGCGGCCGTCGGCCCGGCACCGCTGCACGCGCGGCTGCTTGCCGCCGACCCGGTGGCCGCGGCCGGCATCCTGCCCGGAAACGGTCGGCGGATCGTCCGCGCGCTCGAAGTGATCGAGTTGACCGGCGGTCCGTTCCGGGCCGGGTTACCCGAACCTCGGCCTTACTACCCCGCCGTGCAGCTCGGCGTCGACCTGGACACGGCCGTGCTCGATGAGCGAATCGCCGCCCGGGTCGACCTCATGTGGCGGCGAGGGCTGGTCGACGAGGTGCGGAGGTTGGCGGACCACGGGTTACGCACCGGGCGGACGGCGGGGCGTGCCCTCGGTTACCAGCAGGTGCTCCGGCTGCTCGACGGCGAACTGTCCGACGAACAGGCACGGGACGAGACGATCCGGGCAACCCGCCGGTTCGTCCGGCGGCAGCGGTCCTGGTTCCGCCGGGACCCGCGCGTGCGCTGGCTGGATGCCGGCCGGTCGGACCTGATCGAGGCCGCCCGCACGGCGCTGGTGGCCGGTGAGTGATGATGGGGACGTGGAGTTCACCAAGGGCCACGGCACCGGCAACGACTTCGTGATCCTGCCCGATCCGGAGGGGCGGCTCGCGCTCACCCCGGCGCTCGTCGCCGCGCTGTGCGACCGCAGGCGGGGAGTCGGTGGCGACGGCGTGCTCCGCGTCGTGCGGTCGGCGAAGCACCCGGACGCGGTGGGCGACGCCGCCGAGGCCGAGTGGTTCATGGACTACTGGAACGCCGACGGCTCACATGCCGAGATGTGTGGCAACGGCGCCCGGGTGTTCGTCCGATACCTGCTGGACAACGGACTGGTCCCGGTTGGAGAGGCGACCGTGCCGGTGGCGACCCGGGCCGGCGTCGTGCGTGCGGTGATCGCGGACGGCACGATCGCCGTCGGCATGCGGCTTCCCCGGATGTACGCCCGGAGCACGGCCGAGACCGGCGGACTGACCCTGCCCGGGCGGGTCGTGGACGTCGGCAACCCGCACCTGGTCTGCCCGTTGCCGGCGGGGGTCGACCTGGCCGCGTTGGACCTCACCCGGGCCCCGGGGTACGACCCGGCCATGTTTCCCGCCGGGGTGAACGTCGAGTTCACCGCCCCTGGCGAGCCGGACGGGTCCGGGTTCGGCGACCCGGTCGCCGCCACGTCCGGGGATCCCGCCGGGTCCGGGGATTCCGCCGGGTCCGGGAATTCGGGCGGGACTACGGACTCGGGCGGGTCCGCCGGGTCGGCGGTCGGCCGGGCTGACGTGCACATCCGGATGCGGGTGTACGAGCGCGGGTCGGCGGAGACGCAGTCCTGTGGCACCGGTGCCTGCGCCGTGGCGGCGGTGGCGCTCGCCGAAGCGGGTCGGGACGCCGGGCTGGTGGCGGTCGACGTACCGGGTGGGCGATTGACGGTCGCCCTGGACGGCTCCGCCTGCTGGTTGGCCGGTCCCGCGGTGCTGGTCGCCCACGGTCGGGTCGACACCACGGCACTACCCCACACCTAACCCCCGCCCCCGCCCCGTGTACGGCGCCGATCTTGCAGTTTCGGCTGCAATTATCGGGCACTTTGTCGGCTTTGCCGGGGCCGCAAGTTCAAGATCGGCGCGGAAGGGGTGGGGGGTGGGGGCGGCTCAGTGGGTGGACGGTTGGGTTGTGGCGGCGTCCCGGGCCGCGATCTCCGGGAGGTCCGCCGGGCCGGGGTCCGCGGCCGGCGGTTCGGCAGGCGTCGTGGCGGCGGCCCGTACCGCGGCAGCCACCGCCGGGGCGACCCGGGGATCGAACACGCTGGGCACGATGACCGTCGGGTTGACCTTCTCCTCGCCCACCACGTCGGCGATCGCCCGAGCGGCCGCGATGGCCATCTCCTCGGTGAACTCCTCCGCGTGCGCGTCCAGCATGCCGCGGAACACGCCGGGGAACGCCAGCACGTTGTTGATCTGGTTGGGCTGGTCCGAGCGGCCGGTGGCCACCACCGCGGCGTGCTTGCGGGCCTCCCGCGGGTCGACCTCCGGGTCCGGGTTCGCCAGCGCGAAGACGATGGCGTCCTTTGCCATCCCGGCCACATCGTCGCCGGTGAGCAGGTTGGGCGCGCTCACCCCGATGAAGACGTCGGCGCCGCGGAGCGCGCCGGGCAGGTCGCCGGAGTAGTTCTCCTTGTTGGTGTGCTCGGCCAGCCACTGCCAGGCCGGGTTGAGGTCGGGCAGACCGCGGTGCAGGGCGCCCTGGCGGTCGTACGCGATGATGTCCCCGACGCCCTGGCGCAGCAACAGCTTCATGATCGCGGTGCCGGCCGCGCCGGCCCCGGAGACCACCACCCGGACGTCCGCGAGTCGCTTGCCCACCACACGCAGCGCGTTGGTGAGGGCGGCGAGTACGCAGATCGCGGTGCCGTGCTGGTCGTCGTGGAAGACCGGAACGTCCAGGGCCTCGCGCAACCGGGACTCGATCTCGAAGCACCGCGGCGCGGCGATGTCCTCAAGGTTGATCCCGCCGTACGCGGGCGCGATCGCCCGGACGATCGAGACGATCTCGTCGGTGTCCTGCGTGTCCAGCACGACGGGCCAGGCGTCCACCCCACCGAACCGCTTGAACAGCGCCGCCTTGCCCTCCATCACCGGGAGGGCGGCGGCCGGGCCGATGTTGCCCAGGCCGAGCACCGCGGAGCCGTCGGTGACGACGGCGACGGTGTTGCGCTTGATGGTGAGCCGCCGGGCGTCCGCCGGGTTCTCCGCGATGGCCAGGCAGACGCGGGCGACTCCCGGCGTGTATGCCCGGGACAGCTCGTCCCGGTTGCGCAACGCCACCTTGGGGGTGACCTCGATCTTCCCACCGAGGTGGAGCAGGAAGGTGCGGTCGGAGACCTTCCGGACGTCCACCCCGTCCAGTTCGGTAAGCGCGTCGACGACCTGGTCGGCGTGTCCGGAGTCCGCGGTGTCGCAGGTCAGGTCGACCACCACGTGGGTCGGGTCGGAATCCACCACGTCGAGGGCGGTGACGATGGCACCGGCTTCCCCGACGCAGGTGGTGAGCCGGCCGATCGCCGACGCGTCGGCGGTCACGCTGATCCGGATCGTGATCGAGAATCCGGCGCTCGGCAGTCGGGTGATCGCCACAGGTCCCTCCGTCATCCACTCGGCGGCCGAGGGGCGTCGGGCCGCCTGGGCATTCTCCCGCCGCCGGTCCGCACGCTGTCGGTGGGGTCGGGCGGGAGCCGGTTTCGACCTCCGTGGCCGGATCGGATCCCCCCGGTGCCTGGGTCGGCTCCGCCGGCTGGCAGCGGGTATAGCAGGTGCAACCGGCCGGTCGACGTGTCACGATTGATCGGCGACCCACACTTATCGACGGGAGAACGGCTTGCGAGACCAGGAGAGCTTCGTCCAGATGGCGGACGAAGACCTCGACGCCACCACCGGCGAGTTGGAACTGGAGGACCGCCAGGCGTTGCGTCGCGTCGCGGGCCTGTCCACCGAACTCACCGATATCACCGAGGTCGAGTACCGGCAGCTCCGGCTGGAGCGGGTGGTGCTCGTGGGGGTGTGGACCGACGGATCGGTCACCGATGCGGAAAACTCCCTCACCGAGCTCGCGGCGCTCGCCGAGACGGCTGGTTCGCAGGTGCTCGAGGGGCTCATCCAGCGGCGGAACCGGCCCGACCCGGCGACCTACGTCGGACGAGGCAAGGTCGACGACCTGGGTTCGATCGTCCGCGACAGCGGCGCCGACACGGTCATCTGCGACGGAGAGCTGTCCCCGTCCCAACTTCGTAACCTCGAACAGCGCACCAAGGTCAAGGTGGTGGACCGGACCGCGCTGATCCTGGACATCTTCGCCCAGCACGCCAAGAGCAAGGAGGGCAAGGCCCAGGTCGAGCTGGCTCAGCTGGAATACCTGCTGCCCAGGCTGCGGGGCTGGGGTGAGACCCTGTCCCGGCAGACCGGCGGCAGCGGCCGCGGTGGCGGTGCCGGGGGCGGCGTCGGTCTGCGTGGCCCGGGTGAGACCAAGCTCGAGACCGACCGGCGGCGGATCCGCACCCGGATCGCCCGGCTCCGGCGAGAGATCAAGGGCATGCGCATGGTGCGGACCACGAAGCGGGCCCGCCGGGCGCGCAACGCGGTGCCGGCCGTGGCCATCGCCGGGTACACCAACGCCGGCAAGTCCAGCCTGCTCAATCGGCTCACCGGGGCGGGCGTGCTGGTGGAGGACGCGTTGTTCGCCACCCTGGATCCGACCACCCGGCGGGCCCGGACCGCGGACGGCCGGGTCTACACGCTGTCGGACACGGTTGGCTTCGTCCGGCACCTGCCGCACCAGATCGTCGAGGCGTTCCGGTCCACCTTGGAGGAGGTGGCGGAGGCGGACCTCGTGGTGCACGTGGTGGACGGCGCGCATCCGGACCCCGAGGAGCAGGTTCGCGCGGTTCGCGAGGTGCTCGGGGAGGTGGGCGCCGACCGACTGCCCGAGTTGCTGGTGGTCAACAAGATCGACGCGGCCGACGAGGAGACGTTGCTGCGGCTCAAGCGGGCCTGGCCCGACGCCGTATTCGTCTCCGCGCGGGCCGGGCGGGGCATCGACGACCTGCGGGCGACGATCGAGAGCCGGCTGCCGCGACCGCCGGTGGAGGTCCGGGTGGTTCTGCCGTACGACAGGGGGGACCTGGTCGCCCGGGTGCACCGCAGTGGCGAGGTGCTGAGCACGGCGCATCTGGGTGAGGGAACGGCGTTGCACGTACGCGTCGGGGAGGCGCTCGCCGCCGAACTCGAGCCGTATCTGGCCGCGACGGCGCGGGCGGATGTGGGCGCCACCCGCAATTGATGGATCACCGGGGCATCCGGGTGGCGGGTGTGCCATGCGACACTGGCCAGATGCGGCGTGCCCTCTCCTGGATCGCGGTTGCCCTCGGCGCGGTGACGGCATGCGCGTTGGCGGCTCCCGCCACCGCGGCGGGCCCCAGTCGCGAGGGCGGCGTCGTCCGCTCCGGGCTGGCCGCCGTTGCGGGGACCAAGGTCTGCACGATCTCCGACGAGCGCCTGCTCGAACTGTCCGGCCTGGTGGCCACCAAGGACGGATACGTCGTGATCAACGACGGCACCGAGGTGGAGAGTCGTAAGCGGGTCTTCTTCCTGGACGGCAGGTGCCAGGTCAAGAAACAGGTGGCCTACTCGGGTGACGGGCCGTACGACACGGAGGACATGGTGCTGTCGGCCGACGGCAGCACCATGTGGATCGCGGACACCGGCGACAACGTCACCAGCCGCGAGCACCGCACCCGGGTGGCACTGTGGAGCATGCCGGTCAACGGCTCGGCCAAGCCGGTGCTGCACCGGCTGAGCTATCCCGGGCAGAAGCCGCACGACGCCGAGGCGTTGCTGATGGCCGACGACGGTACGCCGATCATCGTCACGAAGACCACCGGCAAGGCGAAGGTGTTCGTGCCGACGGCGCCTCTCAAGAGGAACAACGCCGACCCGGTGCCGATGAAGCAGGTTGGTGAGGTCGGCCTCCCCAAGACCACGACGGAGAACATCCTCGGCGCGGACGGACGGGTCGCGATCACCGGGGCGACCAGATCCCCGGACGGGCGCAAGGTGGTGCTGCGTACGTATGCCGACGCGTTCGAATTCGACGTGCCGGACGGTGACCTCGTCAAGGCCATCACCTCGGGGACACCGCGGGTGACGGCGCTCGCCGACCCGTTCGGTGAGGCGATCTCCTACACCCCGGACGGTGCCGCGTTCGTGACGGTCTCGGAGGCGCGTTCCGAGGAGGAGAACGCCAGCGTGGCGATTCTCAAGTACACCCCGTCAGCGGCCACCGCCAAGCCGGTCGCGGCCGCGGCGCCCAAGAAGGCCGCCGGGCGGTCCTGGACCGATTCACTGACCCTGAACGACATCACGTACCTCATCGCCGCCGTGGGCCTGATCGGGGTGATCCTGGTCAGCGCGGGGGTGTTCGGGATCCTGCGGGCCAGGCGTCGTCCGCCCGGCGTCGGGGACGCGGCCGAGGACAATAGCGGAGTCGGGGCGGCGCGGGCGTCCTCGGGTTGGAGTGGCCCCGAACCCGGTGGTCCGCCCGGGGCCGAGCGCAACCGGTACGGAGCGGACGCCGGCGACGGGCGGAACGGCGCCGTCTACGGCGCCGGAGGTGGGCGCGGTTCCGCCGGTCCGGATTCCGGCGGCGGACGCAACGGCGCGGTGTACGGCGGCGGCCCGGCCGGCCCGGGTGGTGGACCGGCGGCGGGAGGGGTTTACGGTGACGGCCGAGCTGGACCGGGCGGCGGGCGGGGCGGTCCGGGCGGCGGGCGGGGCGGTCCGGGCGGCGGGCGGGGCGGTCCGGGCGGCGGGCGGGGCGGGGTGTACGGCGGCGGACCGGGTGGTAGCCATGGCGGACCCGGCGGCGGCGGTCGTGGTGGTGCCGGTGGGGGGCGCGGTGGCGCTGCCGGCGCCGGCGGCCGATCTGGTCCCGAGCCGGCCGGCGGCGCGTTCGGTGGCCGGCGGGGCGGATATGGCGCCCAGCCGGATGGTGGTCAGAACGGACCGGCCGGTCCCCAGCCCGGCGGTCGTTCCGGGGCCCAGTCTGGTGGCCGGTCCGGGGGACGAGGGTCCGGTGCCGTCTACGGCAGCGGGCCGATGGGCCGCGGCCGTGGGGACGACGAGCCGCCCCGAGATGGCAGCCCTGGCGGCCGGCCACCACGCGGGCATGGCGGCCGAGGTCGGCCGTACGACCAGAACGGCGGGTACGACGACCAGGGCTACCGCTGATCTGGACCGGCTGACCCGGATGTCCTGGTCGGACGCACAGCGTCGGTGGTCCGGGAACGGTTCCGGGCGCTCCGGGAGCCATCAGACTGGTCCGGTGGCTCCCGGACGACCGCCGCCGTCCTGGGTGGGTTCAGATCCGACGCAGCACCGCCACGACGCGTCCCATGATCGTGGCGTCGTCACCGGGGATCGGGTCGAACGCCGGGTTCTGCGGCATCAGCCATGCGTGACCATCGCGACGGCGGTAGGTCTTGACCGTCGCCTCGCCGTCGAGCATGGCGGCGACGATGTCTCCAGCGTTCGCGGTCGGCTGCTGCCGGACCACCACCCAGTCGCCGTCGCAGATCGCCGCGTCGATCATGGAATCGCCCTTGACCTGAAGCATGAACACCTCGCCCTCGCCCACCAGCTCCCTCGGCAGCGGGAACACGTCCTCCACCGCCTGCTCGGCGAGAATCGGACCGCCTGCCGCGATCCGGCCGAGCATCGGCACGTACGCCGGGGCGGGGCGCTGCGCACGGGCGGCCTCGTCGTCCATCAGGTCGTTCGGCGGGCGGACGTCCACCGCCCGGGGACGGTTGGGGTCGCGGCGGAGGAAGCCCTTCCGCTCCAACTCCTTGAGCTGGTAGGCGACGCTTGACGGGGAGACGAGCCCGACGGCCTCGCCGATCTCCCGCACGCTCGGCGGGTAACCGTATCGCTCCACCCAGTCGCGGATGAACTCGAGGATGCGGCGTTGTCGCGCGGTCAGCGTCGAGCCCGCCTGGTCGGGGAACGCGCTGACCACCGGCGCGACAGCGCGCAGGCCCGGCTCAGCGGCTCGGGCCCGGCCCGAGCCGCGACGGCGGGTCGCGGACCCGGCCGTGCTCGCGACCCCCTTGCGCGGATGCTTCTGCCGGCTGGTGCCCTCGTCGGTCGACACGTCCGTCCTCCCTGGTCGGCGGTGGTCCCAATGCTGGTACGGAGTCGTTTTGGGCCGCTGCTGCCCGTTTCGCGCGGGTGGTCGTCAGCGACTGGAGTCGACCGTATCGGTGGGATCCGACAGTTTCAAACATCTGTACGATCTCGCGTCGGCGTGTCGCGCGCCAAACCTCGACATCCGTACGCCTGTTCTGATACACCATCGTACGTCCGTACTATCGAACTGGCGTTCGATCTTGGAGGTCACGGTGATTGCGACGGGGTCATCGGGTTCGTCCGATCATCCGCACCGCATGGTGTCGGATGTCCAGCCGCCGCCGCTGCGGCTGACGCGCCGAGGTCGAATCGTCCTGATCGTGGGCGTGTTGATCCTTCTGGGTGCCGTCATCGCCGTCTTGGCCCCCGCGTCCCAGGCGGCGGACCCGGCCGGAACGTCGCACACCACGGTGGTGCGTCCCGGCGACACCCTCTGGTCGGTCGCGGAACGGCAACTGCCGGACCACGACACATATCTGGTGATCGCGGAGATCCGGCGACTCAACGGCCTCGACGGCTACACCATCTACGCCGGCCAGGAGCTGGTGCTGCCCGCCGGCCGCTGACAGCTGACCGCCGCCCGCGCGCCCGCCGCCCCCTCGCCCGCCGCCCCCGCGCCCGCCGGCCGACAGCGGACCGCCGCCCGCGCGCCCGCCGCCCCCTCGCCCGTCCCGTCGCCCGCGCGCCCGCCCCCGCCGCCCGGCGTTTCACGATCGCGGCGACGGTCTCTGCCGATTTACCCGTTTCCGCACGTCGTCCAGGTGTTCCGGTAACCGACGGGCGCCGTCCGAGGTTGGCAGAGTGACGACGCGCCGGGACGCGCCGATCGACTTGACCAACGCCGGGTGGCGGCATACGGTCGACCCCTAGATGTAGTAGTGACAAGGGTGTAAGTCGTCCATAGGTTGGGTTCGACGGCCCTACAGCTCCCGTTGGTATCAAACGGAGGTCGACCATGCGGTGCCCGTACTGCCGGCACGCCGATTCGCGCGTGGTCGACTCCCGGGAGGCCGACGACGGCCAGCTGATCCGGCGGCGGCGATCCTGCCCGGAGTGCGGCAAGCGGTTCACCACCGTCGAGGAGGCGGTGCTCGCTGTGGTCAAGCGCAGCGGGGTGACCGAACCCTTCAGTCGCAGCAAGATTATCGGCGGGGTGCGCAAGGCGTGCCAGGGGCGACCGGTCGACGAGGACGCGATCGCCCTGCTGGCCCAGCGGGTGGAGGAGACGGTCCGGGCCAAGGGTGCGGCCGAGCTGCCCAGCCACGATGTCGGCTTGGCCATCCTGGGCCCGTTGCGGGAGCTGGACGAGGTCGCGTACCTACGGTTCGCCAGCGTCTACCGGTCGTTCGACTCGTTGGCCGACTTCGAGCGGGAGATCGAGGCGCTGCGAGCGGAGGCCGACCAGCGGCAGCGGCCGGCCGGCGACACCGGACCTTCGGTTGAGGGGGCCGGATCGCGGGGGAGCGGCGCGGCGACGGATGGCGGCGCGGCCCCGACGGCGAACGGTCAGCGCCCCGCCGGCTTGCGGGCCGGTCCACCGGCCTGACGGCCGGGCTCGACCGGTCGAACGGAGCGAACAGATCGGGTCGCGACCACGCGACGGCGGGCATGGCCAGCCAATTATTGAGTGTTTTGGACGGATTTCTGACGACGGACGCGGTCGGACCGCGTCCGCGCGAGGGGGCGGATGACATGGCGGGGGAGAGCGTGACAACAGGGCGGACCGGACGGGTACGGGGGACCGCGACCGCGACCGGACTCAAGGTGGACCGGGTCTGGACCAGTGCCGGGGTGCACCCGTACGACGAGGTCGAGTGGGAGCGCCGGGACGTCGTCATGACGAACTGGCGGGACGGCTCGATCAACTTCGAGCAGCGCGGGGTGGAGTTCCCCACGAGTTGGAGCGTCAACGCGGCCAACATCGTGACCACCAAGTACTTCCGGGGCGCCATCGGCACGCCGGAGCGGGAGTGGTCGCTCAAGCAGCTCATCGACCGGGTGGTCAAGTCCTACCGGGCGGCGGGCGAGCAGCACGGTTACTTCGCTAACCCCGCCGACGCCGAGATCTTCGAGCACGAGCTGACCTGGATGCTGCTGCACCAGGTGTTCAGCTTCAACTCGCCGGTCTGGTTCAACGTCGGCACCACCTCGCCGCAGCAGGTCAGCGCGTGTTTCATCCTGGCCGTCGACGACTCGATGGACTCGATCCTCGACTGGTACAAGGAGGAGGGGCTGATCTTCAAGGGCGGCTCCGGCTCCGGCGTCAACCTGTCCCGGATCCGCTCGTCCCGGGAACTGCTGTCCAGCGGCGGCACCGCCTCCGGCCCGGTCAGCTTCATGCGCGGCGCCGACGCGAGCGCCGGCACCATCAAGTCCGGTGGCGCGACCCGCCGGGCGGCCAAGATGGTCATCCTGGACGTGGACCACCCCGACGTGGAGGAGTTCGTCCTCACCAAGGCCCGCGAGGAGCACAAGGTGCGGGCCCTGCGGGACGCCGGCTTCGACATGGACCTGGGCGGCTCGGACATCGTCAGCGTCCAGTACCAGAACGCCAACAACTCGGTCCGGGTCACCGACGAGTTCATGCGGGCGGTCGACGACGGCGCCACCTTCGACCTGCGTGGCCGGCTGGACGGCGCGGTGATCGACACGATCGACGCCAAGAAGCTGTTCCGCACCATCTCCCAGGCCGCGTGGGAGTGCGCCGACCCCGGCCTCCAGTACGACGACACGATCAACGACTGGCACACCTGCCCGGAGACGGGCCGGATCACCGCCTCCAACCCGTGTTCGGAGTACCTGCACCTGGACAACTCCTCGTGCAACCTCGCCTCGCTGAACCTGATGAAGTTCCTGCGCGCCGACGGCGGCTTCGAGGTGGAGAAGTTCGTCCGGTCGGTGGAGTTCGTCATCACCGCGATGGACATCTCGATCTGCTTCGCCGACTTCCCCACCGAGAAGATCGGCGAGACCACCCGGGCGTACCGGCAGCTCGGCATCGGGTACGCCAACCTGGGCGCGCTGCTGATGGCCTCCGGCATGCCGTACGACTCGGAGCAGGGTCGGTCGCTTGCCGCCGCCATCACGTCGCTGATGACCGGTACGGCGTACCGGCGCTCGGCCGAACTGGCCGGCGTGGTCGGCGCGTACGACGGCTACGCGCGCAACGCGGAGCCGCACAAGCGGGTGATGCGCAAGCACGCCGCTGCCAACGACGAGATCAAGCCGTCCGGCCCGGTCGCCACGGCGATCGTCCGGGAGGCCACCCGGCAGTGGACCCAGGGCAACAAGGTCGGCGACAAGCACGGCTGGCGGAACTCGCAGGCGTCGGTGCTCGCGCCGACCGGCACCATCGGCCTGATGATGGACTGCGACACCACCGGTGTCGAGCCGGACCTCGCCCTGGTCAAGTTCAAGAAGCTGGTCGGCGGCGGCTCGATGCAGATCGTGAACCAGACGGTGCCGCGCGCGCTGCGTAGCCTCGGTTACCCCGAGGAGCAGGTCGAGGCGATCGTCGAGCACATCGCCGACCGTGGCCACGTGGTGGACGCGCCGGGCCTCAAGCCGGAGCACTACCCGGTCTTCGACTGCGCGATGGGCGAGCGGTCGATCGCGCCGATGGGGCACGTCCGGATGATGGCCGCGGTGCAGCCGTTCATCTCCGGCGCCATCTCCAAGACGGTCAACATGCCCGAGGCGGCCACCGTCGAGGATGTCGAGAAGATCTACTTCGAGGGGTGGAAGCTCGGCCTCAAGGCGTTGGCGATCTACCGGGACAACTGCAAGGTCGGCCAGCCGCTGTCCGTCGCCAAGACCACCAAGGCCGCGGTCGAGGCGCCGGCCGAGGCGGCGAAGGTCGTCGAGAAGGTGGTCGAGTACCGGCCGGTCCGCAAGCGGCTGCCGAAGAAGCGCCCGTCCGAGACGGTGTCCTTCTCGGTGGGCGGTGCCGAGGGCTACCTCACCGCCTCGTCCTACCCGGACGACGGTCTCGGCGAGGTCTTCCTCAAGATGTCCAAGCAGGGCTCGACCCTGGCCGGAGTGATGGACGCGTTCTCCGTGGCCATCTCGATCGGTCTCCAGTACGGCGTGCCGCTGGAGACGTACGTCAGCAAGTTCACGAACATGCGGTTCGAGCCAGCGGGGATGACCGACGACCCAGACGTGCGGATGGCCGCGTCGGTGATGGACTACATCTTCCGCCGGTTGGCGCTGGACTTCCTGCCTTACGAGCGCCGCGCGGAACTGGGCATCTTCACGGCCAAGGAGCGGGCAGCCCAGTTGCGGGCGGAGGCCGAGGCGGAGAGCGGTGTGGACCTGACCGCGATGGCGTCCTCGGCGCCGGTGGAGACTAGGCAGGACGGCCCGGACGAGGTGGCGACCGGCACCGACGCCGCCGCGGCGACCGGCTCGGACGAGGTGGCGGCGGCCAAGCCGGCGCCGTCGGTTGGTTCATCCACCGAGCTGCTGGAGGCGGTGATCGGCAAGGCCGCCGACGCCCCGCTCTGCTTCACCTGCGGTACGAAGATGCGGCCGGCCGGTAGCTGCTACGTCTGCGAGGGCTGCGGCTCCACCAGCGGCTGCAGCTGACCCATGGCGTGACCGGGAACGGGAGTCGGGCCGCACGGTCCGGCTCCCGTTCCTATGGGGGATAAGTACGTGAAGTACTTGACGTACTTGCGGAGCGGGGGCAGGCTGTAGAACAGGAAGGGGGCGGTCATGTCGGGTGTCCACTATGAGAGCTATACCGACGCGCGGGCGCATCTCAAGGATCTCCTGGATGCGGCCGAACGAGGTCGTGTGGCGACCGTGCGTCGGGATGCCCGCACCACTGCCTTCGTCGACCAGGAACGGCTCAGACGCTTCCTCAAGGCCGTCTGCCCGTCCAACGCGCAAGCGGTCGCCGAGGACGGCGGTTGGTCGATCTTTATACCGGGATTGCCGGTGGCTGCCGACGCCGCGACCTTCGACGAGGCGGTGCAGGAGACGATCACCGCTCTGCGCGAGTACGCCGAGGACTGGCAGGACCGGCTGCTCGACGCTCCCAACCACGCGGGCAACTGGGGCCTTGTGCAATTGGTGAGTCTCAGTGACGACGAGCAACTGCGTGACTGGCTTGTCGGGTCGCGGTAATGAGGCACCCGCAGCCGACGCGGCAGGCGCACGAGAAGTTCTGCCGGGTGGAGGAGTGGACCCGGGTGCGGGACGCGCGCGGGCGCACGGGCACTCACCACGTGACGTACGAGTTGAGCCTCAAGGACGGTCGTATCCTGCGAACCAGGATCTCCCATCCGGTCGATCGCACGACATACGGCGCTCGCATCTGGGGCCACATCCTTAGAGACCAGCTTGAGGTCACCGACGACGAGTTCTGGGCCTGCGCGCGGGACCGGATCCGGCCGGACCGAGGCGAGCCCGTGGTGCCCCTGGACGCTTTGCCGGCCGACCTCGTCCATCTACTCATCACCCGGGTCGGTGTCGACGAGACGACCGTCGCCGCGATGACGAAGGACGAGGCCGTCGCCCGCGTCAATGATTACTGGATGGGCCGCGACTGACCCGCCGCGTCGGTCACCGCAGTGCCCGCCAGTCACGCGGTCGACTCTGTCGCGCCGCTGGCCCGGGCATGGTCCTCGCTACCGTCCACCACTCGCGTCAAGCCACATTGAGATGGATATTGCCAATACGGGCGACCACGTCGAGATGACCGCCCAGTCCCGCGACATAGGCGCGCAGCGTTTCCAGGTTGGTCACCGCGCCGCTCTCGATCTGGCTGATGCGTGCCTGGGTCAGGCCAGCGGCCTCAGCGAGTTGGCTCTGGGTCATACCGAGTTGTTTGCGGATCTCGGCTAGCTGGGCGCCACTCACTGAGGCGAGCATCTGTTCTCTGAAAGCAGCACGTCGGGCGACTCTGTCGGCAGTGTCCCATTCTGGATCGGCGTCCCGGCCCTTGGCTTTCACGTCGCGCCAATTCGCTGGTGTGCTCACCGCTGCTCCTCCTTTAGTCGCGTCAGATGCTCCTCGAAGCGGGCGTCAGCCAAGGGGATAGCGGTTCGGTACCAGCTCTGCCACCGTCCGGATTTGTCGCCCGCGATCAGGAAAACCGCCTCCCGTGCCGGGTCGAATGCGAAGATCATGCGAACCTCGGTCGCTCCTGTCGATCCCGGCCGTAACTCTTTCATGTGATGGAATGCGCTGCTCTTGAGGCGATCGACCAAGGGGCGCCCCAATGCCGGACCATGTTCCGCGAGCAGATCAATGGCCTCGACGACGAGGTCGGCGCTGACGGGATCGGAGCGGCAGAGATCGAGAAACCACGTCTCGACCTCCGGGTGGAGCACTACTTCCCACACGCCAAGAACTATAAGCCGAACTTATATTCGTAGCAAAGCATCGCGTTGGGCGGTCGCCCTGACGGGGGCACCGTCAGCCACGCGGTCGAGGCCGTCCCGTCACCCGTCCGGGCATGGCTCTCGCCGACCACAGGAAAGCCCAACCCGCGCACCAGCTCGGCCACGCCGGGCAGTGACCCACCGATCGGCTGGTAGACGCTGACCAGCAGCCGACCGTCCGGTTCCACCAGGCTCAGCCCGTGCCGGACCAGGTCGGCCCGCCGGCGCGCGGGCACCAGGTCCAGCAGCAGGTGGACGAACGCGAACAGCCGCCCGTGCGCCGGTCGCCAGTCGATCGCGTTACCCACCGCGATCCGGTCCGCCCAGTGCGGCAGCCGACTGCGGGCCAGCTCCACCAGGCCGGGCGCCAGGTCCACCCCGTACGGCTCCAGGGTGTGCCCCCGCTCGGCGGCCCACTCCCGGACCGATTCCATGAGCAGCCCGTTGGCGCAGCCCACGTCCAGGAAGGTGCCCGATCGGTGGACGCCGTCCACGATCATCGACCGGCGGGCCCGCCACTCGTCCGGCCCGCTCCCGAATCCCGAGCCGGCCCACACGGTGTCGCCGCGCAGGTACGCCGGTTCGAGCAGCCGCCGGTTGTCGGCGTAGTAGCTCTCGTCAGTCTGCGCGGTGAACGACCGGTGCCCGTCCCGTACCGCGATCGCCTGGTCCGGCCGTCCGGCGGCGGCGAGCCGGTCCGCGATGCTGGCCGCGTTTCCGGTGATCCACGGCACCGTCGCGTGCGGCCGGCGGCCGGCGTAGCGGTCGCCGTCGCACCAGACGTACAGATGGTCGCCGTCGGCGGCGAACGGGTGCACCCGTTGCGGCTTGTACCCGGCCGTCTCCAGCGGTACTCGCTGGGCGCCGTCGACCAGCCAGTGCTCGCCGGGCGCCACGGCGCCGTGCGGCAGTCGCGGTCCGTCCGTCGCATCGATGACGGCGCAGTGTCCGTCGGGGAGGAACGGGACGATCGTGAGGCGGCGGACGGCGTCCGGATCTGGATCGGTCTCGGCCGGTCGGTACGGCATCCGGACAGGATCGCCACCGGGCCGCCATCCGCGCCACCGGATAAAGCCGCAATCGCGCGACACGGTTGGTCACGGGAGCGCGGCGGACGAAAGGGGCACCTCCGGGCACTGCCGTCCGGCTTCCTAGACTGGTCGGGTGGATCCGCAGCCCCGGCCGCTGGCCGATCGACCGTTGACGGAGCCGCATCCGTCCCGGCTGGCCCCGGAACACCCGCACCGGCAGCGGATCCTGGCCGCGCACGCCGCCGCCCTGGCGGCCGGCGACGCCGGTTACGCCGACCCGGGTACCGGCCTGTTCGTGCTGACCGCCGGCTTCCTCGCCAACCGGGGAACCTGTTGCGGCCGGGGCTGCCGGCACTGCCCGTACGTCACGGACGCCGACGGGCCGGAACCCGACAGAACGCGACCCGGCGACCCGCCGGGCGCGGACCGCAACGCGGGGCGCGGCGGCCGGTAGCTTCCCCCACCATGAGGTACGCGGTGGTGGGTGGCGGCATCGTCGGGCTGGCCACGGCGCACCGCATCCTGGTGGACAACCCTGAAGCACGGGTGACCGTGCTGGAGAAGGAACCGGTCCTCGGCGCCCACCAAACCGGGCACAACTCGGGCGTCATCCACGCCGGCGTCTACTACCGGCCGGGCAGCCTCAAGGCACGCCTGTGCCGCGCCGGCAGCCGGTCCATGCTGGAGTTCTGCGCCGAGCACGGCGTACCGGTGCACACCTGCGGCAAGTTGATCGTCGCGACCGACGACGCGGAGTTGCCCCGGCTGCGGGCGCTACACGAGCGGGCGTCGGCCAACGGTCTGCCGGTGCGGCTGGTCGGGCCGGCGGAGGCGCGGGAGTACGAGCCGGCGGCCCGGGTCGCCGGGGGCATCTGGGTGCCGACGACCGCCGTGGTGGACTTCCGGGCGGTCTGCGCGGCCCTCGCCAACCTGGTGACGGCGGCCGGCGGCCGGATCAGCACCGGCAGCCGGGTCACCGGGGTCCGGGTCGCCCGGCAGGAGCAGGTGGTGCGCACCACGACCGGGGACGTGCCTGTCGACGTGCTGGTCAACTGCGCCGGCCTGCACGCGGACCGGGTCGCCGAGCTGGCCGGGGTCCGCCCGCCGGCCCGGATCGTGCCGTTCCGGGGTGAGTACTACGAGCTGCGTACCGAGCGGCGCGAGCTGGTACGTGGACTGATCTATCCGGTGCCGGACCCGGACCTGCCGTTCCTCGGCGTACACCTGACCCGGATGATCGACGGCTCGGTGCACGCCGGTCCGAACGCCGTGCTGGCGTTGGCGCGGGAGGGCTATTCGTGGGGGCGGGTCGATCCTCGGGAGGTGCTCGACCTGGCCCGCCATCCAGGGCTGTGGCGGCTGGCCCGGCGGCACCTGCGGTACGGGGTGTCGGAGGTGGCCCGGTCGTTGTCCAGGCGCCGGTTCGCGACCGCGCTGGCCCGGCTGGTGCCCGAGCTGACCCGGCAGGATCTGCGGCCCACGGCGGCAGGGGTACGGGCGCAGGCGGTGGCTCCGGACGGGTCGCTTGTCGACGACTTCCTGATCGTGCGGGCCGAGCGGCAGGTGCACGTCATCAACGCCCCGTCACCGGCCGCGACCAGCTCGCTGGAGATCGCCAAGCACATCGTGGCACGGCTGCCGGGCGGACCAACCGGCAGCGCCAGATGATCGACCGACGGTGTCCGGGGCAGGTGGCGCCGGGTGGTCAGGCGGCGGCGACGAAGACCCGCGAGGCGACCTCCCGGGGAAGGCGGATCTTGTCGCCGGAGCGGTCGATTGTCACGCCGTCCCGTTCCTGCCATACGGTGACGGTGGCGCCCGGGTCGACGCCTGCCGCGTGCAGCTGGCGCAGCACCTCCGCGTCGGTCTGCACGCTCTCGCAGATGCGGCGCACGGTGACGGCGCCGGTCAGGCCGGGGAAGGCCAGGTTGCGTTCGACCTCGACGTCGGTCGGGACCTCCGCGGTGGGCGGGGTGCCGAACGCGTCCAGCCCCGGGATCGGGTTGCCGTACGGCGACCGGGTGGGCCGGTTGAGCAAGGTGTAGACCTTTTCCTCCACGGCCTCGCTCATCACGTGCTCCCACCGGCAGGCCTCCTCGTGGGCCTCCTCGTAGGGCATCCCGATCACGTTGACGAGCAGCAGCTCGGCGAGCCGGTGTTTGCGCATGACGGAGACGGCGTGTGCCCGGCCCTGCTCGGTGAGGTGTAGTTGCCGGTCGCCCTCGACGGTGAGCAGTCCGTCGCGCTCCATCCGAGCCACCGTCTGGCTCACCGTCGGACCGCTCTGCCGCAGCCGCTCCGCGATCCGGGCACGCAGCGGGGGCACACCCTCCTCCTCAAGCTCGAGGATGGTGCGCAGATACATCTCGGTGGTGTCAACCAGGTCGTGCTTCACGTCAGCGGTCCTCCCGGATGTCGATGGTACCCCGCGGCACCGACAGGACCGGGCCGCCGCGACGCCGTACCGAGCCCGATGGTGTTGACTTGTCGGCATGTCCGGAACCGGCTCCGATGATCTTCTCGTCACTCCTGTCGATCTTGCCGACCGGCTCTCCAGCGAGCGCCCACCGACGCTGCTCGATGTGCGCTGGCGGCTGACCGTGAGCCGGGACGCCGACCGGGTCGGCCCCACCGGCCGGGACGACTACCAGGCGGGACACCTCCCAGGTGCGGTGTTCCTGGATCTCGACCACGATCTCTGTGGACCGCCCGGCCCGGCCGGTCGGCACCCGCTGCCCGACCCGACCGAGCTGCAGCGTGTGCTGCGCGCCGCGGGGGTGGCCGGGAATCGGCCGGTGGTGGTCTACGACGACGGGGACGGGCTGGCCGCGTCCCGCGCCTGGTGGACCCTCCGGTGGGCCGGACACCCGGCCGTGCGGGTCCTGGACGGCGGCTATCCGGCCTGGCTCGCCGCGGGACTGCCGGTGACCGCCGAGCTGCCGGACCCGGCGCCGGGCGACCTCACCGTACGACCGGGCGCGCTGCCGGTGCTGGACGCCGAGGGCGCGGCCGCCCTCGCCGCCGGCGACGGGGTCCTGGTGGATGTCCGGGCGGCGGCCCGTTTCCGGGGTGAGACGGAGCCGATCGACGCGGTCGCGGGACACGTACCCGGCGCGGTGAACCTGCCGATCGGCGAGTTGCTCGACGCCGGGCGGTTCCGCGAGCCGGCCGCGCTGCGGTCCCGGTTCGCGGCGGTCGGCGTCGATCCCGGGGTACGGGTGGGCGCGTACTGCGGATCGGGGGTGACCGCCGCGCAGGCCGTGTTCGCGCTGCACCGGGCCGGCCGTCCGGACGCCGCGCTCTATGTCGGCTCGTGGAGCGGGT
The DNA here is from genome assembly GCF_042666615.1 of Plantactinospora sp. GCM10030261. Taxonomy (NCBI): domain Bacteria; kingdom Bacillati; phylum Actinomycetota; class Actinomycetes; order Micromonosporales; family Micromonosporaceae; genus Plantactinospora; species Plantactinospora sp. GCM10030261. The sequence continues at coordinate 80,970 of NZ_JBHTDD010000002.1, forward strand.
GGATCACCGATCCGAGCCGGCCGGTGGCCACGGGGATCGAGCAGGGCGCGGCCGGCTGACCTCGACGGCAGGTGAATTCACCGGCTCACGAACGTGAACGGGTGTTACCGGGTGCCTCGTGCGAGGATGTGCCCATGTCGGACGGCACGGTCGTGGTCTGGGACGAGCGGTTGCTGGCCTACGACCTGGGGGAACACCCGCTGGATCCGGTGCGGGTGGAGCTGACGATGGCACTCGCCCGGGAGTTCGGCATCCTCGACCGGCCAGGCGTTCGCATGGTGGTGCCGGAGCCGGCCGACGACGCGGCGCTGACCCGGGTGCACGACGCCGACTACCTGGCCGCCGTCCGGGCAGCACCGGCGGATCCGTTCTTCTCCGGGTACGGCCTGGGCACGGCCGACAACCCGACGTTCGACGGGATGCACGAGTCGTCCGCGCTGGTGGCCGGGGCGAGCCTGGCGGCCGCCGAGGCGGTGTGGCGGGGCGACGCCCGCCGGGCGGTGAACGTGGCCGGCGGCCTGCACCACGCGATGCCGGACCGGGCGGCCGGGTTCTGCGTCTACAACGATCCGGCGGTGGCGATCGCGCGGCTGCTCGACTCGGGCGCCGAGCGGATCGCGTACGTGGACATCGACGTGCACCACGGCGACGGGGTGCAGGAGATCTTCTACGACGATCCACGGGTGCTGACGGTGAGCCTGCACGAGACGCCGTTGGCGCTCTTTCCCGGCACCGGCTTCCCCGACGAGACCGGCGGGTCGGGGGCCGAGGGGAGCGCGGTGAACCTGCCGCTGCCGCCGGGCACCGGAGACGCCGGCTGGTTGCGGGCGTTCGCCGCCGTGGTGCCGTCGGTGCTTCGCGCGTTCCGGCCGCAGCTACTGGTCACCCAGTGTGGCGCCGACGCCCACCGGCTGGATCCGCTGGCCGACCTGCGGTTGTCGGTGGACGGCCAGCGGGCCGCGTACCTCGCGTTGCGGGATCTCGTCGACGAACTGTGCGACGGACGCTGGGTGGCCCTCGGCGGTGGCGGGTACGCCCTGGTGGAGGTGGTGCCCCGGGCCTGGACGCACCTGCTGGCGGTGGTCACCGGGAAACCGGTCGAGCCCGCCACGCTGGTGCCGATCCGCTGGCGCGAGCTGGCGTCGAGCCGGTGTCCGGGCCGGGACGCTCCGCTGCGGATGACCGACGACGGAGATCCCGCGTTCGAGCCCTGGCAGCCGGGTGGTGAGCCGGACGCGGTCGATCGGGCGATCATGGCGACCCGCAAGGCGGTGTTCCCGCTGCACGGTCTCGACCCGCACGATCCGCGCGACTGACCATGACGCCGGCCGACAGCCAGGCGCCGGACGGCGGCGCCACCGCGCCGGACGGCGGCGCCACCGCGCCGGACGGCGGCGCCACCGCGCCGGACGGCGGCGCCACCGCGCCGGACGGCGGCGCCACCGCGCCGGACCGGTCGGCGGATGTGCTGCTGACCGACGGCACCACCGTCCACCTTCGACAGATTCGTCCCGCCGACGCGCCGGCCATCGTGGCCATGCATTCCCGCTTCTCCGAACGCACCCGGTACCTCCGCTACTTCTCCCCGTACCCGCGCATCCCCGAACGCGACCTCGCCCGGTTCGTCACGGTCGACCACCGTGACCGGGAGGCGTTCGTCGTGGTCTCCGGGGAGCAGATCCTGGCTGTCGGCCGGTACGAGCGGCTCGGCCCCGACGCGCCGGACGCGGAGGTGGCGTTCGTGGTCGAGGACGCGCACCAGGGCCGGGGGATCGGTTCGGTGCTGCTGGAACATCTGGCCGAGGCGGCCCGCCAGGAGGGCATCGGCACGTTCGTCGCCGAGGTGCTGCCGGTCAACGGCGCGATGCTGCGGGTCTTCGCCGAGTTCGGTTACCAGGTGCGGCGACAGTACGCCGACGGGGTGGTGCACCTGACCTTTCCGATCGCGCCCACCGAGCGTTCCCTCGAGGTGCAGCGCCGCCGCGAGCACCGCACCGAGGCGCGTTCGATCGCCCGACTGCTGGCGCCGGGCGCGGTCGCCGTGTACGGCGCCAGCACCAGCGGGCAGGGAGTGGGCGCCGCGCTGCTGGGTCATCTGCGGGACGGGGGATTCACCGGCACGGTCGTGCCCGTGCACCCGAACGCGTCCATCGTGGCCGGACTCCCGGCGTACCCGTCGGCTTCCAATGCCGGTGTGCCGATCGACCTGGCGGTCGTCGCGGTGGCCCCGGAGGCGATGGCCGAGGTGGTGGTGGACGCGGCCGGCGCCGGCACGCGCGGGCTGGTGGTGGTCTCGGCGGGTTTCGCGGAGACCGGGCCGGAGGGCGCCCGCGCCGAACGGGCGCTGATCCGGGCGGCGCACGCGGCCGGGATGCGGGTGGTCGGTCCCAACTGCCTGGGCATCGCGAACACCGACGAGACGGTGCGGCTCAACGCGACGCTGGCCCCGCGGCTGCCGGCCAGGGGTCGGGTCGGACTGTTCAGCCAATCCGGGGTGTTCGGGGTGGCGGTGCTCGCCGAGGCCGAGCGGCGCGGCCTGGGGCTGTCGAGCTTCGTGTCGGCGGGCAACCGCGCCGATGTGTCCGGCAACGACCTGTTGCAGTACTGGCAGGACGACCCGGGCACCGATGTGATCATGCTGTACCTGGAAAGCTTCGGGAACCCGCACAAATTCGCCCGGCTGGCCCGGGGCATCGGCCGGACCAAACCCGTCGTGGCGCTCGCTTCGCCGGCCCGACCGGTCCCGGCCGAACACGCCGGTCTGGATGAGACGGCCGTGACGGCGCTGTTCGCCCGCTCCGGTGTGATCCGGGTGGACACGGTCGCCGAGCTGCTCGATGTCGGTGTGCTGCTGGCGAACCAGCCGCTGCCGGCCGGCCGGCGGGTCGCCGTGGTCGGCAACTCGACCGCGCTGACCCGGCTCGCGGCGACCGCCTGCCGTGGGCGCGGCCTGGTGGTCGACGAGGGCCACCCGGTCGACGTGGGCCCGGGCGCCACGGCCGCGGCGTTCGGCGCCGCCCTGGCGGCCGCGGCGGCACGGGTGGACGCGGTGGTGGCGGTTTTCGCCCCGCCGCTGCCTGGCCAACCGCCGGACTCGGACGCCGACTTCGTCGCCGCGCTGACCGGTGTGGCGTTGACCGGCGACCGGCCGGTCGTGGCCACCTATCTGGCCGGCCGGCTGCCGCCCGGGGTGCCGGCCTACCCGGCGGTGGAGGAGGCGGTGCGGGCGTTGGCCCGGGTGGTCGACTACGCGGACTGGCTGCGCCGTCCACAAGGGCAGCTGCCCGAGCTGCCCGAGGTTGACGAGGCGGCGGCACGATCCGCCATCGCCGCCGCGGGGGACCGCCCGGCCGGTGCGCCGGGACCGGCCGGGCCGCTGCTCGCCGCGTACGGCATCGGGGTGTTGCCGACGCTGCCCGCCGGTTCGGCTGAGGAGGCCGGCGAGGCCGCGGGGCGGCTGGGTTACCCGGTCGCCGTGAAGTCGGCCCGGGAAGGGCTGCGTCACCGGTTGGACCTGGGTGCCGTCCGGCTGGGGGTGACGGACGAGGAGGCGCTGCGCCAGGCGTACGCGGAGACGGTCGCCGGGTTCGGGCCGGACGTGCTGATCCAGCCGATGGTCCAGGCGGGCGTCGCGTGTGTGGTGGAGACGGTCGTGGATCCGGCGTTCGGCGCGGTGGTGGGCTTCGGGCTGGGCGGGGTGGCGAGCGAACTCCTCGGCGACCGGGCCTGGCGCGCGGCGCCGTTGACCGATACGGACGCCGCCGAACTGGTCGACGAGCCGCGGCTGGCTCCGCTGCTGCACGGTTACCGGGGCGCCGAGCCGGTCGACCGGGCCGCCCTGGTGGACCTGCTGCTGCGGGTGGGCCGCCTGGTCGCCGACCACCCGGCGGTACGCCGCCTGGTGCTCAACCCTGTGCTGGCCCGCGCCGACGGGCTGTCGGTGCTGCACGCCGAGCTGGTGGTGGATCCGTCGGCGATCCGGCCGGACACCGGTCCGCGCCGGCTCTGACCGCCGGGGTCCGCGCCGGCTCTGGCCCCTGGCGGTCAGCGCCGCCCGCTCAGCTGGCGTAGGCCTCGAGCCGTTGCGACCGGGCCGGTTGCCGCAGCTTGGTCAGGGTGACCTTCTCGATCTGCCGGATCCGCTCCCGGGACAGGCCGAACTCGCGACCCACCTCGTCGAGGGTGCGCTGCCGCCCGTCGTCCAGGCCGAAGCGCAGGCGGATCACCGCCTGCTCGCGGTGCGACAGGGTGGACAGCACCACCTCGACCTCGGTGCGGAGCTGTCCCTGGCCCGCCGCGTCGGCCGGGTCGCGCGGATCGACGGCGGCCACGAAGTCACCGAGCGCGCTCTCCCCGTCCTCGCCGACCGCCTGATCGAGGCTGACCGGCTCCCGGTCGTACGAGATCAGCTCGATGATCTGGAACTCGGGCACCCCGAGGGAGACGGCGATCTCGCCGACTGTCGGTTCCCGGCCGAGCGCGACGGAGAGGTCCCGCCGGGCCCGGACCATCCGGTTGACCTGCTCCACCATGTGCACCGGGATGCGGATGGTGCGGCCCTGGTCGGCCATGGCCCGGGTGATGGCCTGGCGGATCCACCAGGTGGCGTACGTGGAGAACTTGTAGCCCTTGGCGTAGTCGAACTTCTCCACGGCGCGGATCAGGCCGAGGTTGCCCTCCTGGATCAGGTCGAGGAAGGCCATGCCGCGACCCGTGTACCGCTTCGCGATGCTCACCACCAGCCGCAGGTTCGCCTCCAGCAGGTGGTCCTTCGCGGCCCGGCCCTCGGCCGCCACGACGCGCAGGTCGGCGCGGTCGTCGTCGGCCGCGGTCGAGGCGGTGAGCTTCTCCTCGGCGAACAGCCCGGCCTCGATCCGCTTGGCCAGCTCGACCTCCTGGACGGCGGTGAGCAGCTTGGTCCGGCCGATGCCGTTGAGGTATGCGCGGACCAGGTCCGCGGAGACGCCCCGCTCGTCGGTGGCGTCCAGGTCCGTCATCGGCTCGCCATCGACTCCGGTCAACTCGGCCGGCTGGACCTTCTCCTCGATCAGGTGCGCTACCACGTCGCCCTCCCCGCGTCGACCTGTGGCGGTGCCGTCGGCGGCGATTCCGCCGCCGTTGGACAACAGCTTGCCGATCGGGGCGTTAAGCGGAGGTGAGGCGACGATCAGAGGTCGAGCAGGACGGTGCGGGGACCGACGTTTACGCTTTCCACAAGCATGTGAGCGCGGAACCGGCCGGTCTCCACGGTCGCACCCCGCTCGCGCAGCGCCTCGGCGAAGGCCGTCACCAGCGGCTCGGCGACCGGTGCGGGGGCCGCGGCGGTCCAGCTCGGTCGGCGACCCTTGCGCGCGTCGCCGTACAGGGTGAACTGGCTGACCACCAGGACCGGTGCGTTCGTTTCGGCGGCGGACCGCTCGTCGTCGAGGATGCGCAGCTCGTACACCTTGCGCGCCATCGTCGCGGCGGTTCCGGCCGTGTCGGTGTGGGTGATTCCGAGCAGCACCAGCAGACCGTCGCTGATCGCGCCGACCCGCTCGCCGTCCACCGTGACGGACGCGCGGGCGACCGTCTGTACCACCGCGCGCACCGGGTCAGCCCACCGGCGCGATAAGGCCGCGCTCCACCAGGTGGGCGACGATCGGACCGGCCGCCTCGGCAAGATCACTTTCTGGTACGTCGTGCGCCACGGCGAGCAGGGTGATCTGGTCGCGCAACGGCACCTGCCCGTCGCAGCCGCCGACCAGCGCGAGGACCAGCGGATCCACCTCCTCGGTCCAGCGCAGACCGTCGCGCATCACGAGCACCTGGCGGTCCACCGCCCAACCCTCCGCGCTCATCGTGGCGTCCTGGCGCAGGCACAGCCCGTCGGCCATCCGGTAACGCTGCCCGAGCAGGCCCACGTCATCCCGGCCACGGAGCCAGTCCTGCCGGCCGAACCAGGCGTCGACCTGGTCACCCAGCGGCGGCTGGACGGACTGCCGCAGATCCTCGACCCGGATGACCGGGTCGTGCCGGTCGGAGCGGCGCAGGTTGACGAGGCCGAACCCGACGGCCTCGACCTTGTGCGCGTCGAACCAGTCGAGCCAGCGCTCCACCCGGGCCGGGTCCGTCGACTCGCTGGCGTCGCTCAGCCACAGGTTGACGTACGCCCGCGGGTCGGCCACCTCGCGCTGGATGACCCAGGCGTCCAGTCCGGTGCCGGCGCACCAGCCGGCGACCCGCTCGCCCCAGTCCTCGCCGCCGACGTGTACCCAGTTGGCCAGGTACTGCATGGTGCCGCCCGCGGTCAGCAGATCGGGCGCGGCGGCGGCGAGTTCGGCCCCGAGGCGGTCGCCCACCCGGCCGGAATCGCGGTAGCTGTGCGTGGTGATGCCCGGCCCGACCACGAACGGGGGGTTGCTGACGACCAGGTTGAATCGGCGACCGGCCACCGGCGCCACCAGGTCACCGCGCAGCAGGTCCCAGTCCTGCCCGTTGAGGGCCGCGGTGGTGGCCGCGAACCGTAACGCCCGAGGCGACAGGTCGGTCGCGGTCACCGAACGGGCGTGGGTGCCCAGATGCAGCGCCTGTACGCCGGATCCGGTGCCCAGGTCGAGCGCCGTGTCGACCGGTCGGCGGATCGTCGCGCCGATCAGCGTGCTGGTCGCTCCGCCGACGCCGAGGACATGCTCGGCGGCCAGCGGCTGACCGGGCCGGGCGTTGGCCGGCACGTCGGCGAGCACCCACCAGTCCTCGGCGTACGGCTCCAGGTCGACGCCCTGGCGCAGCCCGGCGCCGTGCCGTTCGACGAGGCCACCGGCGAGCGCGTCGGCGAGCGGCAGCGGAGCCAGCGCGGCCGCCACGGCCGTCTCCGGCTCCGTCTGAGCACAGAGGTAGAGCCGGATCAGGGTGTTGAGCGGGTCGCGATCCGCGGTGGCGCGCAGCGTCGCCCGGTGGTCGTTGCGGGCGAGGCCGGCGGTGGCCGACGGACCGAGCCGGGCGGCGATGCCGTCGGCGGTGAAGCCGGCGGTGCTCAGCGCCGTCCGGAGCTGGTCAACGCCCGTTGGGGGGAGCAGCATCTCGTATCGGTCCACCCGGACATCCTGCCCTCGCGGCGAGCGGGGATGGACACGGACCCCCTAGCCTGACGGGACCGGGGTACGGGGGGTTCAGTGACGCGGTCGGAGACGTTGTGGGACAGGGCGCGGGCGTTGGACCATCCCGCCGGGCTCCATTGGGCCGAGGTGGACCCGGCCGGGCGTGACGTCGACCGGACCGAGGTGCTGTCGGTGGTCCGCGGCCTCGCCCCGGCGCGGCGGGTGCCGCCGCCGAGACCGGCGACCACGCTGGCGGAGATCCGCCGTTATCACGACTGGACCGCCGAACAGGGTTGGCCCTGGGCAACCGCGATGACGGCGGCGCTGCGTGAGCACTACGGTCCCTGGGTGATCGGCTGGCGGTGGGGCGTTGGCGAGTCCGATCGGGACGGCGGGGTGGTGGAGGCCTGGTGCTGCCCAGGCCACACGATCACCACCCCGGATGCCACCCTTCGCGCGGTGGCCGACGCCGTGATCGAGTGGCACGACTGGACGGTGGAGCTGGCCGAGCGCTTCGACCGATTCCTGCCGATGTCGGCGCACGCGTCGGACGATGACCGACGGGACGCCTGGGAACGCGCCGTCGCCCACCTGGTGACCGTGGTGGTCGACCGCACCTTCTGCCAGAGTGGCTGGTACAGCATGTGCGAGGTGGTGCTGCACTGGTTCCTTACCGCGGCCGGGGTGCCGGAGCAGCGGCATGCCGACATGATCGATTCGGCCATCGGCGGTCGGTTCGAAAGCTGGGTGGAGCCCGGCCGGGATCTCATCGATGACGTTGCCGACCGGCTGGGCCGGACGTTGGCCGCGCCGCCGCATGCCTGACCACCTGGATCTGTGGCGCCGGAACCGGGGCCGGATTCCGTGGCGGGACCTGGCGCCACCGCTTACCGGGCCGGTGACCGGTCGCCGGGACGGCGCGGCGGACTACGCCGAAAGCACGGCCGGCCGCGATCCCGAGCGGGCGAATCGGCTGCTCGACGCGCTGGCTCTGGTCCGTGCGGCGGCGGCCACCGACGCGCCGCTCGATTTCGGGATGCTCGCCGGCTGGCAGGCGACTGTGCTCGGCGGGCCCGAGCCCGGGTTCCGACGTGGCCCGGCGTACGCGAAGGGTGGCCGGGAACGGTACGGCCTGGCGGTCGATACGCCGAGCTGTTTCGCGGCGTGCCTGGCCGAGGCGGCCGACGGGACCGTGCCGGTGGCCGCCCGGGCAGCGCGGGTCTATCTGGACGTCGCCTTCTTCCATCCCTTCACCGATGGCAACGGCCGGGCCGCGCTACTGGCCATGCAGTTCGTGTTGCACCGCGACGGCGTCGTCCTGGATCTCGTAGCTCCGGTCACCGTGGTCCGTCGGGCGGACGACCAGGGCGGTGCCGAGGCTCTCGTCCGGTTGGTGCACGCCCTGATCGAGGGAACCCGGCGCCGTGCGCGGTCCACGCGATAACGCGTTATGGCCGGCGGGGCGGCGGATGATTATCGGTCCGCCCGAAGGAACGCTCGCTGGGTAGCAGCGTCAACTGCCGGCACGGCAGTGGATTGCCACACGAGCAGCGGCGTCGGGGGGTCAACCCCTGCCGGGTCCATCGCGGTTTGTGCCGCGCCGCCAACTCGATGGCGAGTCGCGCGAACTCCGAGAGCTGTGGTGCGGCGGCCAAGGGTCCTCCCCCGATCTGCTCAGGACGACCGCCACTCGATCCGCGGTGCTGTCCGGCGTGAAACCAGAATGCAAAACATTGACCGCCGACACAACGTCAAATTGGTTACGACAACCGTAATGCCGAGGATTACGGGAGATATGAAATTCGTCTTTTGCGGCCTGCAAGATGCATGCTCGGTGCCCGCGAACGGGAAATTGCGCAATGCAACGTTCTCGCTGGATGTCGCTACCGATTCCCTGCGTATGTGGCTCGCCACGCCCTGTGGTGGCAAGGGTTCCGATCGGGTGTTGCTGGTACACGCCAGACGGCTGGCAGGCCGGTCCATCGATGAATGTCTTCGGACTGTGGATACCTTGCCGGGATTCCCACGGCGCGTCAATCGCCAACACCGATGACCTCCGAGGTAATCGACGGCGGCAGGTATTGCTGGCAGATTCGGTCTCGGCGGCCGACGGCCGACACAATGCCAGACCTATCGAGGAGAACGACAGTGACCGACTTCAAAGACCTTGTCACCCGGTATCTGACCGTGTGGAACACCGGCGATCAGGCCGATCGGGCGGCTCTGGTACAGATCGTCTTCACCGAGGATGTCCGGTACGTCGACCCGCTCGCGGACACCGGCGGTCATGCCGGAATGGTGGAGCTTGTGGACGGCGTCCGAGCCATGTTCCCGGGTTTGGAGTTCCGGCCGAGCGGCATCGTGGACGGCCACCACGATGTGGTTCGGTTCGGCTGGCAGCTCGGGCCCGCCGAGGGTGAACCGCTGGCCGTCGGCTTCGACGTGGCCCGGCTGGCCGAGGACGGCCGGATCCGCTCGGTCTACGGCTTCCTGGACAAGGCGCCCGGCTGAGCCGCCAGTGCGGCCGCGCCGATCAGGTGGCTGGGTCGCCGTCCGCCAGCAAGTCTTGACCATTTGTCAAGCTGGTCTCGGGAGCGTACGAACGCCCCCTGTGGGCGGTGTATGTCATTGCCTTGAGACCATGCGCCGCCCGGTCAGGGCAAGATGGCGTGCATGACGCCTTCGCTGCCCATCGACCCGGATGCCGACGCCCTGTTGCGGCGCAGCCCGCTGGCGCTGCTCGTCGGCATGGTGCTGGACCAGCAGGTCCCACTCGAAAAGGCATTCTCCTCGCCGTACGTGTTGTCGCAGCGGCTCGGGCACGAGCCCACCGCGCGGGAACTGGCCGAGTACGATCCGGTCGCGCTCACCGAGATCTTCGCTACCCCGCCGGCGCTGCACCGGTTTCCCAAGGCCATGGCGGACCGGGTACAGCAGGTGTGCCGCCAGCTGGTGGAGCGATACGACGGTGATGCCGCCGGGCTGTGGGCCGGCGTGCGCACCGGCAAGGAACTGCTGGACCGGGTCGCCGCGCTGCCGGGGTTCGGCAAGCAGAAGGCGCAGATCTTCGTCGCGCTGCTCGGCAAGCAGTTCGGCGTCCAGCCGACCGGGTGGCGGGAGGCCGCCGGGGCGTACGGCGAGGAGGGCGCCTACCGGTCGGTCGCTGACATCACCGATGCCGACTCGTTGACCAGGGTCCGGGCGTACAAGCAGGAGATGAAGGCGGCGGCAAAGGCCGGCGGCGGGCGGTGAGCCTGCGGTGACGTCCGACCGGCGGCCGGCGCCGGACCAGCATGGCGAGACTCATCGCGGTCGTCGCTCCCGCGCCGACACCGGCGAGGGCGGTGCTCGCCGTCAGGCGGCGTGCGGGTGGGCCAGCGCGGCGAGCGCGCGCCGCACGTCGGCGAGCGAGACGGTGGCGGTGTCGTCCAGGTCGGCGAGGCCGGCCTCGATCCACTGCCGCATCAGGGTGGTGACCCCGATGCCGCGCGTCTCCGCCGCCGCCCGGATCCGCTCGTAGGTGTCCAGCGGCAGGCGGACCGATCGGCTGACCATCGGCACGTCGCTGTCCGGCCGCGGTAGGTCCGCCGGCTGGCTGCCGTCGATGAGTTCGGCGAGCCGCTCGTCGTCGGAGTGGAACCGCTTGACCGCGTCTCCTCGGTTCATGACACGCTCCTCACCCTCGCCATCCGCCCAGGGCCTCCTCGAACCGCTTCGCCTCGCGGTCGCTGAGATCCCGGGCGGAGAGAACGTCCCAGTCGTTGTCGTCGTGGCCCGCCTCGGCCAGCAGGACCGCGAGACGGCGCCCGCGGCGGGTGGCGGCGTAGACGATCATCACGTCGTCGCCGAGGTGCCGGATGATCCGCCGCCCGCTGTGCAACGCCTCCCAGACCTCGCCGGGGGTGACGTCATAGACCCGCAGGTTGTCGAGGGCCTCCTCGACGAAGCTGAACCTGCTGACCACGCGGGGAGCGTACCACGCGCGTAACACGCGGCGGTCGAGCTGGAGAGTAGGCTTCGGACTGCGTGGAAGGTGCGAGGATGGACGAAGCCCCCGAGGAGGAGCGTGTGGTGAAGCGCCCGGCGAACCGTCCGATCCTGATCACCGACGCGGCCCGCAGTCAGCGTGACCAGCTGCGCAGCCGTGAGGTCCGGTACGTCGTCATGATGGGCATCCGGGCGGCCTGCCTGATCGTGGGCGCCGTGCTGGTCAGCGCGAAGGCGCCGCTGCTCTGGCTGTGGTTGCCGCTGTGTGTGGCCGGGATGGTGCTGATTCCATGGCTGGCGGTGCTGCTGGCCAACGATGGTCCGCCCAAGGAAGAGCACCGGTTCGGCGCCCGGCTGCGTCGTCGCGAGCGCCCGGAGCCGGAGCCGCTCAGCCTCACGGCCGACCGAGGGTCGCGCACCATCGACGCCGAGCCCTGACAGCGCCGCCGGGTACGCGGGTGCGTCGACCGGCCCTGGCTGGCACAATTACCGGGTGACCTCACCCGTCGTTCCCGACACCAGCGGCACCATGCTCGAAGAGCGCGTGGAACACCCGATCGAGCACGGTGACCATGAGCGGTTCTCGCACTACGCCGAAAAGGACAAAATCACCGAGGCCATGGTCCTCGGCACCCCGGTCAAGGCGCTCTGCGGCAAGGTGTGGGTCCCGTCCCGGGATCCCAGCCGGTTCCCCGTCTGCCCGGAGTGCAAAGAGATCTTCTCCGACGACAAGCGCTTCTTCGACCCGAAGCCGGATTCGGGCGAGTAGCCGCCGGCGGTGAACACCTCCACCGCCCTGCTGGTCGCCGATCTCACCGGCGTCGCCGTCTTCGCCGCCTCCGGCGCGTCGGCCGGCGTCGCCAAGCGCCTCGACCTCTTCGGAGTGGTCTTCGTCGGCTTCGTCGCGGCCCTCGGTGGCGGCATCTTCCGGGATCTGGTGATCGACGAGGTCCCGCCGCTGGCGTTCGCAGACTGGCGGTACGCGACCACCGCGGTGGCTACCGCGGGGGCCGTGTTCTGGCTCCATCCGCACCTGGCCCGGCTGCGCACCACCGTTCTCGTCCTGGACGCCGCCGGCCTCGGGCTGTTCACGGTCACCGGAACCACGCTCGCCCTGGCCGCCGGTGTGCCGGCCGTGGGTTCCTGCCTCATCGGCATGCTCACCGGGATCGGTGGCGGGCTCGGCCGGGACCTGCTCACCGGGGAGATCCCGGTGGTGCTCCGCAGCGAGATCTACGCGGTGGCCGCGCTGCTCGGCGCCGCCGTGGTGACCGCCCTCGACGGGGCCGGCGTGACCGGAGCCGCCCCGCTTGTCGGCGCCGCGGTGCTGATCTTCGGCATCCGCCTGGTGGCCCTGCGCCGCCGGTGGGCGGCGCCGGTCGCGACCGGCGAGCCCTTGCCAGCCCGGCGGCACGGAAGGACACCTTAGCGGGGCAACGTCCCTGCCACCCACCGTCCAGGGACCCCCGCTCGCCACCACCACCCTACCCGCGCGGCCTCTTGACGAGCGGTTGTCTCGCGGTGTCTGCCGGGGCGGGAGTGACGAATGGTTATGCTGGGGATCGCCTTCGCGGTGGTCGCCGCCGCGAGGGCGTTTCCATGGTCGGGCGAGCCGCCGGGACGACCGGCACGCCACGCGTCGCAGGGGGGAGCGTCTCGATGGTTGCCGGGCCGGTGTCGACCGAGGCGTTTCCGCCGCTGCGTTCATGGCAGCGCAAGGCGCTCGTACGCTATCTCGGTCGGCCCATGCCGGACTACACCGCGGTCGCCACGCCGGGAGCCGGAAAGACCACCTTCGCCCTCCGGATCGCCGCCGAGCTGCTCGCCGACCGGACGGTCGAAGCGGTCACCGTGGTCGCGCCGACCGAGCACCTGAAGACCCAGTGGTCCCTTGCGGCCGCCCGGGTGGGGATCCAGCTCGACGACGCGTTCCGCAACTCCGACCTGCGCTCGTCGGCCGACTTCCACGGCGCGGTCGTCACGTACGCGCAGGTGGGTGTCGCCCCTCAGGTGCACCGGCGGCGCACCATGACCCGCCGGACGCTTGTCATCCTGGACGAGATCCACCACGCGGGTGACTCCCGCACCTGGGGCGACGGGGTCAAGGCGGCCTTCGAACCGGCCGTCCGCCGGCTGATGCTCACCGGGACGCCGTTTCGCTCGGACGAGAACCCCATCCCGTTCGTCGAGTACGAGCGCGGCGACGACGGACTGCTGCGTTCGCGCGCCGACTCGGTCTACGGGTACGCCGACGCGCTGCGTGACGGCGTCGTACGACCGGTGATCTTCCTGGCGTACTCGGGGGAGACCCGGTGGCGGACGCGGGCCGGTGACGAACTGGCGGCCCGGTTGGGTGAGCCGATGACGCAGGACCTGGTCGCCCAGGCGTGGCGTACCGCGTTGAATCCGGCGGGGGAGTGGATGCCTCAGGTGCTCCGCGCGGCCGACGCCCGGCTACAGGCCAAGCGGGCCGGTGGGATGGCCGACGCCGGCGGCCTGGTGATCGCGAGCGACCAGCAGACCGCGCGGGCGTACGCCCGCCTCATCGAGCAGCTGACCGGTGAGAAGCCGGTTGTCGTCCTTTCCGACGACACGGGCGCCTCGGCCCGGATCGCCGCGTTCGCGGCCTCCGACCAGCGGTGGCTGGTTGCGGTCCGGATGGTGTCCGAGGGGGTCGACATCCCACGGCTGGCGGTCGGTGTGTACGCCACGAGCGCCTCCACGCCGCTGTACTTCGCCCAGGCGATCGGCCGCTTCGTCCGCGCCCGCAGACCGGGTGAGACCGCCTCCGTCTTCCTGCCCAGCGTGCCGCACCTGCTCGGACTGGCCAGCGAGATGGAGGCGCAGCGCGATCACATCCTGGGCAAGCCCAAGGACCCCGACGGCTTGGACGATGACCTGCTGGCCCGGGCGCAGCGGGACGAACCGGCCGCTGACGGGCTGGACAAGAACTACGAGGCGGTGTCCGCGACCGCCGAACTGGACCAAGTGATCTTCGACGGCGCCTCGTTCGGCACCGGCGCCCAGGCCGGCACGCCGGAAGAGGAGGAGTTCCTCGGACTGCCCGGCCTCCTCACGGCCGACCAGGTGGCGGTGCTGCTCAACAAGCGCCAGGCGGAGCAGTTGGCCGCTCGCCGCCGGGCCGGCGCGGGCCAGCCGGCCGCGCCGGAGCCGCGGGCCGCGACCGTGTCGCTGAGCGCCGCCCAGCGGCGGGTGGCGTTGCGTCGACAGCTCAACACCCTGGTCGCCGCCCACCACCACCGCACCGGCCTGCCGCATGGCAAGATCCACGCCGAGCTGCGCCGGATCTGTGGTGGCCCACCCAGTGCTCAGGCCACCATCGAGCAGCTCGAAGAGCGGATCGCCACGGTCCAGACGCTGTGACCGGTCGACCGATTCGCCGGTACCTCTTCGAGTGCGCACAAAGCCGACCGGAGGCGCCCTGACGGGTGCCTCCGGTCGGCCTATGGTGATGTGCCTGTCTCAGTTCGCCATCAGATCGGCGCCACGCCACGTGAACTCGGGATCGGTCGCGAACCGAACCGTGATCTTCACGAGATCCTCGGCGTACTTGTTCGCGTGATGCCCACAGAACACCAGCTCGCTCCCACCCGCCAGAGTGATACGGAGCTTGCCGGCAGCGTTGCAGCGGTCGCACCGTTCATCGGCGGCTGGGGGAGCCACCGTCTCGGGCGGCGGCGTGAGGGTCGGGGTCATCGCCTTCCTCCTCGGGTCGTCACCGATGAACACATTCCTTCGTTGCTCACCTATCCTGCAACACCCCGGCGGGGTGCGGCCTTCCCTATGTGCCCTTGGGGGACCGAGGTCACACACGGCGTACCGACAGTGTGCCGTGCGCACCGGGGGCGCCGTCAACGATCATCGCCGGGGACCGGCCGTTCACCATCGGGTGATGTACGAGCGGTGACGGGTCCGACACGACCGGTTGACCGGATCAGTCCAGATAGTCGCGCAACACCTGGGATCGCGAGGGGTGCCGCAACTTCGACATCGTCTTGGACTCGATCTGCCGGATCCGTTCCCGGGTCACCCCGTACACCTGGCCGATCTCGTCGAGCGTGCGGGGCTGCCCGTCGGTGAGTCCGAACCGTAGCCGGACCACCCCCGCCTCCCGCTCGGAGAGCGTCTGGAGCACCTGCTGGAGCTGGTCCTGCAGCAGGGAGAAGGACACCGCGTCGACCGCGACCACGGCCTCCGAGTCCTCGATGAAGTCCCCGAGCTGACTGTCCCCCTCGTCACCGATGGTCTGGTCGAGCGAGATGGGCTCCCGAGCGTACTGCTGGATCTCCAGCACCTTCTCGGGCGTGATGTCCATTTCCTTGGCCAGTTCCTCCGGGGTGGGCTCGCGACCCAGGTCCTGGAGCAGCTCACGCTGGATTCGGCCGAGCTTGTTGATCACCTCGACCATGTGTACCGGGATGCGGATGGTGCGGGCCTGGTCGGCCATGGCCCGGGTGATGGCCTGGCGGATCCACCAGGTGGCGTACGTGGAGAACTTGTAGCCCTTGGTGTAGTCGAACTTCTCCACGGCGCGGATCAGGCCGAGGTTGCCCTCCTGGATCAGGTCGAGGAAGGCCATGCCACGGCCCGTGTAGCGCTTGGCCAGCGAGACCACCAGCCGCAGGTTGGCTTCCAGCAGGTGGTTCTTGGCCCGCTCGCCGTCCCGGGAGATCCACAGCAGGTCCCGGACCATCTCCCGGGCGAGCTTCTCCTCACCGTCCTCGGTGGCCCGCAGTCGTTCCGCGGCGTAGAGCCCGGCCTCGATGCGCTTGGCGAGCTCGACCTCCTGCTCGGCGTTGAGCAGCGGGACCTTGCCGATCTGCTTGAGGTACGCCCGGACGGAGTCGGCCGAGGCGGTCAGCTCGGCGTCCCGCCGGGCCTGCTTGAGCGCCTCGGACTCCTCGTCGTCCCACTCGAAGTCGTTGTCGGTCGCGGCGTCGGCGGCGTCGGCCGCGGCGGCCTGCGCCAGTTCGGCCGGCTCCTCGACCACCACGTCCTCGATCTCGGCCGCGAGCTGCTCCGGATCGACGTCACCCTCGGCGGCTGGGGCATCGGCGGCCTTGCCCTTGGCGGTTTTCGTCTTGGCCGGGCCGGCGGCCGCCGGAGTGGCCTTCGCGGGGGTGGCCTTCGCGCCCCGGCCGGCCTTGCCCGGCTTCGCCGGGGCGGCTCCGGCCGCCCCGTCCGGGACCACCGCGCCGACCGGCGCCGCGGCGCGCTCAGCGGCCGGCTGGCGGGCCGGGACGGCCGGTTCCTCGGTGCCGGCGGCCTGCTTCGGGGCTGGCGGCGCGGCTTTCTTCGTGGCCTTGGCGGTGGTCACCCGGGAGGCGGGGGTGGCGGAGCGGGCGGCTGCCACCCGGGGGCGACGGGTGCTCGCCGACCCGTCCACCACGACGGTCACCCCCGCGTCGGAGAGCGCACGCAGGATCTTCTTGGCCTGGGCCGGAGTCACCTCAGCGGACTCGACGGTGCGCGCCAGCTCGGCCGAGGTGAGCTGGCCGCCGGCGTTCTGCGCGTGGGCGATCAGGGTATCGGTGAGCGAGCGGACGTCGGCGCCGGTCTGGCGGGGTTCTGTCACGAATGACCTTCCGGAGGCGATGAAGGAGCACGACCCGCTGCGGCCAGCGCAGCGCGACGCGACCGATTCGGGCCGATGTGCTTGAGGTACCCGCGCGACGCGCACCGCCGGCTGCTCGGCGGTCCGTGGCGCGTGGGTAGGCATGAATTGTAACGCCGTCCGATACCGGATTGCCGAACCGCACGCCAGACCGGGCGGCTCAGGGTCGCCGAGGTCGCGCATATGTGAGTTTTGAAAGGATGGTACCCATAGGTTCGCCACGATCGGGCGGACGAGCGGAAAGGGGACCAGATGCCGGGTGCTCCCAGCCCCGACGAGTTGCTCGACACCGCGGTGGAGGTGGCCCGCCGGGCGGCCGACACGGCACGCCGGATGCGGGCCACCGGGGTCGACACGGTCGCCACCAAGAGCACGGTCACCGACGTGGTGACCGCCGCCGACCGGGCGGTGGAGCGCGAGGTGGTCGAGATGATCGGCCGGATGCGTCCCGGGGACCGGGTGCTCGGCGAGGAGTTCGGCGCCGGGAACACCGGTGACGACACCGGCGGCGCCGTCCGGTGGATCGTGGACCCGATCGACGGGACCGTCAACTATCTGTACGGGCTCCCGCACTACGCGGTCTCCCTGGCCGCCGAGGTGGACGGCGTGGTGGTCGCCGGCGTGGTGCGCAACGGGGCCACCGGGGACGAGTGGACCGCCCGCCTCGGCGGGGGCGCCTACCGGGCCGGTCGCCGGTTGGCCGGTTCCCCGGAAACCGACCTCGGTCAGGCGCTGGTCGCCACCGGCTTCGGCTACGACCCGGCTCGCCGGAGGCATCAGGCGGGCGTGCTGGCCGGACTGATCGCCGACGTCCGGGATGTCCGGCGGTTGGGCGCCGCCGCAATCGATCTCTGCCTGGCCGCCGAAGGCGCGGTGGACGCGTACTTCGAGAAGGGCCTCAACCCGTGGGACCTGGCCGCCGGCGGCCTGATCGCCCGGGAGGCGGGCCTGCTGGTGGCCGGCCTGCACGGGGCGCCGCCCGGCCACGACCTGGTGATCGCGGCGCCACCGGCGCTGTTCGGGCCGCTGCACGACCGGCTGGCCCACCACGACGCGGCCGGCGGGCCCTAGGATCTGCCGGTCAGTCCTTGGAGAGGCAGGTGCCGGCCGGCAGTTCCACGGCGCCCAGCCCGGCGATGGCCTGGTGAACCTCGGTGGTGGTCGCCAGTTGCTGGAACCGGGAGCCGATCACCACGTCGACCAGATCGTCCTGGCGCTTGGGGTCGAACTCGAGCGTCGCCTCGTCGAGGAAGTAGGCACGCAGCAGGTGGGCCGAGCCGAAGGCCTTCGGGCCGTACCGCAGCACCGCGACCCCGTCGACGGCCTTCTTCTGCGGGTCGTTGGCCTTCTTGACCACCTGGAACTGCCGGTTGGCGAACTCGGTGCCCACGATGTCGGCGAGGCCGGGGGTCTTCGTCCCGTTGAAGACATTGACCTTGACGTTCTTCTGCTCGGGCAGGTCGGCCACCACCGGTACCTCGCCGTCCTGGCAGCCGGTGGCCAGCTTCTCGCCCGCCTGTGTGTCCCGTATCAGGGCCACGACGATGAAGACCAGGGCGAGGATGGCCAGCATCCCCACGATGACGAGCGCCCGTACCCGCGCAAAGCTCATCCGGTCTGGCCCCCCGTGCTGGTCGGGCGACGACGGGTCGGCGAACCGCCGTCGCCGGCATTCGAATGTTCCGCTGAGGCTAGCGGTAGGCCGCCACCCGGTGGAAACCGCCATCGGCTGCGGCGTGCCGACGTTGATCCTTCCGCCGCTACCCCTATCTTCGTGTCGCCTGAGTCACATTGGGAACAACTTCCGGCACACGGGCGTACATGCATGGGACGAGAGCGGTATACATGCCTCGCGTAATGGGGGGTAAGGTACCGCGCTCGCCGGGGTCTCTTCGCGACCGCCGGGGGCGGACGGAGTGCTGGGTCCGGCTCGGCCCAGAAGCGACCGGCCAGCGGGAACCGAAACACCGTCGTCCGGCGTTACAACCGGCAGCGACTATATCGACATGGGAGAGTGAAACCGATGGCCACCGACTACGACGCTCCGCGTCGAGACGAGGTCGACCTCGGCGAGGACAGCCTCGAGGAACTCAAGGCACGGCGGGTCGACTCACAATCGGGCGCCGTCGACGTCGACGAGGCGGAGGTCGCCGAGAGCTTCGAGCTGCCAGGCGCCGACCTGGCCGACGAGGAACTCACGGTGAAGGTCCTGCCGATGCAACAGGACGAGTTCCGCTGCGCCCGCTGCTTCCTGGTGCACCACCGCAGCCAGCTCGCCACGGAACGCAACGGGGATCTCATCTGCCGCGAGTGCGTGTGACCCGGTCCGGCGGCGCCGACATCGAGCCGGCAGTGACGGCGACACCGCCGCTGCCGGCTCCCACGGCGGACGGCGGCGCCGGCCCGACGTGCGGCGCTTGCCGGTAGCTGCTTGACTCTGTGACATCGGCCGATGCGCCGACCGGGCATACCGGATCGGCCGTGCCCGTGGGATGGGCCAACGCGGAGTCTGGCCGCCGGACCAGCGAGGAGTCGATGTGAGCCGTGCCGATCGCCGGGACGAGCCGGTGAGCAGCCAGGACCGGGACGCCGCTGCCGACCCGTCGGCGGCGCCGCCGGCCGGCTCCGAGCAGAGCAGCGGACCCGCGGGCATCACCCCGGACCCACCGGTCGTCGAGACGGACCCGGAGTTCGGGTCCGCCGTCGCCGCGCTCACCGCCGACGACATCGAGCCGGCTCAGCGCCGCCGGCAACTCGTCGGGCTGGCCGGTCGGCTCCGGGTCCGCCGGATGGGCGACCTGTTCAAGCCGCGGGCCGCCGTTCGCTGGATCGCCGAGGCGGTCAGCGACGTGGCGCCGCACCTGCCCGTTCGTGACCGCGAGACGCTGCACCGGCACTTCCCGGGGCTGGACGACGACGAACTCGCGGAGCGACTGATCCGCAACGCCGCCCGGGCGACGGCCGGAGTCGGCGCCGCCGGCGGCGGGGTCGCCGCCATCGAGTGGGTGGCCACCCCGACCCTGCTGACCGCACCGGTGCTGCTGGCCACCGAGACCGTCGTCGTGGTGGCCGTCGAACTCAAGCTGGTCGGTGAGCTGCACGAGGTGTACGGGATACCGCTTCCCGGGAGCCGTACCGACCGGGCTGTCGCACTGGTGCAGTCCTGGTCCAGTCAGCGCGGGGTGAACCCGATGGTGCCCGGGGTCGGGGTGGGAGCCGTGCTCAGCACCGCCGCCCGACGGGAGCTCCGCGAGCGGCTGCTCCGCCGGTTCGGCCGCAACCTCACCACGCTCGGCCCGTTCCTCACCGGCGCGGCCGTGGCCGGCTATCTGAACCGGCGGGCCACCCGAGGCGTCGGCGACCGGATCCGCGACGACCTGGACAAGCAGCGCCGCAAGCGGGGCGGTCCGGGAGCGATCGCCGGCGGCGCCGGCCGCGGAACCGGGGCCATCGGTGGGGGCACAGGCCGTTCTCCGCGAGCCGTCGGTGGGACGGCCGACCCCGGGTCACCGGCGACCGGTGGGCCGGACCGACCAGGCCGGCGAGACTAGGTCCGGCGGCGCGACGGCCACGGTCAGTCGCACGGACCGGCTGCCTCCCGGGCGGCCAGGATCGCCTCGGCCAGCCGGACCGGGTGCCGCGAGCTGACCACCCAGTACGGCGTGGGGTCCTCCGGATCGTCGAGGACCACCTGTACGGCGCCCGGCACCCAGGGGCGCTGCACCACGAAGGCCAGTGGATCGGCCCCGACCCCCAGCACCTCCCGCCGCCCGGCCGCGTCCAGGGCGATCGCGTCGGCGACGTACCGCACCGGGAGCCGGGCGTCGTCCACCCGCAGCTCGCCGTCGGTGACCGAGACCCGGATCCGGCCGAGCCACCACAACCCTCCGATCGCCAGCGGCAGCAGGACGGCGTACGACAACCAGGCGCGCAACCCACCCCCGCCGAGCCACAGCTCGGTGGCCAGCAGGCCGGTGCACAGCAGCCCGCCGAGCCAACCCCACCAAGGCAGCCGCAGTCGCTCCGCGTAGCCGGTGGTCCTCGTGTCGGCGGTGGGTCGGGCGGTCACCCTTGCGAGGGTACGGCGCGGCGCCACCTGTGGAACCGGCAGGATGGGAAGGTCATCGGACGACCGGTGGACGCTTCGCCGAGGGAGCCAAGGAAAGGGGACCCGTGAGCCAGCTTGTGCCCGTACCCGTGCGGCGGCTCGACCCGGAGCTACCGCTGCCCGCGTACGCCCATCCGGGTGACGCCGGCGCGGACCTGGTCGCGGCCCGCGACGTGGTGATTCCGCCCGGCGGTCGGGCGTTGGTCCCCACCGGCCTGGCGATCGCCCTTCCCGAGGGGTACGTGGGTCTGGTGCACCCCCGATCCGGGCTCGCCGTCCGGTTGGGTGTGACGGTGCTGAACGCGCCCGGTACGGTCGACGCCGGCTATCGCGGCGAGATCATGGTCAACCTGGTCAACCACGACGCGTCGAGCCCGGCCATGATCTCCCGGGGGGACCGGATCGCGCAGCTCGTCGTGCAGCGGGTGGAGCGGGCGGGCTTCCACCTCGTGGAGGAGCTGCCGGCCTCCCCGCGCGGGGCGGCCGGGCACGGGTCGACCGGTGGGCACGGGAGCCTGGTCAGCCAGCACGGAGCGAGTGACGAGCGGGCTCCGTGGCCGGGAACGAAGGGGATGGCGGGGTGAGGGTGTTTTGCGAGCCCCGCAGTCGCGAACGAAGGATGTGGCAGGGGTGAGCGTGAGGAGTGAGCCGGTTTTGCGAGCCCCGCAGTCGCGAACGAAGGATGTGACAGAGTGATCTTCTCGAAGGGACGCCGGGAGTCCGGTCGGCACGCCCAGGGTGACCAGCGGGGGCCCGTTGTCGCGGAGGAGTCCGTCGCCGTCCCCGAGCGGGGGCCGTATGACATCGCGGACGCTCCGGACGACGTAAAGCGGCTCGATCTGGGCAGCCTGCACATCCCGGCGGTGCCGGAGGTGGAGGTGCGGATGCAGACCGACCCGAACGGCACGATCCAGCAGGTGGTGCTGGTGCATGGCGAGAGCGCCCTCCAGCTCGGTGCCTTCGCGGCGCCGCGCAGCGAGGGCGTCTGGGACGACGTCCGCGCCGACCTGCTGGCATCGCTGGGGGAACAGGGCGCCACCACCTCGGAGGTGGACGGGGCGTACGGCGTCGAGCTGCGGGCCACCGTGCGCAGCGACGACGGGCCTGTCGAGCTGCGGTTCCTTGGCATCGACGGGCCTCGGTGGATGGTGCGTGCCGTCTACCAGGGTCGGGTCGCCACCGATCCGACGGCCGCCGGTCCGCTCGCCCGGGCGCTGGAGAACCTCGCGGTGGATCGGGGTGAGGAGCCCCGGCCGGTGCTCGAACCGTTGCCCCTGCGGTTGCCCAAGGAGTTCGCCGACCAGGTCGAGCGGGAGCGGGCGGCCGGCGGCGCGCCGGTCGACGGTGTCCTCTCCGGCCAGCAGCATCCGCACCGCGCGGAACCCGGGCCGCCCGGCTCCCGTTGACGGCCGTCCGGCGTACCCTGGCGTCGAGGGGACGACGGGCCGGCCGGTCCGCGCCGTCGCGCCGAGGAGAGGATGGACCGAGGTCATGGCGACCGCCCAGAGCCGCGTGTCGGTCCGACGTCTGCTGCGACGGCTGACGGCGAGCGAGGCCGAGATCGAGGCGCAGGAGCTCCGGAAGGAGAGCGCCGAGGCCGGCGGCAAGCCGGCTGGCCAGTGCTGCCGGGGCGAGGTCGTCTCGATCTCCGGTCGGTTGCGGACCGTGGTCTACACCCCGCGAACCAACCTGCCGACGCTGGAGGCGGACCTGTATGACGGCACCGACGTGGTGACCCTGGTGTGGCTGGGACGGCGACACATCGCCGGCATCGAGCCCGGTCGGCAGCTCATCGTGCGTGGTCGGGTGGCCGTCCGGGACGACCGTAAGGTCATCTACAACCCGTACTACGAGCTGGAGCCGGCCCGGTGACGGCCGGCACCGGCCGGGACCGCGCGACGGAGGGCCCCATGACGACCGGACCCGCGCCGACCACGCGACCGGAGGGCGGCGGCTCGGCGGCCGATGAGCTGCCCCTGCCCAGCTTCGCCGAGCAGATGGCCGATCAGCTCGGCGGCTGGCGGGGGATGGTGGAGTCCAGCGTCCCGGTGGTGGTCTTCGTCGCCGCCAACATCATCGGGAACCTTCGGCCCGCGGTGGTCGCCGCGGTGGCGACGGCGGTGGCGATCGCCGGGCTGCGCCTGGCCCAGCGCCGGCCGGTCCGGCACGCGGTGAACGGGCTCGTCGGGGTCGCGATCGGCGCCGCCATCGCCTGGCGCACCGGGGATGAGAAGACGTTCTACCTGCCGGGCATTCTCTACGGCATCGGCTATGGGCTGGTGTTGCTCGGCTCGGCGGTGGTCCGGCAGCCGCTTGTGGGTTGGATCTGGTCGATCATCGTCGCCAAGGGCCGGTCGGACTGGCGGGACGATCCGCGCCTGGTGCGCACGTTCACCTGGCTCACCGTGTTGTGGGGGGTGGTCTGGCTGGCCAAGGTCGGTGTGCAGGCCGCGCTCTACCTGGCTGACATGGACACCGCGCTCGGGGTGGCCCGGTTGGCGCTCGGCTACCCGCCGTACGCCCTGCTGCTGATCATCACGGTCTGGGCGGTGCGGCGGGTGACCCGGACGCCGGCGGTCGCGGAACCGGCGGTCTGACGACCGCACCGCCGGCCTGACGCGCCCGCCAGGCCGATTCGACAGGTCCGCCGAGGATCACCGATCGGGCCGGGACCGCCCACCGGAGCCGCTCTCGCCCAGCACGACCGCGCGCACCTCGTCCTCCATCTCGGCGGTGCAGACGAAGATCAGCTCGTCGCCCGCCTCCAGCGGGTCGTCCGGTGTCGGGACCAGCACCCGCTTGCCGCGCAGGATCGCCACCAACGCGGCGTCCCGGGGCAGCGGCACCTCCCGCACCGGATGTCCGACGTACGGCGCGGTGGGCGGCAGGGTGATCTCCACGAGATTGGCCTGGCCCTGCCGGAAGGTCATCAGCCGGACCAGGTCGCCCACGGTCACCGCCTCCTCGACGAGGGCGGCCATCACCCGCGGCTTGCTGACCGACACATCCACCCCCCACTGGTCGGTGAAGAGCCACTCGTTCTCGGCCCGGTTCACCCTCGCGACGACCCGGGGGACCGCGAACTCCGTCTTGGCGAGCAGCGAGACCACCAGGTTGACCTTGTCGTCCCCGGTCGCCGCGACCACCACGTCGCAGCCCGCGACGTCGGCCTCCTCCAGGCTGCTCAGCTCGCACGCGTCGGCGAGCACCCAGTCGGCCTGCGGCACCCGTTCCGGAAGCAACATCCGGGGCTGACGCTCGATGAGCATGACCTGGTGTCCGTTCTCGATCAGCTCCTGGGCGATCGAGCGGCCGACATTGCCGGCACCCGCGATGGCGATCCGCATGGTCAACGACCCCTCTCCGGGGAGGTGCCGGCACTCGTGGTGACCGACGGCGCGATGTCGTCGGTGACCAGCATGAACAACTGGTCACCCTCCTGGATGACGGTCCCGGCGGTGGGCAGGGCACCGATGCCGAAGCGCTGCACGTACGCGGTGCGGGCGCCGGTGGCCTCCTCCAACTCGCGCAGCGGGCGGCCCACCCAGTCCTTGTGGATCGGCACCTCGATGATCGAGACGGTGCTCGTCGGGTCACGGAAGATCTCGACGTCGCCCTCGGGGACCAGGTGCCGAACCATCCGGTCCGCCGTCCACCGGACGGTGGCGACGGTGGGGATGCCGAGCCGCTCGTAGACCTGGGCCCGGCGCTGGTCGTAGATGCGGGCCGCCACCCGGGACACGGCGAACGTCTCGCGGGCCAACCGGGCCGAGATGATGTTCGAGTTGTCGCCGCTGGAGACCGCGGCGAACGCGTCGGCTCGTTCGATGCCGGCCTCCCGCAGGACGTCCCGGTCGAACCCGATGCCGGTCACGGTGATCCCGCCGAAATCGGGGCCGAGTCTCCGGAAGGCGTCGGCGTCCTGGTCGACCACGGCCACCGAATGGCCGCGGGCCTCCAGGCTGTGCGCGAGGGTGGAGCCCACCCGGCCACATCCCATGATCACGATGTGCACGGCTTCCTCCCGGACTGACTGGCGCCACCCGCACCGGACGGGTCCCACGGTCAGCGTGCCACGCCGTGCCCCGCGTTCGCGCCCGGGGCACGGTACTCCCGTCGGCGCCACTCGGCGTGATCAGCCTCCCGGCGGCGGGCGGCGGTGTGCCGGTCGTACCCTTACCGGTTGTGGCCAGATCCACCTCTCTGCTGAAGCGGCTCCTGCTCGGCCGGCCGTTCCGATCGGACAAGCTTCAGCACACCCTGCTGCCGAAGCGGGTTGCCCTTCCGGTCTTCGCCTCGGACGCGTTGTCCAGCGTCGCCTACGCCCCGGACGAGATCCTGTTGACCCTGTCCATCGCCGGGGCGTCGGCGTACTTCTTCTCACCGTGGGTGGCGCTCGCGGTGGTGGTGGTCATGCTCACCGTGGTCGCCAGCTACCGGCAGAACGTGCACGCGTACCCGTCGGGTGGCGGCGACTACGAGGTGGCGACCGTCAACCTCGGCCCCCGGTTCGGTGTCGGGGTGGCCAGCGCGCTGCTCGTGGACTATATCCTCACGGTGGCGGTCTCGGTCTCCTCCGGGGTGGCAAACCTGGGCTCGGTGGTGCCGTTCGTCGCCACGCACAAGGTGGGCATCGCGGTGGCCGCGGTGGCCGTGCTCGCCGCGGTGAACCTGCGCGGGCTGCGCGAGTCGGGCAACACGTTCGCCCTCCCGACGTACGGCTTCATGATCGTCATCATCGGGATGCTGCTGACCGGGCTGGTCCGGATCTTCGTCCTGGGCGACGACCTGCGCGCGCCCAGCGCCGACCTGGTGATCAAGGAGGAGCACGCGGTCACCGGCTTCGCCCTGGTCTTCCTGCTGCTGCGGAGCTTCTCCTCGGGCTGCGCCGCGCTGACCGGGGTGGAGGCCATCTCGAACGGCGTGCCGGCTTTCCGGCCGCCGAAAAGCCGCAACGCGGCGACCACCCTGCTGATGCTCGGTCTGGTGGCCGTCACGATGCTGGTCGGCAACATCTGGCTGGCCCGGCTCACCGGCCTGCAGTTCGTCGAGGACCCGGAGCTGCAGATCGTGAGCGGCCCCGAGGGGTACGTGCAGAAGACGGTCACCACCCAACTCGGCGAGACGGTGTTCGGCTCCGGCTCGATCCTGCTCTTCATGGTGGCCGGGGTGACGGCGCTGATCCTGTTCCTGGCCGCCAACACCGCGTTCAACGGCTTCCCGGTGCTGGGCTCGATCCTCGCCCAGGACCGGTACCTGCCCCGGCAGTTGCACACCCGGGGCGACCGGTTGGCCTTCTCCAACGGCATCGTCGCGCTGGCGCTGCTCGCCATCGTTCTGATCGCCGCCTTCCAGGCCGAGGTCACCCGCCTGATCCAGCTCTACATCGTGGGCGTCTTCGTGTCGTTCACGCTGTCCCAGGCCGGCATGATCCGGCACTGGAACCGGCTGCTGGCCACCGCCCGCGATCCCGAGGCCCGCCGGCGCATGCTGCGGTCCCGGGCGATAAACGCCTTCGGCATGGCGATGACCGCGACCGTGCTTGTCATCGTGCTGGTCACCAAATTCCTGCTGGGGGCGTGGATCGCCATCGCCGCGATGGCCGTCATCTACGGCCTGATGCTGGCCATCCGCCGGCACTACGACACGGTGGCCCGCGAGCTGACCCCGGACGACGAGGGGCGGCCCGTGCTGCCGGCCCGGAATCACGCCATCGTGCTGGTCAGCAAGGTGCACCAACCGACCCTGAGGGCCATCGCGTACGCCACGGCCACCCGGCCGGACACGCTTACCGCGGTCACCGTCAACGTGGACGAGCAGGACACCCGGGCGATCCAGACCGAGTGGGAGCGCCGGGAGGTGCCCGTCCCGCTCACCGTCATCGACTCCCCGTACCGGGAGATCACCCGGCCCATCATCAACTTCGTGGCGTCGGCCCGGCGGGCGTCACCGCGCGACGTGGTCACCGTCTTCATTCCCGAGTACGTCGTCGGCCACTGGTGGGAGAACCTGTTGCACAACCAGAGCGCGCTGCGGCTCAAGACCCGACTGCTGTTCGAGCCGGGGGTGATGGTCACCAGCGTGCCCTGGCAGCTCCAGTCGTCGGCGGCCAAGAACCTCGACCGGCTGGACGCCACCCTCACCCGCGGACCGGCGCGCGGACCGCGGGCGGCGGCGATGCTGGGCGCCCCGACCGGAGCGGCCGGCGGGGACCCGGTGGCCGATGCTGCTGTCGGGACCATCGGGGCTGCCGATGGTGCCGGGGCTGCCGGGGGCGGCTCAGGCGCTGTCGCTGGCGGGGATCGACCGGACGCCGGTGCTGCCGGGGACCGGCCGGGCGATGGTCCTGGCGGGCATCGGCCGGGCGGTGGCGTTGGCGGGCCGGAGGCCGGCCGATGACCGCGGAGGAGGCGGAGCGGGTCGAGCTGACGGTCGGCCCGCCCGCGCACGGCGGGCACTGCGTGGCGCGGCACGAGGGGCAGGTGGTCTTCGTCCGGCACGCCCTGCCGGGGGAACGGGTGGTCGCCGAGATCACCGAGTCGCATCGCGGGTTCCTGCGCGCCGACGCGGTGACCGTGCTGACGCCCGCCGTCGACCGGGTCGAGCCCCCGTGTCCGTACGCGAAACCGGACCGGTGCGGCGGGTGCGACCTGCAACACGTCGCGCCGGACGCGCAGCTCGCCTGGAAGACTGCGGTGGTTCGGGAGCAACTGGCCCGGCTCGGCCGGCTGCCGGAGGCGGAGATCGACGCGCTCGACCCGACCGTGCGGCCGGTGCCCGGCGGGCAGCTCGGCTGGCGGTCGAGGGTGCGCTACACCGTGGACGCCGCCGGCCGGGCCGGGCTGCGCAAGCACCGTTCGCACGAGGTGGTGCCGATCGACCGGTGCCGGATCGCCCACCCGGCCATCCAGGAGCTGCCGGTGCTGGCTCCCGCCGGACACCGCTGGCCCGACGCGGAGGAGATCTCGACGGTCGCCAGCACCGGGGGAGACGTGACCGCGCGGGCCGTCTCGGCCGCCGGGGAACGCCTCGTCCGTGGCTCCGGGACGGTACGCGAGGCGGCCGTCGGCCGGATCTGGCGGTTGCCCGCCAACGCGTTCTGGCAGGTGCATCCGGCCGCCGCGGACACCCTCGGGACGGCGGTGCTGGAGTTGCTCACTCCGGTCGTCGGCGAGTCGGCCTGGGACCTGTACGGCGGAGCCGGCCTCTTCGCCGCGGCACTGGCCGGTCCGCTCGGCCCGGAGGGCCGGATCACCCTGGTCGAGGCCGACCCGGTGGGCGTCGCCGCCGCCCGGGAGAACCTGGCGGACCTGCCCCAGGTGGAGGTGGTGGCCGCCCGGGTGGAGCGGGCCCTGGGCCGCCGCCGGATCACCGGCCCGGTCGACCTGGTGGTGCTCGATCCGCCCCGGACGGGCGCCGGCCGGGACGTCAGCACCGCGATCACCCGGTCGGGCGCCCGGGCCGTCGCGTACGTCGCCTGCGACCCGGCGGCGTTCGCCCGGGACGTACGGACGTTCGTGGACGCGGGTTGGCGGCTGGCGGCGCTGCGCGCGTACGACCTGTTCCCGATGACCCAGCACGTGGAGTGCGTCGGGCTGCTGGTTCCGGCGCTCGGTTGATGCGTACCGTCTCGTTGATGTCCGGCACCTCGTACGACGGGGTCGACGTGGCGGTGGCGGACTGGCACCGCGACGGGGAGACGCTCTGGTTGCGTCCGGTCGGCACCCGCGGTCTGGCGTACGACGACGACCTGCGCGCCGCGATCGCGGCGGTGCTGCCGCCGGCAGCCAGCGGCGTCGAGGCGGTCTGCCGGCTCGACGCCCGGCTCGGTCAGGTGTTCGCCGACGCGGCGGCGGTCGGCCTGGAGCTGGCCGGTGGTCGGGCTGACCTGGTCGTCTCGCCGGGCCAGACGGTGTTCCACTGGGTCGACGGTGGTCGGGCCCGCGGCACCCTGCAGCTCGGTGCGCCGGCCTGGATCGCCCGCCGTACCGGGCTTCCGGTGCTGTCCGACCTGCGTACCGCCGACATCGCGGCCGGTGGCCAGGGGGCGCCCCTGGTGCCGGCCTTCGACGCGCTGCTGCTGGCGGAGGACGGGCGGGTCGGCGCGGCGGCGGAGGACGGGCGGGTCGGCGCGGCCTTGGGGGACGGACCGGGCGGTGCGACGGCCGGAGGTCCGCCGCTGGCGCGCGCGGCACTGAACCTCGGCGGCATCGCCAACCTCACGGTGGTCGCGCCGCCGGCGCCGGTGCTCGGGTACGACATCGGGCCGGCCAACGCCCTGATCGACGCCGCCACGCTCCGGTTCCATGGCGAGCCGTACGACATCGACGGCCGCCGGGCCACGGCCGGGCGGGTGCACGAGGGGCTGCTGGCACGCCTGCTCGCCGAGCCGTACTACGCCGCCCCGCCGCCCAAGTCCACGGGCAAGGAACTGTTCCATGCCGGCTACCTGGATCGGCACCTGTCGGCGGTGGCCGGGCCGGTGCCCGGTGACGACGTGATCGCCACGGTGACCGAACTCACCGCGCGCGCCGTGGCGGCGGCCTGCGACCGGCATCGGGTGACCGAGGTCATCGCCGCCGGGGGTGGGGTGCGCAATCCGGTGCTGACCGGACGGTTGGCGGACCTCGGCGCGGGGCGCTGGCGGCTGCGGCTCAGCGACGAGTTCGGCGTGCCGGCGCAGGCCAAGGAGGCGTACGCGTTCGGGCTGCTCGGCTGGCTGTCCTGGCACGGGCTGCCCGGGTCGCTGCCGTCGGTGACCGGCGCCGCCGAGCCGGCGGTGCTGGGTTGCTGGACGGCCGCCGGCTGGCCCGCCCCGGCGCCGACCAGCCGGCAACCGGCGGCCGACCCGGGCCCGCGCCGCCTCCGCGTCGCCCCCGCTCCCGCCTCCGCCTGCCCGCGTTGATCAAGAGATCTGCGTCATGACACGCCGGGGGGATGACGCAGATCTCTTGATCAACAGAGTCGGCGAGGGGGCGACGGAGCCGGCGAGGGGGCGACGGAGCCGGCGAGGGGGCGACGGAGCTGGTGAGGGATCAGCGGCGACGGGTGGCGGTGTCGCGGTGGCGGAGCCAGAGGACCACCAGGATCAGCGCCGGTAGGGCGGGTAGGGCCAGGAGCGCCACCAGTACCAGCGCCAGGAGCTGGCCCGCCGCGTACCGCCCGGAGGCCCGGGGCGCCGCGCGGTCACCGGCCGGTCGCCGGCCGTGCGGCATCTGCCGCAACGGCCAGGTCCAGCGGGGCGGGCCGGGCGGGGGTGACCGATCGGGGACGGGCATCGGCGGGACCTCGCGGTCGGGGACGGACGTGTCTCGTGGCCCCCCACTCACCGGCCGATCGTATCGACCGGTATGCCGCTGCGGACCGGCTCAGCGTCCGAACTGACCGGCCGGTTCGGCGGATCCCGTTGGCCCGGACGTGCCTCCGGGTGTGGCGATCCGGTGACGGTGATCCAAGCCCGAGCTGCGGGTGGCGTGAGGGCCGATAGACTCTTCCGTCATGAGTGTTGACGAGGATCCGGCAACCGACGGTGGCCTGCTCCGCTCCGTCCGTAACCCCGAGGACGTCAAGCGGATGTCCGCCGAACAGCTGAAGGTCCTCGGTGCCGAGATCCGTGACTTCCTGGTCGCGAAGGTCGCCCGCACCGGCGGGCACCTCGGTCCCAACCTCGGTGTGGTGGAGCTGACGATCGCCATGCACCGGGTGTTCGACTCGCCCAGGGATCGCTTTCTGTTCGACACCGGGCACCAGGCGTACGTCCACAAGATGCTGACCGGCCGCCAGGACGGCTTCGACCAGCTCCGCCAGCGCGGCGGGCTGTCCGGCTATCCGCACCAGGCGGAGAGCGAACACGACCTGGTCGAGAACTGCCACGCCTCCACCGCGCTCTCCTACGCCGACGGGCTGGCCAAGGCGTACGCGCTGCGTGGTGAGGAGCGCAGCGTGGTCGCCGTGGTCGGCGACGGCGCGCTGACCGGGGGCATGTGCTGGGAGGCCCTGAACAACATCGCCACCGCCGGCAACCCGCTGGTCATCGTGGTCAACGACAACGGCCGCTCGTACGCCCCGACGATCGGCGGGCTGGCCGACCACCTCTCCGCGCTGCGGCTGAATCCCGGCTACGAGAAGGTGCTCGACACGGTCAAGGACGCCCTCGGCTCCACCCCGCTGGTGGGCCGGCCGATGTACGAGGTGCTGCACGCGGTCAAGAAGGGGATCAAGGACGCGGTCGCCCCGCAGGCGATGTTCGAGGATCTGGGCATCAAGTACGTCGGCCCGGTCGACGGGCACGACGAGGCCGCCATGGAGTCCGCGCTGCGCTCGGCGAAGCACTTCGGCGGACCGGTGATCGTGCACGCGGTGACCCGGAAGGGCTACGGCTACCGGCCGGCGGAGGAGGACGAGGCCGACTGCCTGCACAGCCCGAGCAGCGCCTTCGACGTGGAGACCGGCAAGCTGCTCGCCGCACCCTCGGTCAAGTGGACCCACGTCTTCCGGGACGAGTTGATCGCCATCGCCGACGAGCGGCCCGACGTGGTGGCGATCACCGCGGCGATGGCCGAACCCACCGGGGTGGCGTCACTGGCCCGCAAGCACCCGGACCGGGTCTACGACGTCGGCATCGCCGAGCAGCACGCGGTCACCTCGGCGGCCGGTCTCGCGCTGGGCGGGATGCACCCGGTGGTGGCGCTCTACGCGACCTTCCTCAACCGGGCGTTCGACCAGGTCCTGCTGGATGTGGCACTGCACCGGCTGCCGGTGACGTTCGTCCTGGACCGGGCCGGGATGACCGGTCCGGACGGGCCGAGCCACTACGGCATCTGGGACATGTCCATCCTCGGCGTGGTTCCCGGCCTCCGGTTGGCCGCCCCCCGGGACGCCGCCACCCTGCGCGAGGAGTTGCGCGAGGCGGTCGCCGTGACCGACGGACCGACGGTCGTCCGGTTCCCCACCGGCTCGGTGGCGACGGACCTGCCGGCGGTCCGCCGGATCGGCACGCCGGACGGCGACGGGCCGGGCGGTCAGGTCGACGTGCTGGCCGAGTCGGCCCGCACCGACGTGCTGCTGGTGGCCGTGGGCGCCTTCGGTCAGCTCGCG
The DNA here is from genome assembly GCF_042666615.1 of Plantactinospora sp. GCM10030261. NCBI lineage: Bacteria > Bacillati > Actinomycetota > Actinomycetes > Micromonosporales > Micromonosporaceae > Plantactinospora > Plantactinospora sp. GCM10030261. The sequence goes on from NZ_JBHTDD010000002.1 coordinate 112,876, forward strand.
GTCGAGGTGGCGAACCGGGTCGCCGAGCAGGGCTACGGGGTGACCGTGGTGGACCCGCGCTGGGTCCGCCCGGTGCCGACCGAGTTGGTAACCCTCGCCGCCCAGCACCGCCTGGTGGTGACCGTGGAGGACGGCGTACGCGCCGGAGGCATCGGCGACGCGCTGGCCAAGGCGCTGCGCGACGCGGACGTCCGGGTGCCGCTGCGCGACCTCGGCGTCCCGGTGGCCTGGCACCCGCACGGCACCCGGGCACAGATCCTCGCCGACCTGGGACTCACCGCCCAGGACGTGGCACGGGACATCACCGGCTGGGTCTCGTCCCTGGAGGAGCCGATCGACCCCGTGCGAATGCCGGCCGACGGCAACCCGGAGACCCGGGAGAACGGCAAGCCGGCGAAGGGGCGCGGTTCGCGGAGCTGACCGTCGCGGGGTCGCGCCGGCCGCCGGACGGCGACCGTCGCGACCCCGACGCGCGTCGTCCGGGTGGGATCTCCGTGGCCGCCCGTGCGGTCAGCCGCCCGCCGAGCGGTAGTACGTCTTGTCCGGGGTGGCGAGGCTGAACGTCCGTTTCTCCGCCGGCCGGTCGACCACCACGAGGCCCGGCCGGTCGACCAGCCGCCTCATCCCGGCGGGCACCGACACCGAGTTGTCCGGGGCGGCCCGCCAGACAAGGACGAGGTACTCCCGGTCCGCGACCGTCAGGTCGTAGCTCTGGAGAGGGTTGTACCGGTCGGCCGGGCTGGCCACCGGGGCAGCGTCCGATCGACGCAGCACGACGGAGGTCATGATGCCCTCGTCGGTCCGCCAGCTGATCTGATCGAGGTCGGCGGAGGCGTCGGGGGACAGGCTGACCTCGCCGAGCGGGCGGGTGGTGAGCCGGTCGATCGGCCATGATGCCGGGACCGACTGGGGTGCCGGCCGGCCGGTGATCCGCCGCTCCACGCTGCCGAACGGACCGTCGTCGGCGGCCAGCGCGCAGGTGTCCAGCCCGTCCAACGCGGTGAGCGCCGTACCGGACTCGTCGCTGATCATCGGATAGCGCGGCGACTCGATGCCGGTGCCCAGATCGACGAGCCGGTCGGCGGCCTTGCCGTTGGGCAGCGAGTCCGTCTCCCGTAGCGTCGCCGTGAGCTGCACGGGGGCGCAGGCCGGCACGTCCACCCGGTCGGTGAGCCCGTCGGTGGTGGCCACCGGTGTGCCGGACGGACCAGTCAGCTTCTCGACCCGGGCCGAGGTCAGGTAATGCCGTCCGTCGGGCAGCGCCACCGGCAGCACGTCGGCGTAGACGAGGTAGCCGGGGTCGGGGTACTCCACGGCCCGTTCCACACTGACCGCCGCTCCGGTGCCGGTGAGCTGGAGCAGCCACGAGGCGCTGGTGCCGGGGACGCTCGCGGCGACCAGCGCGAGCTGGCGACCACCGATCTCGCCCAGCCACAGGATGCCGGAGGCCGGCAGGTAGACCCGGTCGCCGGCGGGGGATCGCCAGTCCGCCACCGCCCGGCTCACCTCGGCCGTCGCCTGCGGCTGACCGGCCAGGGCGCCCCGTGCCGGCCACACAGCCAGCGTGCCGTCGAGCGTGTCGAATCCGGCGCGCAGCACCGCCGTCGGCGGCTGCGGCGCACCACCGCAGCCGCCGACCAGCACTGCGAGCGTCGCCGCGACGACCGGCGCGACCCGACGGCGGACATCCCTCACGATCCGCGCTCCCTCATCTCGGCGGAAGCCACATCGTACGCAATTCGCGGCCGGCTCCGGGCCGCGCCTCGGTAAGCTCGGTCCATGGTGCGTACCCGTTCCCGGGCCGACTCGCACCCGCCGCGACCCGTCGGCCCGGTGGGTCCGGTCGCGCCGGCCCGCCTCCACCGCTCCGGTAGACTCCGCCGACTGTGACTCCTGCCGAGCCCAGCCTCGATCCGCCGTCGGACCCGGAGGAGCCCGGGTCCGGCAGGCGTGCCACCAGCAAGGCGGCCACCGACGAGGCCGGCGCGCCGGCCGACCGGGCCGCCAACGGGAGCCGATCTGCCCGGGTGGACGAGGCGGACCGGCGGGTGAACGGCTCGGCACGGGAGGCCTCGGCAGCCGGCACACCCGTACCCGGCGAGCGGCCTGGACCGGACGGCCCGGGGGCCAGCACGGATCAACCGGGCACCGCGACGCCTGCCGGCACCGCGACGCCTGCCGGCACCGCCGAGCGTCCGGCGGACCGACACCGGCGTTGGCCGACCTGGCGGCGGGACCTTGCGGTGCTCGGCGTGTTCCTGCTGGCCGGCGTCTGGGTGACGAGCCAGATCTGGCTCAACCCGGCTCGGCGGGTCGCACCTCTCTACAGCAGTGATCCGGCCCAGGTGCAGTACTTTCTCGCCCACTCGGTGCGGGTGGTGCTGCACGGTGAGTTCCCGTTCTTCACCGACCGGCTGAACTACCCCGACGGCGTGAACCTGATGGCCAACACGGCGATCCTCGGTCTTGGCATCCCGATGGTGCCAATCACGCTGCTGTTCGGCCCGGCGGTGTCGTTCGTGACCCTGGTGACCCTCGGCCTGGCTGGCACGGCGTACGCCTGGTACTACGTCCTGTCCCGGCACGTGGTCCGGGTGCCGCTGGCGGCGATGGTCGGTGGCTGGTTCCTGGGTTTCTCCCCGGCCATGCTCTCCCACGCCAACTGGCATCCGAACATCATCAGCCAGTTCCTGTTGCCGTTCATCGTCTGGCGGGTCATGGTGCTGACCCGCTCCCGGCGGCCGGTGCGGGACGGGCTGCTGCTGGCGGCGCTGGTGACCTACCAGGCGTTCATCAACGAGGAGATCCTGCTCTTCACCGCGCTGGCCTGTGGGGTGTTCCTGTTGGCCGTGCTGGCGCAGCAGCCGTACCGGTGGCGGACGGCGTGGCGACCGCTGGGCATCGGGCTGGCGGTGTGCGCGGTGGTCGCCGGGAGCCTGCTTGCGTATCCCCTGTACGTGCAGTTCGCCGGCCCGCAGGCGTACCACGGGCTGAGCGACGCGGTCCGGGACTACGGCAACGACCTGGCGGCGTTCGTCAACCCCGGCACCGCGACGCTGGGCGGCAACGAGCGGGGAAACGCCAACCTCGCTCCCAACTACTCGGAGGAGAACGCCTTCTTCGGATGGGGCCTGGCGCTGCTCACCGTGGCGATCGTGATCTGGCTGCGGCGCGAGGTCATCGTCCGGGCGTTGGCGGTCACCGGCCTGCTGTTCGCAGTTCTGTCGCTGGGGGAGCGGATCTCCTACTGGCACCGTGGTGCCGTCTGGGGACCGTGGGACCTGCTGGTCCGGGCGCCGTTGCTGGACGCGGTCGTGCCCACCCGGTTCGGGCTGATCACCTCGGTGGTGATCGGGCTGCTGCTGGCACTGGGCGTCGAACGCGCCTGGCGGCTCCAGGTCGGCGACCGGCGAGTGGTCCGGCGGGTCGCGGTGGGCGCGCTGGCGATCGCCCTGGTGCCGATCCTGCCCATCCCGCTGACCGAGATCACCCGTCCGGCGGTGCCGCTCTTCATCACCTCCGGCGAGTGGAAGCCGTACGTCGGCGAGGACGAGACCCTGGTGCCGATCCCGGTGCCGGCGATGGGCCACACCCACGGCATGCGGTGGGCCGCCGCCACCAATCTCGGGTTCAAGATCCCCGGCGGGTACTTCCTGGCCCCGCGCAACGGCAACACCGGCGACTCCGGCAGGTTCGGCGGCCGGCCGAGCGGCGTGGGCGAACTGCTCGACGAGGTGGCCACCACCGGCCGGCCGGTCACCCCGACCGAGCGCCAACGCCGGCGGGCCCAGGACGAGTTCCGTCACTGGCGGGCCGCCATCCTGGTGCTGCCGCTACGGGAGCACAACGCCGACGCGTTGCGGCGCACCGTCGAGCAGTTGGTCGGCCCGGCCCGGCAACAGTCCGACGTCTGGGTGTGGGACGTCCGTCCGATCAGCGGCCGGACCGCCTGATGCCCACGGCCGACCCCGTCGGCACGGCCGGTGATCCAGACACCGGCCGACGGGTCGCGGCCGGCGGGAACGGCACCGGCACCGGCCCCACCACCGGCACCGGCCCCACCACCGGCACCGGCCCCACCACCGGCGGCGACCCCGGCACCGGCCCCACCACCGGCACCGACCCCGGCGCCGGCCCCGGCCCTGCCGCCTCGACGGGCACCCGATCCGGCGAGGACCGGTCCGAAACGCCCGGGGCGGAGACGGGCCGGCGGTGGGGCTGGCGGCGCCCGGCACTCCTCGACGCGTACGTCATCGCGGGTTTCGTCGGCCTCGGAATGCTTGTCACCGCCAGGCTGTGGCGGCACCTGGACCGGATGGTGCTGGCCGACAACGACCAGATCCTGTTCGAGTGGATGCTGGCGCACGCGGCCCGCGCCGTACGCCACCTGGAGAACCCGCTCTACACCACCCAGTTGAACGCGCCGGACGGCGTCAACCTGATGGCCAACACCTCGGTCCTCGGGATCGGGGTGCCGCTGGCCCCGGTCACCTGGGCGTTCGGGCCAACCGTGACGCTGCGGCTGGCGATCGTGCTCTGCCTGGCCGGCACCGCCGCCGCCTGGTACCTGCTGCTGTCCCGGCGACTGGTCCGGTCGCGTGTCGCCGCGGCGGTGGGCGGGCTGTTCTGCGGCTTCGCTCCCGGGATGATCTCCCAGGCCACCTGCCACCTGCACATGATCTCGCAGTTCCTGGTGCCGGCGATCCTCGCCGTGGTGTTCCACCCGGGTCGGGACCGGACGGTGCGGCGCGGCCTGCTGCTGGGCGCGCTTGTGACGTACCAGATTTTCCTCGGCGAGGAGGTGCTGGTCCTCGCGGTCCTGGCCACCGGGCTGTTCGTGGTGGGATACGCGGTCGCCTCCCCGCGGCGGGCCCGCGAGTGGGTGGGTCCGGTGAGCGGCCGGCTGGCCGTCGGCGCGCTCAGCGCCGCCGTGGTCCTGGCGTATCCGCTGTGGTTCCAGTTCTTCGGTCCGGCGCACTACCGCGACATGCCGTTCACCCCGAGCAGCCACAACCTGGACCTGGCGTCGTACACGGCGATGGCCCGGCAGTCGCTCACCGGCAGCGACGCGGTGCCCGGCCACCTGTCGCCCAACCTGTCCGAGGAGAGTTCGTTCTTCGGCCTCGGCCTCATCGTGCTCGCCGCCGTGATCGCGTACTGGCAGTGGCGCCGGCCGCTGGTCCGGGCGCTGACCCTGGTCGGGGTGCTGTTCGCGCTGCTCTCCCTGGGCACCGAGATCCGGTACCGCCGGATGGACACCGGCCTGCCGGGCCCGTACCGGCTGGTGACCGAACTTCCCATGATCGACCTTGTGGTGCCGGCGCGATTCGCGCTGATCTGCATCCCGGTGCTGGGCATCCTGGTCGCTCTCTCCCTCGACGGGGTCTACCGGCGTTCCCAGCCGGCGGGCCGGTCCGCGACAGGCCGATTCCCGTCGGGCGGCCCGCCGGTCCGTCTGCTGTGGACGGGAGCGATCGTCGCCGTCCTGCTCCCGGTGGCGCCCACGCCGATCCGGACCAAGCCGGCCTGGCCGGTGCCGGACTTCGTGGCCAGCGGGCAGTGGCGCGAGTACGTTCCCCCCGGCCGCACTCTGGTCCCGGTGCCCCCCACGAAGGGCAGCGAGGCCACGGCCGGGATGTACTGGTCGGCCCGAACCGGCGTCGCCTTCACCGCGCCCGGCGGATACTTCATCGGTCCCACCGGACCGGACGACCCGCACGCCCGGTGGGGCTCCCCGGACCGGCCGACCGCCGTGCTGCTGGACCGGGTGGCCGCCACCGGGGAGGTGGCGTCGGTGGGCCCCGAGCAGCGCGCGCAGGCCGTCGAGGACCTGCGCCACTGGCGGGCCGCGGTGGTGGTCCAGGGCGGCCTGACCTACGGGGGCCCGGTCAAGGCGACCGTGGACCAACTACTCGGTCCCGGCCGGATGATCGGCGGAGCCTGGGTCTGGGACGTGCGTCCGCTTGTGGACTGAGCGTCCCCCGCCGGCCCGCTCAGCCGACCACCGACCGGACGTCCCACAGCCAGACGTCGTCTACCCGGCGGGGCGGCCCGAGCAGCTCGGTGACCAGCGCGCGCAGCTCGTCCTGCCGGGGATGCGCGCCGAGCACCACCACGGACGCCCGCCAGTAGCGCAGGTCCTCGACGGCCTGCGCGCGCTGCTCCGGCCCGACGGCCGGCTGATCGCCACCGTCGGCCACCCGGTAGATCAGCCCGGTGGTGGGGCGTGGTGCCACGCCGAAGATGCCCTCGCCCTCGGGTCCCGGGCCGATGAAGTAGCCGCCGGGGACCGGGAACTCGTGTCGGGTGAGCGCGCTCCACCGCAGGCTGGTGAGGCCCTGCACGTTGTTCGGCAGCGGCACCGGCACCAGGCTCCGACCCTCGGGGACGTACGGCCGCCAGCCGCCCGAGGTGATGAAGTGCGGCGGCGGGTCGATGTGCTTGGCCGGCAGCGGCTCCGGGAACAGCGGCAGCAGCGCCACCGCGATCGCCGCGTACCCGGCCAGCCGGAACCACCGACCGACCCGGCCGGACTCGTCGCCGGCCCGGTCGGGTTCCAGGTCGCGGCCGTCGCTCGCCCGGCTGTCGTCGCTCGCCCGGCTGTCGTCGCTCACCGGGCCACGTCCGGCGGCGAGCTGGTCCCAGGCCAGGGCGATCAGCACCCCCACGGCGGCGACCAGCACCAGGCTCAGCCGGGTGGGCATCATCATCTCCACCAGCGGCAGATCGTCCGGCAGGTAGTGCCACACGCCGTACAGGCCGGTGTCCTGTGCGTTCAGCCGCACGGACGGACCGAGCGACAGCACGCCGAACACCACGATCAGCACCGTGGCGATCCGGGCGGGCACCGACCGCCGCCACAGCATCGGGATGGCGACCAGGATCAGCAGCACCAGTGGCCAGCCGAGCCAGGTGTTCTGCTCGGTGACGCCGATGGTCTCCTCCACCGCCGGCGTGCCGGCGACGGTGTCCCGGGCGAAGGTGACGAACGCCGCCAGATCCTCGCCCCAGTTGTGGAACACCCCGCCCTGCAGGCCGCGGTAGGACTGCGGGCCGTTGAACTGGAACCACAGTGGATAGGCGGCCAGCAGCAGGGTGAGTCCGGCACCGAGGCCGAGGCTCCCCGCGGCGGGCAGCAGCCGGGCCCGAAGGTCCCGTGGCCGCTGCACCGCGTACGCGATGACGATCACCGCGCAGGCGAGCGCGGTGAGCAGCAACATCTCCTCGTTTATGAAGATCTGGTACGTCACGAGAAGGCCGAGGGTCAGTCCGTCTCGCCGCCACCGCCGGCCGGGTCGACCCAGCCTCAGCACCTGGCCCACGATCAGCGGCAGCAGGAAGTTCGAGGCGAAGTTGGGCTGGCCGTTGGCGTGGTGCACGATGCCGGGCGCGAAGCCGAGGAAGCCACCGGCCAGGGCCGCCGCGGCCCGTGACCGGACCAGGCCCCGGCGCAGCACCCAGTACGCCGTCGCGGCCGTGCCGGACAGCGCCAGACCCAGGTAGAGCGCGTACGCCACCTGCGGGCCGAACAGCATGGTGATCGGCGACATGGGCAGCGTGACGCCGAGCAGCGACGTGTTCGCCATCAGGTTGACGCCGTCGGGAAAGTTCTGCCGGTCGGAGAACAGCGGGTTCTCCAGGTGCCGCACCGAGTAGGCGCCGTGCGAGAACAGCCACTCGAACCAGCTGTGGTCGGTGGGCAGGTGGGAGGAGACCCGTTGGTTCACGTCCACCCAGTAGCTGGCGCAGACGAGGACACCGAGCACGGCGTACGCTCCGATGACCAGCAGATCGACGCGGGTGGGCGTACGGCGTCGCGCCGGCGCCGACCCACCGGGTCCGGTGGGTCCGGCGGACGGGTCGTCCACGACCGAGACAGGCACGACGCGACATCGTACAGGCGAGTGGACCGGTGCGGTCCGGGCCGGGCATGTCGGCGGCTTCGGCGGTCCACCGCGCCGCTCGGCCTGGAGGCGCCGGCGGTACGTGACGGAGGTGACCGGGGTGGCCGTCATCGAGCTGGGCGACCGAACCGGTCCGGCGGTCGACGACGACTCCGGTCGTCGTGGTCCGCCGGCCCGGCGGCCGGTGCTGCTCGCCGGCGTGCTGGTGCTGCTGCTGGTCGGCCTCACCGGTGGCGCACCGCTGGCCCGGCCGCTGCCGGAGGCGATCCTGTCGGCACGGCTCGGCACACAGGTGATCATCGCCGATGACCGGTTGTACCTGGCCGACCCGATCACGAACGACCCGACGATCGTCCGGGTGCCGGAGATCGCCGTGCACGCCCTGCCGGACGGCCGGCCACTCGGCCGGACGCGGCTGTCGGTGCCGTTCGACCGGCCCACGCAGTTCCTCGACCGGGTGGGTGACATCCTGCTGTTCACCTCCTGGCAGTCCAATCCGCAACAGGTGGCGGCGGTGCGCGGGTCGACCGGCGCGACGCGCTGGCAGCGGATCGCCCGGTTCGAGGGGATCACCGCGGCCGGAGACGCGCTCCTCGGCTCGCCGCTCAGCCCGCCCGGGTCGCCGTCGGAAGCGGATCCGCTGCGGTACGGGGAGAACCTGCGCGCCGTCGACCCGGTCACCGGCAACGAGCGCTGGTTGATCGAGTACCCGCCGGGGACGGTGCGGGGAGCGCGGGTGGACCGGGACACCGGTCGCGTCTCGCTGCTTGCCGACCTGCTGCCGGCGGGTCGCCTGCGGCTGCTCGACCCGTCGACCGGCCGGGTGATCCGGACCGTGGATCTGTCGGCGCGGACCGACCCGGCCGGGTCCGCGCCGCCCGTGCCGGTGGCGCTCCGCATGATCGACGACCTCGTGCTGATCGACCGGGACGACGGAGAACTCGTCGCGTACGAGGTCGATCGGCTGAACCGGCGCTGGAGCGTGCCCGCGCCGATCGACCGGGCGTCGCTCGGCGACGCCTGCGTCACGGTGCTCTGCCGCAGCGGTCCCCGAGGCGGCACCGACGTGCTGGATCCGGCCACCGGTCGCGTGTTGTGGCGCAGCGGCCGGTGGAATGTCTACGCCGAGCACGCCGGCCGGCTGGTCGCCGCCGCGGACGACGAGGGGCGGTGGGACTTCTCGCCGGTGGGCATCCTGGATCCGCGGACCGGCCGGCTGCTGGCCGACCTCGGGCCCTGGTGGGTGATGGGACCGGTGCGTGACGGGGAGCCCGTGTACGGGCTGCGCTTCGGCCGGGACGGGCGGGCGTTGGTGGCGGAGCTGCTGCCGGCGCGGGGGTCGGTCCGGGTGCTGGGCGGAATCCGGGACGTCTCGGGTGACTGCCGGTCCCGGGACAGGGTGCTGATCTGCCGCCGCGTCGACGGCCGACTCGCCATCTGGAACCTGGCGAGGTGAGGAACGGACCCATCTCATCGTCTCCGGTGCGGAACAGCTCCTCGTCCGCGCTGGTCGTGGCGGTCACTGGCCCGCCCCGGCTAGCTTGACGGGCAACGGACGGAAGCGGGAGGTCGCGGTGCGGATACTTGTGGTCGAGGACGAGCGGGCCCTGGCCGACGCGATCGCGCGCGGGTTACGTCGGCAGGGCATGGCAGTGGATGTCGCGTACGACGGCCTGACGGGCCACGAGATGGCCTTCGTCACCCGGTACGACGTGGTGGTCCTGGACCGGGACCTGCCCGGCATGCACGGCGACGAGATCTGTGCCGAGCTGGTCCGCTCGGGCGCGCTGACCCGGGTGCTGATGCTCACCGCGAGCGGCACGGTGGCCGACCGGGTGGAGGGCCTGCAGCTCGGCGCCGACGACTACCTGCCCAAGCCGTTCGCGTTCGACGAACTGGTGGCGCGGGTGCAGGCGCTCGGCCGGCGGGCCACTCCCGCCGCCCCGCCGGTGCTCACCGTCGCCGACCTGGTGGTCGAGCCGGCGAAGCGATTGGCCAGCCGGGGTGGCTCGCCGGTCGACCTGACCCGCAAGGAGTTCGGCGTCCTGGAGGAACTGCTCAAGGCGCGCGGCGCGGTGGTTTCCAGCGAGGAGTTGCTGGAACGGGTCTGGGACGCGAACGCGGATCCGTTCACCACCACGGTCCGGGTGACGGTGCGGACGCTGCGCATGAAGCTCGGCGACCCGCCGCTCATCGAGACGGTTGTCGGCGCCGGCTACCGGGTGCCCGATCCGGTCCGGGAAGAGGCCGGGGCATGACGGTGTACGCCCGGGGCGGCCGTCCCCGGTTGCGCCCCACGTTGCGGCTGCGGCTGACCCTGCTGAACGGGGTGTTGCTGGTGGGTGCCGGCACGATCCTGATCGTGCTGGCCTGGTTGTTGCTCGCCGACGCGCTCCGCCCGGCGGATCTGCTCGCGCCGGGCACGGAGGTGGTGCTGCGGGACGGCCGGACACTGGACGCCGCGCAATGGGAGCAGCAGGCGGTCTCCGCCGCCTCCCGGGAGTTGGTGACCAAGGGCCTGGTGGCGCTGCTCGCGGTGAGCGTCGTCGGGGTGGCCGGCGCCTACGCGGTGGCCGGCCGCACCCTGCGTCCGCTGCGCCAGGTCACGCTGACTGCCCGACGGCTCGGCGAGGCGACCCTCGACCAGCGGATCCGTTACTCGGGGGCGGACGACGAGGTGGCCGAGCTGGCCGGGACGTTCGACGCGATGCTGGACCGGATCGCCGGCGCCTTCGAGGCGCAGAAGCGGTTTGTCGCCAACGCCTCGCACGAACTGCGCACGCCGCTCGCCGTGATGCGGACCGAGATCGACGTGACGATGGCCGACGACGAGGCGGACGTCGCCGAGTTCCGGCGGATGGCCACCGTGGTCCGGGACGCCTCGGAGCGGGCGAACGGCCTGGTCGACGCGCTGCTGGTGCTGGCGCGCAGCGAGGCCCAGGCGGGCCGGCGGCTGGCTCGCAAGGTGCCGACCGACCTGGCGGACGGGGCCGGCATGGCACTGGCGGCGGTGCGCGGCGAGGCGGACCGGCTGTCGGTGCGGGTGGAGACGGATCTGGCGCCGGCTCCGGTGGTCGGGGATCCGGGCCTGCTGGAACGGCTGGCCGGCAACCTCGTGGAGAACGCGGTGCGGTACAACCACGGTCACGGTCGATTGTGGATCCGCACCGGTGCGGACGCCGAGCAGGCGTGGCTTGTCGTCGGCAACACCGGCTTCGAGGTCGACCAGGCGGACGTGCCGGGTCTGTTCGAGCCCTTCCGCCGTGGCGGCCGGGAGCGGACCGGCGCCCGCGGCTCCGGGCTCGGGCTGTCCATCGTCCGCGCGGTCTGCGCGGCGCACGGCGGGACCGTCCGGGCTACCGCGCAGCCCGGTGGCGGCCTGGAGGTGACGGTGCGGTTGCCCGCGGCTGGCACCACCCCGGTCGCAGCCGGGACGGCCACGGTGGGGCGCCCGACCGTCGCCGCACCGGCGGACTGACCGGGCCGCCGGCGCCGATCGGAGTCGGGCTCCCGCTCGGGTACGCCGTCAGGCCGCCAGTTCGGGTACGCGGGCCTGCCGCCGAACCGCCCGAAGGCGGGAGAGGGTGATGCCGAGTTCCTGCGCCAGGTCGGCTTCCGTGAGGTCGGGTCGGTCCGCCTCGATCTGGGCGGCGAGTGCGGCTGTCTCGGCGACCGGCCGGCGCGGCCGGGAGGGCTTCGCCGGGACCTGCCCGCCGGAACGGGCGCGGGTCGCGGCGGGTTCGGCGCCGGCTGTGGCGGGTTCGGCACGGGCCGTGGCTCGCGTGGCGGTGGGTCTGGCGCCGGTCGCGCCGGCCGTGGTTTGCGGCGTGGCGGGTTTGGCGCCGGTCGCGACGGCAGTGGCTCGCGTCGCGGCGGCCTTGACCCGGGGTCCGGCCCCGTTCGTGGCGGTGGGCGCGGGTGGCCGTTCCGCCTCCGTCACGGGCGACCGCTCCGTCTCCAGCCGGGTGGCGCGTTCCGTCTCCGCGGCGGAGATTCGGCCCCCCAGTTCGACAAGGCAGATGCTGGCCACCACGATGAGGCCGTCGACCGATAGCGGCAACAGGTATGGGGACGCGCCCGTCTCGCCGTACCGTGCGGCTACCCCGACCATGTGCCAGTAGGAGACCCAGGCGGCGATGCCGGCGATGATCGCGGTGGCCGCGAAGCGGGCGAACGCCAGGACCCGGCGGTGCACCGGCACCCGCGAGATCAGCTCCACGGTGAGCAGCAGGGCGAGTGGCGGCCACGCGGCGATGGCCTGGCTGATCGGGTTCTCCTGGGCGTGCAGGATGTTGGCGGTCACCGAGGCGGCGACGCCAAGCGCCAGCGTGGCCCGGACCGCCCAGCGGACGCGGCGAAGCTGAGGGAGGGGCACCTGCTGCTCCTTCTGTCGTACCGTCCTTCCGGTCCCACACGTCGACCCAGCGGCACCGGGACGAGGCGGCGGAAACCCTACCAGTTCGCCGTCGCCAAGTCCGTTGCTCAGCTGGCGGCCTCGTGAGAGGGTGTTGATCGTCAGCCCGACGAGGAGGGGAGGTGCGGTTGTGAGCTGTCATTTCCTCGCCGCGCCTCGGCCCGTCCGCCGCTGACCCTCGGGTTCGAGGCGCGCTCGTCCATCCATCATGGAGGATTCGCGTGACATCCCTGATCGAGAACATCCACTTCGACTGCGCGGACACGTACGAGCAGGCCAGGTTCTGGTCCGAGGTGCTCGACCGGCCGATGCACCCGGAGGACTTTCCCGGCGACCCGGAGGCGATCCTGCCGCCGCCGGACGGGGTCGGTCCGACGGTGTTCTTCAGCCAGGTGCCGGAGGGCAAGACGGTGAAGAACCGCCTGCACCTGTGCCTGCGGCCGGCTGACCGGACCCGGGACGAGGAGATCGAGCGGTTGCTCGGCCTCGGTGCCACCGAGGTCGCCGACCGGCGCAAGCCGGACGGCGCGGGCTGGATGGTGCTCGCCGATCCCGAGGGCAACGAGTTCTGCGTGCTGCGCAGCGCGGCCGAACGGACCGCCCAGCGGACGGCGGAGGAGCCGGCGGGCGCCTGAGTCGGAAATGCGGGTGGGGCGCCGGCCAGCCGGCCGACGCCCCACCTTTCCGTCGGTCAGGAGCGCTTCTCGATCTCGCCACGGATCTGCACGAACTCGGTCGCGGCCTGGTCCGCGGTCTTACCGTAGGTGACGACCATGCCGGAGCTGCCGGCGTCCGCCCAGATGCACACGCCGAGCTGGATGCCCTCGAGCTTGGAGTCCCCACACTTGGCCACACCGCCGAGCGGGCCCGGATCGACCGACTTCACGTCGGTGATGGCCATGCCCTGCGTGCCGGCGTCCTCGATGTCGCGTTCCACCTGCTTGTCCGGGTCGGGCACCCGGCCGGACACGGCGGCGATCATGAGCAGGTTCTCTTCCTCAGGGTCACCGTAGAAGGCGGCGACGGTGCCGGTGGCCCCGGTAACGTCCTTGTTGATCGAGGCTTCCGTGTCCTGCGCGGCCTTGACCAGGTCCGGGTCGGTGGACTTCGGGCGGCCCGCCAGGGTGTCCGGAGCCGTGACGGTCGTCTTCGCCGCCTCGACCACGTTCTCCACATCGTCCTTGACGGCGAAGTAGATCGCCGCGCCGCCGCCTCCGCAGACGACGAGCAGCCCGATCAGCACGAAGAGCACGATCTTGCCGGCCTTCGACTTCTTCTTCGGCTGCTCGGGGGCGCCGGGCCCACCGCCGGGAGCGCCAGTCCCCCCGGGGCCGGGCGGGCCGTAGGCCGGGCCCGCGTTCCCGTACGACTGAGCCGGGTCTCCGGGCCGCTGGTCGCCGCCGTACGGCTGGCCGTCAGGTCCGGCGCCGTACGGCTGGTTGCCGCCGCCGTACTGGGGGCCACCCTGCTGTGGTGCGCCGCCGTACGGCTGGTTGCCGCCACCGTACTGCGGGCCACCCCCGTACTGGTCGGATGGGTATTGCGGCGGCTGGTACGGCCCGCCCTGGGGCTGACCCGATGAGGGTGGGTAGGGCGGCTGCGTCATGGCACTCTCCACGGCTAGGTGTCGACCGGTCGGACAGGCTGGGTGTCGACCGGGCGATAATAGTGAGCCGTGGTGGCAGGTGCAGTCCCGGACCGCGTTGGCCGTTGCGATGTGGCAAGGGTCTCGGTTCGATGTTCCCCGAATCCGGTCAAAACCGCCTCCAACAGCGGTCGGGCGTGCAGCACCTGACCGGCTCGGATCGCCGTGTGCCACACCGGTTCGAACTTCTTCCACCCGCCCGCGTACGCCAGATGCCTCAGCCGCCCGCGCGTGGTGTCCTTCGTGGCTGCCCCGCGCCAGATCGACGACCATCGGTAGAAGTCGCGGTAGGCGCGGCGGTATCCGTCGGCGAGCTGGCGTTCGGTGAGCCGGCGTGGCCGGTAGACAACCTGCCGGGTGTCGTACCGGTCCCAGTCCCGGTGCAGCAGCCGATCCTGTCGTGCCATCCGGTCGTACAGCGCGGTCCCCGGGTACGGGGTGAGGATGTGGAACGTCGCGGTCTCCACACCGTGCCGGACCGCCCAGTCGACGGTCCGGTCGAACACGTCGGGTCCGTCGTCGTCGAGGCCGAAGACAAAGCTGCCGTTCACCATGACGCCGTTGTCGTGCAGTCGGCGTACCACCGCCGCGTAGTCCCGGCCGATGTTCTGCCGCTTGCGGGTGGCCGCCAGGTTGCCGTCGTTCACCGTCTCGAACCCGACGAACAGGCTGCGCAGCCCGGCGGACACCGCCAGTTCCAGCAGACCGGGGGCGAGAACGGTGTCGACCGTGCCGGCGGCCTGCCACAACCGGCCCATGCCGCGCATGCCGTCGAAGAGCGCGGTGGCGAACCGCCGGTTGCCGAACAGGTGGTCGTCCAGGAAGTAGAGATGGCGTCCGGGGAGCCGGTCGATCTCGGCGAGTGCGGCGTCCACCGCCTGGGTGTAGAACGACTTCCCGCCGGCGAAGAACGCGTCCTTGTAGCAGAAGTCGCAGTGGTGCGGGCAACCCCGGGACACCACGATCGAGTTCGGCACCAGGTACCGGTGCCGGGCGATCAGATCCCGCCGGACCGGCGGTAGCCCGGTGAGGGTGCGGGCGGTCGAGACGTACCGCGCGGCCGGCGCGCCGCGCCGCAGGTCGGCCAGGAACGCGGGCCAGGTGTCCTCGCCGGGGCCGAGGAAGACGGTGTCGGCGTGCGCGGCGGCCTCGTCGGGCAGCGCCGTGACGTGCAGCCCGCCGAGCACCACGTACGCTCCGCGCGCCCGGTAGTGGTCGGCGATGGCGTACGACCGGCGGGCCGAGGTGATGTACGCCTGGATGACCACCAGGTCGGGGACCGGGTCGTCGTCCAGCCGGAGCCGTTCGACGTGCTCGTCGACCAGACTGACCTCGGCGTCGGCCGGCAGGTAACCGGCCAGCGTGGCGAGCCCCAGCGGCGGGAACAGCGAGTACTTGATCGGCCGGAAGAACGGGCTGGTGGCCTCGGTGAGGGCCGGCAGGATCAGCTTGACACGCATACCGGCGACGCTAGGGCGCGAATGTGCGGATCAGGTGTGGACGCCGGGGAGAACCGGTGCCGGTCAGCGGGGCGGACCGGTGCCCGGTCCGGCCCGAGGACCGGTGTCGCGAACCTGTCGATCCGGCCGGGTCCCGATCGTGTAGTGGCCGGGCGGGCGGCACCGGGCCGGCCGCCGGGACGGGAGGACGTGCCGCGATGCGGAAGTTGGCCATCATCGAGTTCCTCACCCTCGACGGGGTGATGCAGGGGCTGGGGTCACCGGACGAGGACCGGGAGGGCGGGTTCGAGCACGGCGGCTGGGGCGCGCCGTACTTTGATGAGATCCAGGGGAAGGCGGCGGTCGACGGACTGGCGTCGACGTCGGCGTACCTGTTCGGCCGGAAGACGTACGAGAAGATGGTCGGTTACTGGCCCAGCCAGCCCGACGAGAACCCGATTGCCCGGCATCTCAACGCGACGCCGAAGTACGTCGCCAGCCGGACCCTGTCCGCCGTGGACTGGTCGAACGCCCAGGTGCTCGACGGCGAGCTGGTCCCGGCCGTCGAGGACCTGAAGTCGCGGGGAGACGGCGAGATCGCCGTGCTGGGCAGCGGTTTGCTGGCCCAGGACCTCATGGTCAACGACCTCGTGGACGAGTACCAGCTGTTCCTGCACCCGCTGCTGCTGGGCGGTGGCAAGCGGCTGTTCCGGGAACTGCCCGAGCCGGTCCGGTTGCGGCTTGTCGAGTGCACGCCGACCAGCACCGGTGTGCTGATGCTGACGTACGCCCGGGAGTAGGGCCCGCGGGACGTTCGAGCGCCCGGCGGCGGCCGACCGGGCGCCTCCGCCGTGGCGCCGTGGTTCCATCGCCCGATGGACGACCCCCGCACCGCTGGTGAAGGGGCAGCGCTGGCAGACGGTGTCCTACGTCCAGCGCCGGTCGACGGACTGACGGGCTGACCGGTCGAGGCCGGTCAGCCCGTCAGAATCGCTCAGGTGAGCACTCAGCCGCGCAGGCTGGCCACGCCGGGCGGCAGGAACCGCCGGCCGGTCACCCGCTCGGAGGTGCCGGTCCGGTCCAGGTACGGCGTGACGCCGCCCAGGTGGAACGGCCAGCCGGCGCCGAGGATCATGCACAGGTCGATGTCCTGCGCCTCTGCGACGACGCCGTCTTCCAGCATCAGCCGGACCTCCTGCGCCAGCGCGTCGAGGGCACGCTGACGGACCTGCTCGCCGGTCAGCGGCTGGTCACCCACCTCCAGCAGCTTCGCGACCTCGGGGTTCACCTCGTCGTCGACCACGATCGGCTGACCCGACTCGGCGATCCGGCGCAGGTTCTCGCTGACCCCGAACCGGTCCGGGAACGCGGCGTGCAGCGTCCCGCCGACGTGGTGCGCGACGGCCGGGCCGACCAGCTGGAGCAGGGCCAGCGGGCGCATCGGCAGACCCAGCGGGTCCAGCGCGCTGTTCGCGACGTCCAGCGGGGTGCCGGCGTCCACGGCCGCGAAGATCTCCCCGAGGAACCGGGTGAGCAGCCGGTTGACCACGAACGCCGGCGCATCCTTCACCAGCACGGACGACTTCTTGAGCTGCTTGCCGACGGCGAACGCGGTGGCCAGCGTGGCGTCGTCGGTCCGCTCGCCCCGGACGATCTCCAGCAGCGGCATCATCGCGACCGGGTTGAAGAAGTGGAAACCGACCACCCGTTCGGGGTGGGTCAGGTCGGCGGCCATCTCGGTCACCGACAGCGACGAGGTGTTGGTGGCGAGCACCGCCTCCGGCTTGACGATCTGCTCCAGCTCCGCCCAGACCTGCTTCTTGACCTTGAGGTCCTCGAAGACGGCCTCGATGACGAAGTCGGCGTCGGCGAACACGCCCTTGTCGACCGACCCGGTCACCAGTCCGTACAGCTTGGCGGCCGTGCCCTTGTCCATCCGGCCCTTGCTTACCGACTTCTCGATCTGCTCGTGCACGTACGCCACGCCCTTGTCCACCCGGGCCTGGTCGAGGTCGGTCATCACGACCGGCACCTGGAGCCGGCGGGCGAACAGCAGCGCGAGCTGGCTGGCCATCAGGCCGGCGCCGACGATGCCGACCTTGGTGACGTCGCGGGCCAGTCCCTTGTCGGGCGCCCCGGCGGGCCGCTTGGCCCGCCGCTGCACCAGGTCGAAGGCGTACAGGCCGCTGCGCAACTCCTCGCTGAACACCAGATCGGCGAGCGCCTCGTCCTCCGCGGCGGTGCCGGCGGCGAAGTCGGCGTCCTTCGCCGTCTCCAGCAGATCCAGCGCCTTGTACGCGGCCGGCACGGCGCCGTGCAGCCGCTGGTCGAGGGTGGCCCGGGCGAAGTAGAGCACCCCGGCCCACATGTCCTTGTCGACCTCGGGCCGGGTGACGGTGACCTCGCCACGAACCACCCCGGCGGCCCATTCGAGGGACCGCTCCAGGAAGTCGGCCGGCTCCAGCAGCACGTCGGCGATGCCCATCTCGGCGGCCTGCTTCGCCTTGAGCATCTTGTTCTGCATCAGCGGGTTCTGGATGATCACCTGGGTGGCGGCCGGGATGCCGATCAGGTTCGGCAGCAGTTGGGTGCCGCCCCAGCCGGGGACCAGGCCGAGCGAGACCTCGGGCAGGGCGAGCGCCGCCGCGCCGCCGGACAGGGTCCGGTAGTGGCAGTGCAGCGCCAGTTCCAGCCCGCCACCCATGGCCGCGCCGTTGACGAACGCGAAGGTGGGCACCGGGCTGTCCTTGAGGCGGGCGAAAACCCGGTGACCGAGCCGGCCGATCTCCAGTGCCTGGTCGCGGTCCGCGAGCTGCGGCAGGCCCAGGATGTCGGCGCCCACGCAGAAGATGTACGGCTTACCGGTGACTGCGATGAACGCCGGGTCCGCCGCCAGCGCCTCGGTGATCGCCTCGTCGAGGCTGGTCAGGCCGGCCGGGCCGAAGGTGTTGGGCTTGGTGTGGTCGAAGCCGTTGTCCAGCGTGATGAGGGCGGCCGGTCGGTCCAGGCCGGGCACGGTCACCTGGCGCAGCAGCGCCTTCGTGACCACCTCGTTCGGTGCCGCGAGGCTCACCGTGTCTCCTCCGTTCGCGACTGCGGGGCTCGCAAGATCACTCCTCGCGCTCACTTGTCTCGACCCTCCGTCCAGTGCGGGTTCTCCCAGATGACCGTGCCGCCCATGCCGATGCCGATGCACATGGCGGTGACGCCGTACCGGACCTCGGGGTGCTCGGCGAACTGCCGGGCGAGCTGGGTCATCAGCCGGACGCCGGAGGAGGCGAGCGGGTGCCCGACGGCGATGGCGCCGCCCCACGGGTTGACCCGCGGGTCGTCGTCGGCGATGCCGAAGTGGTCGAGGAAGGCGAGGACCTGGACGGCGAACGCCTCGTTCAGCTCGAACAGCCCGATGTCCTCGATCGACAGGCCGGCGATCCGCAGCGCCTTCTCCGTCGACGGGATCGGACCGACGCCCATCACCTCGGGCTCGACACCGACGAAGCCGTACGACACCAGCCGCATGGCGACCGGCAGTCCCAGCTCGCGGGCGGTGTCCTCGGCGGCCAGCAGGCCGGCGGTGGCGCCGTCGTTGAGGCCGGCCGCGTTGCCCGCGGTGACCTTGCCGTGCGGCCGGAACGGGGTCTTGAGGGTGCCCAGCTTCTCCATCGAGGTGTCCCGCGGGGCCTCGTCGGTGGTGGCCAGGCCCCAACCGGTCTCCGGGTCGCGCACGGCGACCGGCACCAGGTCGGGCTGGAGCTTGCCGTTGGCGTACGCCTTCGCGGTCTTCTGCTGGGAGGCCAGCGCGAACGCGTCGGCGCGCTGCTTGGTGACGTGCGGCACCCGGTCGTGCAGGTTCTCCGCGGTCGCCCCCATCACCAGCGCGGAGGGGTCCACCAGCTTTTCGGCGAGGATCCGCGGGTTGGGGTCGACACCCTCGCCCATCGGGTGCCGGCCCATGTGCTCGACGCCACCGGCGATGGCCACGTCGTAGGCGCCCATGGCGATCCCGCCGGCCACCGTCGTGACGGCGGTCATCGCGCCGGCACACATCCGGTCGATGGCGTATCCCGGCACGGTCTTGGGCAGACCGGACAGCAGGGCGGCGGTGCGGCCGATGGTCAGGCCCTGGTCACCGATCTGGGTGGTGGCGGCGATGGCGACCTCTTCCACCCGCTCCGGCGGCAACTGCGGGTTGCGCCGCAGCAGTTCCCGGATGCACCGGACGACCAGGTCGTCGGCGCGGGTGTTGGCGTACATGCCGCCCGCCTTGCCGAACGGGGTGCGGACACCGTCGACGAAGACGACATCCCTGACTTCACGGGGCACTGTTGAGCCTCCTTGCCGGGCGTGAGCTGTCCCCCGAATGCTACTCGCCGGTAACTATCTGGGGTGCCGGCTGCCGTGTGGTCCGGACCACACTCGGGGTGGTCCGGTACGTTGAGCCGGACGCGAAATTTCCCCGGAGGTGGGCGTGAAGGTTCTGGTGGCCGGCGGCGCCGGCTTCATCGGCAGTACGGTGTCCTCCGCGTGCCTGGACGACGGTATCGAGCCGGTGATCCTGGACAACCTGAGCACCGGCCGGCCGGAATTCACCCGGGACCGGATCTTCTACCACGGTGATCTCGCCGATGGGCCGCTGCTCGACCGGATCTTCGCCGACCACCCCGACATCATGGCCGTGGTGCACGCCGCCGCCCTCATCGTGGTGCCCGATTCGGTGGCCCGGCCACTGCACTACTACCGGGAGAACGTCGCCAAGTCGATCGACTTCGTCGAGCACGTGCTGCGCAACGGCTGCCACCGGTACCTGTTCAGCTCGTCGGCGGCGATCTACGCACCGGCCGCCGACGGCAGCGTTGACGAGGACTCGCCGATCGAGCCGACCAGCCCGTACGCGCGTACCAAGGCGATGCTGGAACAGATCCTTGCCGACGTCGCGGTCGCCACCCCGCTGCGCGCGCTGTCGCTGCGCTACTTCAACCCGATCGGGGCCGACCCGGCGCTGCGTACGGGCCAACATCTGCGTCGGCCCACACACGCCCTCGGGAAGATGATCAGCGCGTACACCGAGGACGAGGAGTTCCTGGTCACCGGGGTCGACTGGCCCACCCGGGACGGCTCCGGCATCCGCGACTACATCCACGTGTGGGACCTGGCCCGGGCGCATGTGCACGCGTTGCGCCGGTTCGACGACATCCTGCCGCCCGCCGGAGCGTCCTCCGCCGATGCCGCCGATGCCGCCGATGCCGCCATGTGCCGGGGTGGCACCCTGGCCATCAACCTCGGCACCGGCGACGGCACCACGGTACGTGAACTGGTCGCGGCCTTCCGGACGGTGGCGGATCGGCCGTTGCGGGTCCGGGAAACCGGTCCGCGACCGGGCGACCAGGCAGGTTCCTTCACCAGGATCAGCCGGGCCCGGCGACTACTCGACTGGAAGCCCGAACTGAGCGTCACCGACGGCATCCGCGACTCGCTGCGGTGGGCCGGGCTGCGGGACGACCGCCTCACCGACTGAATCGGTTCGGACCGAGCGCCACTTCTCGTGGCTGACCTACTCGCCGCCCAGAAGCCTCAGGCCGTGATGCGTGGCGAAGTCTTCGTAGTCCTTGAAATTCAAGGTGGCCAGGGGCAGGTCGTATGTGAGGCAGCATGCGGCGATCCACATGTCGTTGGTCGGGCGGGGACGCCCTCGCTGGGCTGCGGCGGCCGATAGGCGTCCCCATGTCGCTGCCACAGCCTCGTCGCCGGGCAGGACGGGAATGTTGGACAGCCAGTCTGCCAACTCCTGGCGGCTGCGGATTCCCCAATGGCGGATTTCGGCCCACTTCATGAGTTCGCCGAAGGTGATGAAGGTGATCAATGGACGACGTCCGATGAGGCGGGTCGCGACCGGTCCCTGAAGCTTTCTCTTGTGACTGAGCGATGCGACATCGGTGTCCAGAATGACGGGTTGCACGTGAGGCGCCTATCAGGCGACGTCGCGTTGACGCTCGTCATGGGTGAACGCGAGGAACTCGGCCAACTCCTCGTCAGAGCCGAACGTGTCGGCGGTGAGATCGTCCAGCGAACGAATTGGCTGGACACCTCGAGCCGCCAGCAGGTCTTCGACCGACGGTGGTGATCGGAAAGGCAGATAAGACGCGGAATGAGGCTCAGGGGCAGTCACGGCAGTCTCCAACGGCGTGGTGATAAGGACAGCCTTAGCATATTGCCGCTATCGCTGATCATGGTATTCCGGCGTGGCCGTGTCGCGCGACGGCCACCTCAGTCGGTGCTCGCCAGGGCCTCGGCCAACCCGGCCGCGATCAGGCCCAACTGCCACTCCCGGGCCCCGAAACCACGCAGGATTTCGGCGACCACCTTCTCGGTGATCTCCTCGGGTGGTGTCCAGGCCAGCCGGCGTACCGAGTCGGGGCTGATCAGGTTCTCCGGGGGGAGGGTGTGCTCGGCGGCGAGCCTGGTGACGACCGCGCGGCAGCGGGCCAGCCGGGCCGCCGCCACCGGATCCCGCTCGGCCCATCGGTGCGGGGGCGGCGGACCCTCCACCACCGGCGTCACGGGCAGCGCGTCGTCAGACAGTTGTCGCGCCGTCGCGAGCGCGTCCAACCAGGTGCGCGCCAACCGCCGCACCGATCGGCCCCCGAAGCCCGGCAGCGTGAGCAGGGTCCGTTCGTCCTGTGGGTCGGTCTCGGCGGCCGCGATGATCGCGGCGTCCGGCAGCACCCGACCCGGCGCCGAGTCCCGTCGGGCGGCGATGGCGTCCCGGGCGTACCAGAGGGACCGGACCCGGGCCTGGGCGCGTGCGCCGCGGACCCGGTGGATCCCGGAGGTGCGCCGCCACGGGTCGGGACGCTGCCGCGGCGGCCGGGCGCCCCACAGCACCAGCGCGGCGAACTCCTCGGCCGCCCACCCGTCCTTGCCCTGCCGGTTCAACTCGGCGGCGAGCACGTCGCGCAGATCGGTGAGCATCTCGACGTCGAGGGCGGCGTAGGTCAACCACGACTCGGGCAGCGGGCGGGTGGACCAGTCAGCCGCCGAGTGGTGCTTTTCGAGGCTGTAGCCGAGCAACTGCTCGGTCAGCGCGGCCAGGCCGACCCGCTCATAGCCGGCCAACCTGGCGGCCAGTTCCGTGTCGAACAGCCGGCGCGGTCGTAACCCGATCTCGGCGAGGCAGGGCAGGTCCTGGCTGGCCGCGTGCAGCACCCACTCGGCCGATCCGATCGCCTCGTCCAAGGTGTGTAGGTCGTCCAGCGGCACGGGGTCGATGAGCGCGGTACCGGCCCCGGCCCGGCGCAGCTGCACGAGATAGGCCCGCTGGCTGTAGCGGTAGCCGGAGGCCCGCTCGGCGTCGATGGCCACCGGACCGTCGCCCGCGGCGAATCGCGAGACGAGGTCGGACAATTCGTCGACGGTGGTCACCGGCCGGGGAACACCGTCTCGAGGGGCGAGCAGCGGTACGGGTCCCGCGGGCGCCGGTTCGGGGCTCGCCGTGGACTCCGGCATGGACGCCGGTGCGGGGTACGGCTCGTCCCCTGCTCGGCCGTGCGCGGCCCGACGGCGCAGGGGGGGTTCGTCGGTCACCTGACAACCCTAGTCGGCTGGCCACCTTCGCCTCACGCAGCGTCCTCCGGCGCGTCGGCTGGCGTCAACCGGCACCCGTGTGCTGGCGGAGGCAACCGTTAGGCGGAGGGTGACTGGGCCGATGGCCGGTATCGCGCCGTGCGAAGATTCGGACGACCAGGCGGACAGCGGACCGGCAGGCCGGTGCCGCCTGGCCGTGCGGCCCCTCCCTCCGGTGGAGCGGAGGTGACGCCGCACGGACCGATCGCTTCCGGGGAGGGGCGTCGAACAGATGACCGCTGGTTACGACCCGCGAGCGCGTCCGCCGGACAGCCGGTGGCTTACCTCGGGTGAGTCCGCTGGAGGCGGCGGCACGAACCGGCCACCGGCCGCTGGTCCCTACCCCCCGTCCGGCCCGGTGCCTCACCAGCCCACGCCCCGGCGAGACCCGGCCCCACCGGCGGCAGGAGACTGGTCGGCTCCGTCGCCGCCCCGGTTCGAGTCGCGGTCGCCAGCGACGGCGGACTGGTCGGCTCCGTCGCCGCCCCGGTTCGAACCGTCGGCACCCGTGGCCGGTGGGCCATCCGCGACCGCCGTCGGGTCGTACCATCCGGGCCCCTCGTTCCCGCCGTCCGCCGGTGGACCGCATCTCGGGACACCGGTGTTCGCCGACCCGACGGGGCCGCCGCCGGCAGCCCGGCCGCGGGACCGGGTCCGGTCGGTCCTGGTGGCGCTGCTCGTGCTGCTCGTCACGGTCGCCGGCGTGCAGGCTGTTCAGCTCTACCGGTTGGGCGACCGGCTGACCGGCGTGGAGGGGGAGTTGACCGCGCAGCGGCAGGCCGACGACGACAGGCTGGCCGGTCTGGAAGGGCGTGCCGGTGCCCTGGAGAAGCAGGCCGGCACCGTCTTCAATCCGGAGGCCGTGGCCAAGCAGGTGCTGCCAAGCGTGTTCCGGGTTCGGGCCGGCCGATTCACCGGCACCGCCTTCGCGGTCGGGAAGCCGGCCGCCGGCGGTGACACCAACCTGTTCACCAACTTCCACGTCGTCGAGGCGGTGTGGCGCACCGGCGGCCGCAAGGTGGATCTGGAACGCACCGACCAGCGATTCCCGGCCACGATCGTGCGCGTCGACGAGGAGAACGACATCGCGCAGTTGACGACTGACGCGTCGTTCGCCGGGCTTCCGGCGGCCGGCGAAGCGGTCCGCTCCGGGCAACAGGTCGTGGTGGTGGGCGCTCCGCTCGGCCTCACCGACACGGTGACCACGGGGGTGGTGAGCGCCATCCGCAAGGCCGACGCCCGGAACGGCCCGATGATCCAGTTCGACGCGCCGATCAATCCGGGAAACTCCGGGGGGCCGGTGGTCAACGGAAACAAGCAGGTCGTCGGCATCGCCACCGCCAAGGCGCGGGACGCCGAGGGCATTGGGCTCGCCGTTCCGATCAAGGTCGCCTGCGACGGCTTCCGCATCTGCTGATCCCACTTCCGGTTCCGAGTCACCCGCGGCGTGCCCTCCAGGAGGAGTCTTGTCCTATCCGCCCAGCCAACCGGACGACCCGACCAGACCCGTGGGTCGGCCGCCGTCGTACGTCCACCCGCCGTCCTACCCTCAGCAGCCGACCGGTGACTCGTCGGCCGACCAGACAGCCCGGCTGGGCAGCTACGGCACTCCCCCGCAACCGACGGCGCCGTACGGGCAGACCGGCCCCGTCACCAACGGTCCCGGGCAGCCGACCTCGGCTACGCCGTACGGGCAGCCGACCTCGGCTACGCCGTACGGGCAGCCGACCTCGGCTACGCCGTACGGGCAGCCGACCTCGGCTACGCCGTACCCGATGTCGGGGTCGCCCTGGTCGATGCCGCCGGCCGGCGGCTCGCCCGGGAACCCCAGGGTGCGGTCCGGGAACGTCCGGCTTCTCGTGCTGGCCGGCGTCGCGGGCCTGCTTCTGGTGGCGACCGTCGTGCTGACGGGGTTGTTCGTGTCGAAATCCGGCGCGCTGGCCAGGGCCGAGCGGACGGTGGCCCAGCGGGACGCCGAGGTCGCCACCAAGCGTACGGAGATCGAGGGACTCCAGCGGGACCTGCGGGCCGCCAACGACAAGGCCCGGGCCGCCGAGCAGGATCTCACCGGGACCCGCAACGACCGGGACGAGCAGCAGCGCCAGAAGGAGGTCATCTCCACCTGCCTGGAGAAGCTGACCGAGGCGCTGGCCTCCGAGAGCCAGGCCGAGTTCGACAAGAACATCAAGGTCGCCGAGAAGGCCTGCGAGGAGGCCGAGAAGTACCTCTGACAGGCGTGCCCAACGGGTGGACCGTGGATTTCCGAGGCCCCTGGAGAGGCATCAGGAATCCACGATCCCTCCGGTTACCGGCGCCGGCCGCGCGCCGGTGGCGGGTGGGTGGGGCGTGGGTCAGGCGGCACCGGCGGGACGCCGCTCCGGCAGCGCGGTGACCCCGGGGGGCGGCAGCCCGGCGGTGGACCCGAGCAACGCACACCAGGCCAGCAGATGGGCCGTGAAGTCCGGGCTGACCGGCGTCCACGACGCCCGCAGTTCCACATCACCGGCGGCGGGCGGACCCGCGAGGTCCCCGAACCGGGTGGAGAGCGTCTGCGTCACCGTCCCACCGAGCGCCCGGTAGGCCGCCCCGTGCGCGTCCAGCGCGTCGGTCAGCCAGGTCCACCCGACCGTCGGCAGCAGCGGGTCGGCCGCCAGATCCACCTCGAGATCCGCGGTCACGTAGGTGACCAGCCGCAGCGTGCCCTGCCATGCCTCGTGCCCGGCCGGGTCATGCAGCAGGATCAACCGTCCGCTGGCCACCTCGTCGCCGTCCCGGAGCACGGTGGCGCTCAGCGCGAAGGCGTACGGCGCCAGCCGCTGCGGGGCCCCCACCTCCTCAAGTTTGATCTCAGGGCGGGGGGCGACCGCGCGTAGCCCGGCCACCGCGTGAATGAACGGCTCCGGGGGAGCGGTCGGGGTGGGCATGTCGGCAGCCTATGCCGCCGGCCGCCACCGTCGGGTCAGCGCCGCGCCGGAAGCGTGCGTCATCCAGGGCCGAGAGCCGGACGTCGACCGGCGGGCGGACGTGAGTGGCGAGACGGAGGTGAGTGAACAGACCTTCGGGGGACCGGCGGTCGGTCGACGCCCTGCGCGTGGCACGATTGCGCCGATGACTCCGACGACTCCGGGCGCCGCCCGCGACAGCATGCCCGCGACCGGCGTGGCTGGATCGCCGTTGGTTCGCGCGGCGCGCCGTGAGCCGGTGCCGCACACCCCGGTGTGGTTCATGCGCCAGGCCGGCCGGTCGTTGCCGGAATACCGGGAGATCCGGACCGGCGTGCCGATGCTGGAGTCCTGCCGCCGACCCGAACTGGTGACCGAGATCACCCTCCAGCCGGTGCGCCGGCACGGAGTGGACGCGGCCATCCTCTTCAGCGACATCGTGGTGCCTGTGGCGGCCGCCGGCGTGGACCTGGACATCGTGCCCGGCACCGGACCGGTGGTGGCCGAGCCGATCCGCACCGCCGAGGACGTCGGCCGGCTGCGGCCGATCACCCGGGATGACGTGGGCTTCGTCGACGAGGCGGTCCGCATGCTCGTCGCCGAGCTGGGCGACACGCCGTTGATCGGCTTCGCGGGGGCGCCGTTCACCCTGGCCAGCTATCTGGTGGAGGGCGGCCCGTCCCGCAACCACGTGCGCACCAAGGCGCTGATGTACGGCGAGCCCGACCTCTGGCACGCGCTCTGTGGCCGGCTCGCGGAGATCACCGGCGAGTTCCTCGCCGTGCAGGCGCGCGCCGGGGTGGCCGCCGTGCAGCTGTTCGACTCGTGGGCCGGTGCCCTCTCCGAGGCCGACTACCGCCGGTTCGTCCTGCCGCACTCGCGTACCGTCCTGGCCGGCCTCGCCGACGCGGGCATCCCGCGGATCCACTTCGGGGTCGGCACCGCCGAACTGCTCGGTGCCATGGGCGAGGCGGGCGCCGACGTGGTGGGCGTGGACTGGCGTACCCCGCTGGACGTGGCGACCCGGCGGATCGGCCCCGACCTGGCCGTGCAGGGCAACCTCGACCCCTGCCTGCTGTTCGCGCCGTGGCCGGTGATCGAGGCCGAGGTGCGGCGGATCCTGGCCGAGGGGCGGGCCGCCCCCGGGCACATCTTCAACCTCGGGCATGGCGTGCTGCCGGAGACCGACCCGGACGTGTTGACCCGGGTGGTCGAACTGGTGCACGCCGCGTCCGCGCGCTGACATGCGCCCGGGGAAGCGGATCGCGGTCGTCGGCGGCGGCATCGCCGGGCTGGCCGCCGCCGTCCGGTTGCGCGACCGGACCCCGGCCGGCACCGAGATCACCGTGTACGAGCAGTCCGGCGTGCTCGGCGGCAAGCTGCGCACCGGCGCCCTGGCCGGATCGCCAGTGGAACTCGGTGCCGAGGCGTTCCTGGTCCGAGACCCGGCCGGCGGTGACTCCGCTGCCGTGTCGCTGGCCCGCCGGGTCGGGCTCGGGGACGCACTCGCGCATCCGGCGACCGCGCGCGCCGCGCTGGCCGTCGACGGGGACCTGCGGCCGCTGCCCAGCGGCACGCTGATCGGCGTACCCGGAGACCTGGCGGCCGTGGCGACGATCGCGCGGCCGCCGGCGGACGCCGACCCGGACGAGGGCCGGCCGTTGCTCGGCCCGGACGAGGACGTGGCGGTGGGTGCGCTGGTCCGCCGACGACTGGGTGACGAAGTGGTCGACCGGCTGGTGGACCCGATGCTGGGCGGCGTGTACGCCGGCCGGGCCGACGACCTCTCGCTGGCCGCCACGATGCCGGCCCTGTCCCGCGCGGCCCGGACCGCGCACACGCTGACCGGCGCGGTCCGGTCGGCGCTCGCCGCGTCGCCGCGGCGGCCCGGGGCGCCGGTCTTCGGCACCGTCGAGGGCGGGTTGAGCCGGCTGGTGGCGGCGGCCGCGGCGGCCAGCGGGGCGCGGATCCGGCCGGATACGGCGGTACGCGAACTGGTCCGGACCGCCACCGGTTGGCGGCTGACCGTCGGGCCCACCCGGGACGCCGAACTGGTGGCGGCGGACGCGGTCGTGCTGGCGCTGCCGGCCCGACCGGCGGGGCGGCTGCTCGCCGGGGTGGAGCCGGCCCTCGCCGCGCGGGTCGGCCGGCTCGACTACGCCAGCGTCGCCCTGGTCACCCTGGCGTTGCCGGCACCCGACCTGCCGGCGCTCTCCGGCTTCCTGGTGCCGGCCGGGCGCGGCACCCTGGTCAAGGCGGCCACATTCGTCACCACGAAGTGGGGTCATCCGCGCCGGCCGGACGGCGTCGCGCTGGTCCGCGTCTCGCTCGGCCGGTACGGCGAGGAGCACCGGTTGCAGCACTCCGACGACGAGCTGGTGGCGGTGGCCCGGCGGGAGCTGGCCGAGCTGGCGGGCCGGGCGTTGCCGGCGCCGGTGGAGACCGCCGTGCACCGGTGGGGTGGCTCGTTGCCGCAGTATCCGCCGGGGCATCTCACCGAGGTGGCCGCCGTCCGCACCGCGCTGCGGGCCGCGCATCCCACCCTCGCGCTGGTCGGGGCGGGGTACGACGGAGTCGGCATCCCGGTGTGTGTGCGCTCCGGCGAGACGGGCGCCGAGGAGATCGTGAAGGCCCTGGAAGAGTCGATGTCCCGGGAGGGATCCGGATGACCACCGAACAGACGAACGCGGCCCGGTTGCGGGAGCTGAACGACACCATCCGGTACACGATGTGGTCGGTGTTCCGGGCGGCCACCGGGCTTCCGGCGCTGCGGGACGGCATCGTCGGCGAGGTGGAGTCGCTCTTCGACGAGCTGGCCGGCAAGGACGTCACGGTGCGCGGGACGTACGACGTGTCCGGGTTGCGCGCCGACGCCGACCTGATGGTCTGGTGGCACGCGCCCACCAGCGACGCGTTGCAGGACGCGTACGGCCGGCTGCGCCGCACCCAGTTCGGCCGCACCCTGGCGCCGGTCTGGTCACAGCTCGCCCTGCACCGGCCGGCGGAGTTCAACAAGAGCCACATCCCGGCGTTCCTGGCCGGTGAGGAGGCGCGCGCCTACCTCTGCGTCTATCCGTTCGTCCGGTCCTACGAGTGGTACCTGCTGCCGGACGCCGAGCGGCGGGACATGCTGGCCGAGCACGGCCGGTTGGCCCGCGGCTATCCCGACGTGCGGGCCAACACGGTCTCCTCGTTCGCCCTCGGCGACTACGAGTGGATGCTCGCCTTCGAGGCCGACGAGCTGCACCGGATCGTCGACCTGATGCGGGACCTGCGGGCCTCCCGGGCGCGCCGGCACGTCCGCGAGGAGGTGCCGTTCTACACCGGGCGGCGCCGGTCGCTGGCCGAACTGATCACCGCCTTGCCGTAGGGCTGCCGTCGGCGCGGTCGGCCCCTT
The DNA here is from genome assembly GCF_042666615.1 of Plantactinospora sp. GCM10030261. Lineage (NCBI taxonomy): Bacteria > Bacillati > Actinomycetota > Actinomycetes > Micromonosporales > Micromonosporaceae > Plantactinospora > Plantactinospora sp. GCM10030261. Next base: position 142,237 of record NZ_JBHTDD010000002.1, read on the forward strand.
CGCTGGCCCCTCCCTGGCGGCGCGTCCGCCGTTAACGTCCCCCGTGACGGCCCGTTCCGGCCGGTCTTCGGACCGGCCGGGACCCGGGATGTTCGCGGGGGGAGTGTGATGGACCAGTCGAGCACGACGGTGCCCCGACGGCAGCTCGGCCACTGCCTGCAGCGGCTGCGCGACAAGGGGAACCTGTCCGTCCGGATGGTGAGCGAGGCGGTGGGGTGGTCCCGCCAGAAGCTGTGGCGGATCGAGCGCGGGGCCGGTTCGGTCCGGCCGGCGGACGTGCGCCGGCTCTGCGAGCTGTACCAGGCACCGGCCGAGCTGACCGCGTCGCTGACGGAACTGGCCCGGCAGCCGCCGGGGCGGAGTTGGTGGCAGGCGTACCCGGACGTGGGGCCGGACCGGCTCGATCCGTACCCGATGATGGAGGCGGAGGCGACCCGGCTGCGTTGTTACGACGCTGAGTTGGTGCCGGTGTTGCTGCGGACGCCGGCCTACACCGCCGAGGTGCTGCGGGCCGAACGACCGGACCAGACCGGGCGAGAACGTTCCCGCCTGGTGGCGCGGGACCGATGGCGGCAGCGGGTGCTGCACCGCCGGGGTCCCACCGCGCCGCGGCTGGAGTTCCTGCTCAGCGAGGCGGCGTTGCGTCGACCGGTCGTGGACCATCCGGCAATGGTCGGGCAACTGAGCTACCTGGTCGCGGTCAACGAGCTGCCCACGGTCCGCGTCCGGGTGCTGCCGCTGGCCGCCGGGCCACATCCGGGATCCGCCTGCGGCAACTTCACCCTGCTGGATTTCGCGGGTTCGGGTCGCCGCCTCGGTGGGCCGAGCGTGGTCAGGCAGGAGGGCCCGACCGGTGCGCTGTACCTGGACCGGAGCGCCGAGGTGAACCGCTACCAGGAGATCTGGGCGGGCATGGCGGCGTTGGCGCTGTCCGAGCGGGAGTCCGGGCCGTTCATCGCCTCCTTCGCCGGGGTGCGCGGGTGACCGCCGCCCGTCCCCGGGCGCCGGCCGGGTGGCGATACCCGGTTGCGCGGCTCGGTACGGTTCGGAGATGGAGATCGACCGGGACAAGGTGCTGCGCACGTTCCTCGCCGACGGCCGGGTGGTGCGCCTCCCGGCGCGGGCGGCGAAGCGCCGGATCCTGCTGGAGCACATCGTCTCGGTCTTCGAGCCCGGGGTGCGCTACTCCGAGCGGGAGGTGGACGCCGTTCTGAGGGCGTTCTACGCGGAGGATTGGGTGTCCTTGCGCCGCTATCTGGTCGACGAACGGCTGATGGACCGCGAGGCGGGCGAGTACTGGCGGATCGGCGGCTATGTGGAGGTGTGACCGGGGCGACGCATCGGTACGTGCGGGATGCCGTCCTCGTCATACTCGGCGCCGTCGACGGTGAATCCGTACCGGCCGTAGAAGCCGACCAGGTGCGACTGCGCGGACAGGACGCAGGTCCGGTCGCCGATCAGCGACAGCGCCTCGGTCAGCAGTCGGTCTGCCAGCCCGGCGCCACGGGCGGCGGCGGCCACCGCGACCCGGCCGATCCGTGCCGTCCCGCCCGCTTCGGCGACGATCCTCAGGTACGCCACGGGGACGCCGGCCCGGGACAGCCACAGATGCCGGGTGCTCGGCTCGACGTCCCGGCCGTCCAGGTCCGGATAGGGGCTGCGTTGCTCGACGACGAACACGTCCACCCGCAGCCGGAGCAGGTCGTACAGGGTGCGGGCGTCGAGATCGGCGAAGCCGTCGACGCGGAGTTCGGTCGGTGGCGTCACGCGGCGATGGTACGGCCGTCCGCTTCGATGGCGCGCAGGGCATCAGCCGGCCGTCCGTCCGGTTGGGCCGCGCAGGGCGGCAGGCGACCGTTCGTCCGAATGGCCCGCGCAGGCGTCAGGCGGCCGGTCCGTCGGCGGACCTCGCGGGTGTCAGCGGGGCCGCGCGCCGACAGCGTCCCGGATCTCGGCGCCCTTGGCCGTCTCCACCGACCGGGCGCAGTGGGCGCAGCAGAAGAACCGGCCACTGACCTCGACCCCGTGTCCGATGATCTTCACCTGGCAATGCTCACAGACCGGTGCCAGTTTGTGGACGGCGCATTCGAACGAGTCGAACGTGTGCACGTCGCCGCTCACCGTACGGACCTCGAACGCCATCCAATAGTCGTTGCCGCACACCTCGCACGTTGCCATAGCGAACCCCCCGAAGACGGACATGTGTCCTCAGCGTGCGCTGGCCCGGCCCCGCGGGCAACCGAAACGGAGATAACCGGCGAAAATTGTGGTCCGAGCCGGTGTGTCGGGTTTCCGGCGCCCCGGCGGCGGGCCAAGCTCGGCTCGGGCCTGTCACACCGCAGGAGGACCGCCATGATCAAGCGCAGCAGACTTTTCGGCAACCAGACTCGGGTCACCTTCTGCCTGCCCCGCGGCAGCGCGCCGGACGGCCCGGTAAGCGTGGTGGGCAGCTTCAACGACTGGGAACCGGGCCGGCACGAGTTCGTCCGCCGCCGCGACGGCAGCCGGACGGTCACGGTCAGGCTGGGGCCGGGGGAGCACCGGTTCCGCTATCTGGCCGACGGTGGGATCTGGCTCGACGACGAACAGGCCGACGTCATCGACCACGATGGTGGTCGGCTGCTGCTCTGACCCGGGGCGTCATCGACCGCGCTGCCGGACCGCCAGCCCGACCAGCAACAACGGAACCAGCACCCACAACTGGGCCGCCGTGTAGCGACGCAGTTCGCCGAACACGTCCACGTCCGCCAGTTCCGCCTCGAGCGCGCCCGGCCGGGACAACGACATCGCGTGCAACGCCAGCGGCACGTAGTTCACGCCCACGCCGAGCAGCCAGGCGGCGAAGACCAACCGGCCGGCCGACTGGCTGTCGCTCGCCGACCAGAGGGCGATCAGCGGCAGGCCGATCGCCCCGGCGACGAACTCGATCAGGATCACCCGCCGCCGCACCCGGGAGCCGGCGCCGCCGTACATGTCGATGGCGGCTAGCCGTCGCACGTTCATTCGCATTTATGGTCCCCGATCCGGCGACGTCCGCCCGCCCGGATACGGGCGGGCCGATGAATTGGTACTCCAGGGACGACCGGCGGTCAATCGGGCGGATCAGGCGCGCCCTCCGATTCCAGCCGCATGGCGACGGAGTTGATGCAGTACCTGGCGTTGGCGGGGGTGAATCCCTCGCCGTCGAAGCGGTGCCCGAGATGTGAGTCACAGTTGGCGCACCGCACCTCGATCCGGACCGTCCCGAGCGACCGGTCCTCCAGGTAGCGGATCGCCCCCGGGACCGCCCGGTCGAAGCTCGGCCAGCCACAGTGCGAGTCGAACTTCGTGTCACTTGTGAACAGCTCGGCACCGCATGCCCGGCAGTGGTAAACCCCGGCCGTCTTCGTGTCGACGTACTCGCCGGTCCACGGGCGCTCCGTGCCGGCCTGCCGGAGCACCCGGAACTCCTCCGGGGAAAGCCGGACCCGCCACTCGTCGTCGGTCTGGGGCAGCTCGTTCTTCTCAACAGCCACCCATCCAGCGTACGGCGGAAGAATGATTACCAACGGGCTACGCGGTCGTTGACGAGGTATGCGGGCGGCCACCCGGTCGGGTGGGGACTATCGGGGTCGACACCAGGCGGCGGTGCTGGCCCGCTTCCAACCGACCTGGCGACAGGCGTTCGCCCGAGGGCTGGCCGCCGGGGCTCTGCTCCTCGCCGCCGGCCTTTCCATTGCCGGGATGGCGCTGCTGCTGGTTCCCGACGAGCCGGCGGGGCGAGACGTCGGTCGGCCGGCGACTGGTCGGTCGGTGCCACACCGGTTCGGCCCGACCGTCCTGCTCGCTGGCGCTCCGCCCGGCCTGGGCCTGTTCATGGCGGTGGCCCATCGGCGCTGGGCGACCGCCCGGCTCGACGTGTCCGGCATGCGCACCGGAGGCGGGCGACGCGGCGGGTTCGTGCCGTGGGACCGGGTGACGGACATCCGGGCCGAGCGCCGCCGACGACGTACCGTGGTGGTGGTCTACGGCGCGGACGGCGTCGTACGACGGCTCCGCGCGCCGTACGACGGTGAGCTGCTCGCGCACGACCCGCGCTTCGAGCGCAAGCTCTTCCTCATCCAGCACCTGTGGGAGACGCACCGCAGCTGGAGCATTCCCGGGCGGGCCCCGACGGGGCCCAGCGTGGCATAGGGTCGGCGTCATGGTCGGCAGCACCGCGAAGGCGAAGCCCGTCGAGGTCGAGGTGGCGGGGCACACCGTACGGCTCAGCAGTCCGGACCGGGTGATGTTCCCCGCCAAGGGCTACACGAAGAAGGACATCTTCGACTACTACCTGGCGGTCGGCGACGGCATCCTGCGTGCCCTGCGCGACCGGCCCACCACGCTGCAACGCTTCCCCGAGGGCATCGAGGGGGAGATGTTCTTCCAGAAGCGGGTTCCCACCCGTGGCGTGCCGCCGTGGATCGGCACCGCGGAGATCGCCTTTCCCAGCGGCCGGACCGCCGACGAGTTGTGCCCGGCGGACCTGGCCCACGTCGCCTGGGCTGCCCAGATGGGCACCGTGGTGTTCCATCCCTGGCCGGTGCGACGCTCTGACGTGGATCACCCCGACGAGCTGCGGGTGGACCTCGACCCGCAGCCCGGCACCGACTTCGCCGACGCGGTCGAGGCCGCCGGGGAGCTGCGCGGCCTGCTCGACGAGCTGGGTGTCACCGGCTGGCCGAAGACCTCCGGCGGTCGCGGCGTGCACGTCTATCTGCGGATCCAGCCACGTTGGACGTTCACCGAGGTCCGCCGGGCGGTGATCGCGTTGGCCCGGGAGCTGGGCCGGCGCCGTCCGGACATCGTCACCACGGCCTGGTGGAAGGAGGAACGGGGCGAGCGGGTCTTCGTCGACTACAACCAGATGGCCCGGGACCGGACCATCGCCTGCGCCTACTCGTTGCGTGCCAACGCCCGAGCCACGGTGTCGACCCCGGTCACCTGGGAGGAGTTGACCCAGGTCGAGCCGAACGACTTCGACCTGCGCACCGTTCCCGGGCGGATCGGCAAGCAGGCTGACCCGCACGCCGGCATAGACGAGACACCCTGGGACATCACCCCGCTGCTGGATTGGGCCGACCGGGACGAGCGGGACGGCCAGGGCGACCTGCCCTATCCGCCGGACCATCCGAAGATGCCGGGCGAGCCCAAGCGGGTGCAGCCCTCCCGCGACCGCGACCGGAAGAAGTGAGATCCGTTTCCGTCGGACCGGTGCGGCGAGCCGGGATCATCACCCTGCCGTCGGGCGTGGACGGGCATCAGGAATGGAACGTCAGGCAGCCGGTTGCGTATGTATGGCTCCGGGCGGGAGACCGCTAGTGCGGTGTCCATGAACGTTTGCGGGTTCCGGTGTGTACCGGGCCTGGCGGACGGAGACACCCACAGCCACCGAGGACAGGTTTCGTTAGGCGACCCGACTGCGGCCTTTGCGCTGCTGTAGCCCACGCAACAGCAACCCACGGTAACCTCGCCGGCCAGCCACCACACATCGACAGTTAGCTATCCGCCAGGTTGTCTCCGGTGTTGCGTGGGCTACAGCAGCGCAAAGGATGCCGAGACCACCACCGTCACCCCCACGAGACATCACACACGGTCTACAGCAGGAGGCCACCGGCCGCTATGACGTTCCGCAGCCAGCGCCGACCTGCCCACCTACTGACAAACCCGGTGAACGATCCTGGCCACCGCACTAGCCGACGCCGGGGTTCGAAGACCAATCGTCACCAGCTCTGATGTTCCGGTCCGGGGTTCCGAGGCTGCCGGAGACCGATAACGATCATGTAACCGTGGCAACCGGCCGGGGGAGAGTGGGGGTTTACTCGTCCGGCTGCCGCGGGCGGGATTCGGTGTCGCCCGGTGACGGTGGGGAGAGCGGAACGGGTGCGGAGAGGTGAGCATGAGACTGGTCCTGCGCCGGGCGCGGGAGGCGCGCGGTCTGCTGCTCGCCGCCGCCGTCGCCGCGTTGGTCTCCACCGCGCTGGTCACCGGGCTCGCCGACTACAACCGGCAGGTCACGACGGCTGGTCAGCGGGGCGTCACCGCGGCGGCGCCGGCGGCGGAACGCAGCATTCTGGTGAGCGGATCGGTGGGTCTCGGTGGCTCCGACTTCGCGGCCCGGGACGCCGCCGTGCGGGCCGGCGTGTCCGACGGCCTCGCCGGCATCCCGTCCAGCGTGACCGCCGCGCGGTACGGCACGGGCCGGCAACTCCTCGGCGATCTCAAGGGCGCTCCGACCGACAACGAACCGGTCTTCATCGCCGTGGCGACCCTCGACGAGCTGCCCGAGCACGCCGACCTGACGGCCGGCGCCTGGCCGCGGTCCAGGCCAGCGGACCGTGATGGTCAGTGGACCGGCGGAGCCGCACTGGAGGTGGCGCTGCCCGGCCGGACGGCCGACCTGCTCGGGGTGACCATCGGCGACCGGATTCCGTTACGCGACCGGGCCGCCCAGCGGGACAGCCAGGTCGTGGTGGCGGGCATCTGGCGTCCCCGGAACGCGACCGACGCCTACTGGCGGCTGGCGCCCGGCGGTGGCGGTGGCGGTGGCGGGTCGGCCGAGACCTTGCTCGGCCCGCTCGTCCTGGCCGCCGACGACTTCGACGCCACCTTCGCCGCTGAGACGGTGACGGCGAACTGGTTGGCCGTCCCGGATCTCGGCGAGGTCGGTCGCACCCAGCTCACCGCACTTCCCCGGGCGGTGGCCGGACTGGTGGGGCGGTTGCCGGAGCAGACCGGTCTGGGCAGCTCCGGCCGGGTGGACACCGGGCTTGACCGGCTCGCCGACCGGCTCGGTCGGACCGGCCTGGTCGGCCGGTCGGCGCTGCTCACTCCCGTCCTGCTGGTCGTGGTGCTGGGCGGATACGCGCTCGTCCTGATCGCCGCGCTGCTGCACGAGGACCGGCGTGGCCAGACCGCCCTGCTGCGTGCCCGGGGAGCGGCCCGGCGACAGCTCGCCGGACTGACCGCCCGAGAGGCGGCGCTCGTGGTGCTGCCCGGGTTGCTGCTGGCGCCACCACTGGTGGGCGTGGCACTGCGCGCCCTGGACGCCAGTTCCGTCGGCTCCGCGCTACCACTCGATCCGGCGCTCACGCCGTACACCTGGTTCATCGCCGCCGGGACCACCGTGGGGTGCCTGCTGGTGCTGCTCGAACCGGCCCTGCGGTCCGGCGGCACGTACGCGGCGGACCTGGCCGCCCGGTCCCGGCCCGCGCGGTGGGCGGCGGCCCAGCGCGCCGGTGTGGATCTCGCCTTGGTGGGGGCGGCCGTGCTCGCCTGGTGGCAGCTACGGGAGTACGGGTCGCCGCTCGTCGGCAGCGGCGCGGGAGCCGGTATCGATCCGCTGCTCGCGGCGGCACCCACGCTGGGCGTGCTGGCCGGCGCGGTGATCGCGTTGCGAGTGCTGCCGCCGGCCACCCGGCTCGCCGAGCGCGTCGTGGACCGGCGCCCGTGGACCGCCACCGTGCTCGGGACCTGGCATGCCGGCCGGCGGCCGCACGCCGGTCCGGTGCTGCTGCTCGCGCTGGCGGTCGGCGCCAGCACCCTGTCCTGGTCGCTGCTGGCCAGCTGGCAGCGCTCCCTTGCCGATCAGGCCAGCCATCGGGTGGGCGCCGACCTGCGGTTGGTGAGCGCGCCCGGTTCGACCGTCGACGCCACCGACCCGGCCGGGCTGCCCGGGGTCCGCGCCGCGGTTCCCGCGTGGCAGGACAACTTCCGGCTGGGCCGGGAGAACCTGGACGTGTCGGTGCTGGCGCTCGACGCGGCGGCGGCACCGGGCGTGGTGCGGTTGGACGAGCGACTGGTGGACGGCACTCCCGACGGGACCTTCCGGAAACTGGTGGAGGCCCGACCCGCCGTGCCGGGGGTGCCGCTGCCGGCCGACGCGCGGCGGCTGTCCGGCACCCTCCGGACGCCCGTGACGCGATCGGCACAGCGCCAGCCGGTCACCACCACCGCCCTGGTGGCGGACGCCGGCGGTACGGTGCACCGGCTGCCGCTCGCCAGGAGCGGGATCGACGGCAGATCGAAGTCGTTCAATGCCGACCTGCCCGACAGCGGTGGCCGGGAGTTGCGGTTGATCGGGTTCGACGTGGACGCTGGGCTGGTCGACGCCCGCCGGTCGGGGCGTTCGGACTCCCTGGAGGCCGAGTACGCAGGCGAGCAGATGCGCTACGGATGGCGACTCACCGGGCTGCGTGCCATCGGGGCGGACGGTACCGGTCGGCCGGTCCGGCTCGAATCGGGAAACTGGCTGCGGTACGAGGGGGGCAAGCCGTCCGGCCCACTGGCGCCCTCGCCGGACGGGCTGAGCACCGATCGGGAGGTGACCGGCTTCCCCGGGTCCTACTACACCAAGCAGTACGTCCGGTTCACCGCGCTCCGGGAGGCACCGGCGACACCGGTGCCGGCGCTCGTCACGCCGCGGGTGCTGGACAGCCTCAGCGGCCGGGTCGGGGACATCGTGGAGGTCCAGCTCTCCGGGTTCACGGTGCCGGTCGTCATCGTCGGCGTTACCGCCGCCGTACCCTCGGTGGACCAGAATCCGGCCGCGATGCTGCTTGACCTGCCGTCGGTGGTGACCTGGCAGCTGCGCGGAACCGGGTCGACGCGGGCGCCCGACCAGTGGTGGCTGGCGACCGATCCCGTCCGGCACGCGGAGGCCGCCGAGGCGGCGGCCGGGCTGCCGGGGGCGGTCGTGTACGACCGGGTGGCAGCCACCGGGGCCGCGAACCGGGACCCGTACTGGCAGGGTGCCCGCATGGGGCTGCTCGCCGCCGCGGGAGGCGCGGTGTTGTTGGCGATTGTCGGACTGGTGGTGGATGTGTGGGCGACGGCCCGCCGGCGGACCGGTGAACTGGCCGTCCTGCACATCCTGGGCGCCACCCCCCGCCTGCTGGCCCGCGCGCTGCTTGCCGAACAGGCGTTCCTGGCCGGTGCTGGCGTGGTCGTCGGTCTGCTGGTCGGCGTCGGCGTGGCCGCGACCATGGCACCGCTGGTGATCCTCACCCCGACCGGCGACCGGCCGGTGATCGAGCCGGCCTTCGAGTTGCCCTGGGGGCCGGCGGGTGCCGCCGCCGGGGGGCTGCTCGCCGTGGCGTTGCTGCTCGGCGTGCTGATCGCCGGTCCGATCGGTCGGCGGGTCGCGGCGGCCCAGCTCCGAGTGGGCGGTGACCGGTGAGCGCGAGGAGTGAGCCGGGTTTGCGAGCCCCGCAGTCGCGAACGAAGGGGGACCGGTGAGCGCGAGGAGTGAGCCGGGTTTGCGAGCCCCGCAGTCGCGAACGAAGGGGGACCGGTGAGCGCCGTACGGCGGGTGCGGGCGTACCCGGGACTATTCGCCCTGGTGGCGGCCTTGGTCCTGGTGGCCGCCTTCCTGATCACAGGCATGCCCCGGATGGCCAACCGGCTGGCTGACGACGGCCTGCGGGAGTCGGTGGCTCGGCAGCAACCGGCGGTCCGGGACATCACCTACCGGGAGGAGTTCGATCCGTTCGAGATCACGCTGGACCGGCCCAGCCGGGAACAGCAGCTCGGCGTGCGGCACCGCGCCATGCCCCCGGCGGTGCGTGACGTGGTCGACGAGTCCTGGCACTCGGCGGAGACGATGCCGGTGCGCGCCACCGGTCCCGACCTTCGGCCCGGTCCCCCACTGGAGTTGATTCTCCGCAGCACCACCGGGGGACGGGAGGCGGTGTCCATGGTGGCCGGTCGCTGGCCGGCCGGGCCGACCGCACCCGACGCTCCCGTGGAGGTGGTGGTGCCCCGGAGTGTCGCCGACGAGCTGGGACTGCGGGTCGGCAGCCTGCTGCGGACGCCGCCCGGTGGATACACGCGAGCCGGGCGGATGGTGGCCGTCGTGGGCGTCTTCGAGCCGGTCGACCCGGCCGGCGGCGTCTGGGATGTCGAGCCGCGGGCGTTGCGGGTGATCCCGCCGCCGCCGGACGCGGCCCAGGGGTCCAATACCGCGGTGGCGCTGACCAGCACCGCCGGCATCGCCGCGGTGGAGACCGGCGGCTCCATGAAGTACCTGTGGCGGTACCGCGTGGCGCCCGAGCGGTTCGAGGCCGGGAACGTCCCCGAAATGATCGACGGACTCCGTGCCCTGCAGCGGCAACCCGAGCGGGACCTCCGGCTGGTGCTGGGGCTCGACGCACCGTTGCTGGAGTTCCAGCGGACCTACGCCACGGCGCGCGGGGTGCTCGCGGTGGTCATCGCGGGCGTCCTGGCCTGCCTCGGTGGACTGGTGATCCTCGCCGCCGCGCTGGCCGGCCGGCGCCGTCGCGACGAGGTCACCCTGCTGCGTGCCCGCGGCGGCTCGACCCGGACGGTGGCCGGTCGCGGGCTCGCCGAGGCGCTGCTGGTGGTGCCGCCGGCGGCGTTGATCGGTTGGTCGGCCGGGCTCGCGGTGCCCGGGCGGGCTGGCGGAACGGTGTGGTTACTGCTGATCGCCGCCGCGTTCACGGTAGCCGCCCTGCCGGTCGCGGCCATGGTGGCGCCGGTGGATCGCGGTCGCCCGGGCCCGTTGTCCGTGTCGACCCGGCGACTCACCGCCGAGGCGTTCGTCGTGCTACTGGCCGTCCTCGGGGTGGTCCTGCTCCGCGGCCGAGGTCTGCCGGCGGCCGGAGAGGTTGATCCGCTGCTGGCCGCGGTGCCGGTGCTGGTGGCCGTGGGCGCCGCCCTGCTGGTCGCGCGCGGCTACCCGTGGCCACTGCGGGCGGCTGGCCGGCTTTCGGCGGGTGGCCGTGGCACGGTGCCGTTTCTCGGGTTGGCCCGGGCCGGTCGGGCCACGGTGACCGGGTCGCTGGTCGTGGTGGCGCTGGGGGTGACCACCGCGGTGTTCTGCGGCGTGGTCACCGCCGGTGTCGACGCCGGCCGGGACCGGGCCGCCGCGCTGGCCGTGCCGGCGGACGCGCTGGTGACCGGCGTCTTCTTCGCGCCGGACACCGCCGACGCGTTGGCCGCCCTGCCCGGGGTTCGAGCGGTGACCCCGGTGGCCGCGCGGACAGCGCAGGATCTGCACGGTGCGGCCGGCGACCGGGCGGAAGCCATCTACCTCCTGGTGGTGGATGGGGACGCGTTCGCGAGGACGGTCGCCGAATCGGGCGCGGCGGTCGACGTGCCGGTGTCGCTTACCGGGGATCCGGGTCCCGGCCCGGCGCCCGCGGTGGTCTCCCCGAGCGTCGCGGCCGACCTCTCCGGGGAGGGGACGGTCCTCAGCTCCGGCGAGCGCCTACCGTTCCGGGTGGCCACGGTGCGTGACCGGTTTCCGGGGATCGGCGATCATTACGACCGGTTCGTGGTCCTGCCCCGCCAGGCGCTGACCGCGGAGGTGGCCGCGGCGTTGACCCCCACGGGGTTCCTGGTCGCCGGCGCGCCGCCGGATCGTGCCGAGCTGCGGAGGGTCGGCGACGAGGGGCAGCGGCGCTTTCTCTCCACCGGCCTGGTGACCGGGAAGGCGGAGCCGTCCCGCCCGTCGGTGGTGACCACCCGGAGCGAGGCGCGGCAGGCGCTCGAATCGGGCGGCGCCAACGGCACGCTGCGGTTCGGCTTCGTCGCGGGGATCACCGGCGGCGCCGCGTTGGGCCTGCTCGCCATCGCGTTCGTCGTGCTGGCCGGTGCCCGTGACCGTGGTCTCGTGCTGGCCCGGCTGCGCACCATGGGGCTGTCCCGGGCACAGTGGCGGGGTCTGGTGGTGGTGGAGCTGACGCCGTTGGTTGGGGCCGCGACGTTCACCGGCGCCCTGGCCGGGATCCTGTTGCCACCGTTGCTGACGCCCGCGCTGGACCTGTCGGTGTTCACAGCGGGCGTGCCGGTCCGGGTGGGCTTCGACATCGGCCTGGCCGCCGGTGTCGTCGTCCTCGGCGGATTGGCGCTGGCCACCGCCATCGCGGTCGAGGCAGTGATGAACCGCAGGCTTCGCCTGGGCGACGTGCTCCGGCTCGGAGAGGGGGACTGATATGACGGCGACCCATCGCGCCGTACCGGACCTGGCCGTCCTGCAGCGGCGGGCGGCCGAACGCGCGGCGTTCCGGGCCGGCGGCGCCGACCGGCTACGCGGGCACATCGTCTGCGACGGTCTGGTACGGATCTTCAAGACCGAGGGCGTCGAGGTGGTGGCGCTGCAGGGGCTGGACCTCGCGGTGGACCGGGGGGAGCTGCTGGCGATCGTCGGTGCCTCCGGATCCGGCAAGTCCACCCTGCTGAACATCCTCTCCGGCCTCGACACGCCGACCGCGGGCGTCGCCCGGGTGGCCGGCCAGGATCTGCTCAACCTCACCTCGCGCGCCCGGCTGCGGTACCGCAGACGGGTGGTCGGATTCGTCTGGCAGCAGACCGGGCGGAATCTGTTGCCGTACCTCAGTGCGCGGGAGAACGTGGAACTGCCGATCCGGTTGGCCCGGCGCCGAGCGGGGCGGGCCGGGCGGGAGCGGGCTCGGGAACTGCTCGAACTGGTGGGCGTGGGCCACTGCGCCGACCGCCGGCCGGGCCAGCTCAGCGGCGGCGAGCAGCAGCGGATCGCGGTGGCGGTCGCGGTGGCCAACGATCCCGAGGTGCTGTTCGCCGACGAGCCCACCGGTGAACTGGACGAGTCGACGGCCGCGGAGGTGTTCGGCGCGCTGCGGACCATCAACGCCGAACTGGGCGTCACCGTCGTGGTCGTCACCCACGACCAGGCGGTCTCGGATCAGGTCAGGCGCACGGTCGCGATCCGGGACGGCCGGACGGCGGCCGAGGTGCGCCGGAGCGCGCGGACCGCGTCGGACGGCACCACCCACACGGTCACCGAGGAGTACGCGGTGCTGGACCGGACCGGTCGCATGCAGCTCCCACCCGCCTTCGTGGCGGCCCTGTCGCTGCGCGACCGGGTGAAACTGAACCTCGAACCGGACCATGTCGAGGTCCGGCCCGGACAGGAGGCCCGCGATGAGTAGTCAGCCGGTAGTCCGGGTGACGCCCCCGGGGGCGGCGGAACCGCTGGTCGCGGTGGAGGGGATCGGCCGGGTGTTCGGCCGCGGCGAGCGGGCGGTGCACGCCGTGCGGGGCGTCTCGTTCACCGCGGGGCGGGGTGAGCTGGTGGCCGTCCGGGGCCGTTCAGGGGCCGGCAAGACGACGCTGCTCAACATGATCGGAGGGTTGGACCGGCCCACCTCCGGACGCGCGTTCGTGGCCGGCGTGGACGTCGCGACGGCGGGGGAGGGCGAACTGCTGGCCCTGCGTCGGGACACGGTCGGTTTCGTCTTCCAGACCTTCGGGTTGATCCCGATCCTGTCGGCGGCGGAGAACGTCGGCGTTCCGCTGCGGCTGTCCCGGACGCCGGCGGCCGAACGGGAACGGCGGGTGGCGGTGCTGCTGGAGTTGGTCGGGCTCGGCGGGCAGGCCAACCAGCGGTCGAACGAGCTGTCCGGCGGGCAGCAGCAGCGGGTGGCGGTGGCCCGGGCCCTGGCCAACGATCCACGTCTGCTGATCGCCGACGAGCCGACCGGTCAGCTCGACTCGGAGACCGGCAGGTCCATCATGGACCTGTTGCGGGCCGTGGTGCACGCCCGGGGCATGACGGCGTTGGTCGCCACCCACGACCCGGCCCTCATCGACCTCGCCGACCGGACCCTGGTGCTGCGCGACGGCCATCTCGTCGAAGGGTAACGGCGGCGGGGCCGGCCTCCGCCTCCGGCGCGGCCACCGGGACCGCGCGGGCGGTGGTCACAGGGCCAGCTTCATGCCCTCGTGGCTGGCGACGAAGCCGAGTCGCAGATAGAACCGGTGGGCGTCGGTGCGTGACTTGTCGGTGGTGAGCTGCACCAGGGCGCAGCCGCGTTCGCGGGCACGGTCGATGGCCCAGCGCATCATCCGCTCGCCCAGGCCGTCGCCCCGCCGGTCGGAGCGGACCCGGACCGCCTCGATGAGCGAGCGTTCGGCGCCGTGCCGGCCCAGTCCCGGGATGTAGGTGATCTGCATGCAGGCCACCACCTCGCCGCCGTCCTCACCGACGATCAGCAGGTTGCGTGGGTCGGCGTCGATGTCGGCGAAGGCCCGTTCGTAGGCCTCGTCGACCGTGGTGTGGTCCCGGGACCGGCCCAGCACGTCATCGGTCAGCAGGGTGACGATGGCGGGTAGGTCCGCCTGGACCGCCTCTCTCAAGATCACAGTACGATCGTACTATGTGGGTTGCCGCGTCACGCCGGCGGGCAGCGCTTCCCGGCCGGCGGCAGCGTGAGATCCACCAGGTAGGCGTTCACCGCAGCGCTGACACAACTCGTCTGCGGGTACGCCGTGTGCCCCTCGCCCTCCCAGGTGAGCACCCGCCCCACGCCGAGCATGTCGGCCAGCTTCTGCGTCTGCTCGTACGGGGTGGCCGGGTCGCCGGTGGTCCCCACCACCAGGATCGGGGCGGAACCGTCGGCCCTGCCCGTCGGGTACGGGTCGGCCGGTGCCGGCCAGCTCGCGCAGCTGAGCAGGCCGGTGGCCAGCGGCGGGCCGAACAGCGGATACTTCTGGCGCCACTGCTCCTGAAGTGTCCGGGCCTGCTCCCGGTCCGGCCGCTGCTCCTGATCGGCGCAGTTGACCGTCATGCTGGCGTCGAACTGGTTGGAGTATTCGCCGTTCGAGTCCCGGTCGGCGTACCGGTCGGCCAGCTCGAAAACGCCCGCCGGGTCGCCACCCTCAAGCTCCTTGATCGCTTTGGCCAGCTCCTGCCAGCCGGTCTCGGTGTAGAGCGAGGACACCACCGCGAAGAAGATCCAACCGGCGGTCGCCTCCCGGCCGTCGGCGCCCCGGGCCGGCGAGGTGCGGCCTTTCGCGAGTGCGTCGGTCACCGCGGCACGCGCGTCCGGCGCGATCGGGCACTTGCCCGGCGTGGCGGCGCACCACTCGGTGAAGTTGCGGAACGCCGTCTCGAACCCCTTCGCCTGACCCTCCGAACCGGCCACCGCGTCCTGCTTCGGATCCACCGCGCCGTCCAACACCATGGCCCGCACGTTGCGCGGGAAGAGTTGGGCGTACGTCGCACCGAGCAACGTGCCGTACGAGTAGCCGAGATAGGTGAGCTTCTCGTCGCCGACCGCGCTGCGGATCGCGTCGATGTCCCGGGCCGCCTGCTCGGTGGAGAACAGCCGCAACTGGTCGCCGTACTTGTCGCCGCACGCCTTGCCGATCCGCTCGTTGAGGCGTACCAGGCCGTCGAACTCCGCGGCCGTGTCCGGGTCCGGGTCGTACCCGAAGGAGGCGTCCAGGTCGGCGTTCGAGATGCACTTGACCGGGCTGGACCGCTTTACCCCGCGCGGGTCGAAGCCCACGATGTCGAACCGCCGGGTCACCTCGTCCGGCAACCCGCCGAACGCCGGACCGAAGGACAGGTAGACGGCGGTGTCCACGCCCGAGCCACCCGGGCCACCGGGATTGACCAGCAGGGAGCCGATCCGGTCGGTCTGCTTGCTCGACCGGGCTCGGATCAGTGCGATCTCGAACGTGTCCGCACCGCTGGCGCCGACCGTGGGACCGGGGCTGCCGGCCGCGCCCGGGCCACCCGCCACCGCCCAGTCCCGCGGGACGGCGACGGTCGTGCAGTCGTACGCCATGTTCGGCGCCGCCCGGCCGACCAGCTCGCGGGGGACCTCCGGACAGGGTCGCCAGGCCGCGGCCCCCGCCGGCTGCCGACCCCCGGGCGTGGCTTCCCGATCGGCGTTGGGCGCGAACGGCGGCAGAGTGCAGCCGGTGGTCAGCAGCACGGCGGCGGCGACGGCCACGGCGGCGACACGACTGCGGACGGTGCGGGCCACGGTCATCCTCTCGGTGATCACTGAGGTCAGGCTACGCCGTCGCGGCACGCCCAGCGGACGTACCCGGCATGGCGTCATGGGGCGGGCCGGTCGCGCGCAGCGTCAGAACCGGGCGAACGAACGGATCGGCATCCGCGGACCGTACCGGGGCGGGTGCATCCCGGCGGCGGCCAGCAGCCCGCAGACCCGGCCGCGATGGCCGCGGAACGCTTCCAGCAGCGTGAGCATCCGCGCGTCGTCGCCGCGTGGCTCACCGGCCAGCGCCCAGGCCACCGTGTTCGGGATGTGGTAGTCCCCGACGCTCACCGCGTCCGCGTCGCCGAACGCGATCCGCACCACCTCGGCGGCGGTCCACGGGCCGATGCCGGCGATGGAGGTCAATCGCCGGGTGGCGTCGGCCGGGTCGGCACAACGCTCCAACCGGTCGGCGACGGCGGCGGCCCGGCGCAGCGTGTCGGCCCGACGCTGTTCGACTCCGAACGGGTGGAACACCCAGTACGGCGTGGCGGCCACCACGTCCGGGGGCGGCGGCGCCCACAGAGAGGTGAGGGGACCCGGCGCCGGCGAACCGAACCGGCGGACCGTCGCCGCGTACGCCCGGAACGCCTCCTTTCCGGTCACCTTCTGCTCCAGGACCGCGCGCAGCAGGCGCGGGAAGATCTGGCCGGTGGCCGGCAGCCGGAGCCCGTCGAACTCGTGGGCCAGCCGGGCCACCACCGGGTGCCGCCCGGCCAGCGCGGGGAAGCCGGTGGTGTCGTCGCGCAGCCCCGCGACCGCGTCGGCGCGGTCAAGCACCCAGTCCGCGCCCGGACCGTACCCGGAGGCATGTAGATCACCCGCAGCCGGCCGTAGCGCGAGGGTGGCCGGACCGGCCGGGGTACGGGTGGCCCACCAGAACGCTCCGCCGGCGAACCGGGCGCACGGGTCGTGTGCGCCCATGGCCAGGGTCCGTACCGTCCCGGAGAACCGGTAGCCGGGAGGCGGGTGAAGCGTCCGCGTCCCGGCCGGCTCCGTCATGTCCACCGGCACACTCTGCCACGGCGAGGGGGGTGCGCAAACGGCGGCGGCACCGGGACGCCCGTGCGCGTCCCGGTGCCGCCAGACCCGGAGCAGGTCAGGTGTTCCGACCGGTGCTTTAGCCCCTCCTTCGTCGCCGGCTGCCGCGAGCCGGAATCACCTGGTGCGGGTTTGGGGGACCAGGCGCCGCTGCCAGATCGGCCGTGGGGTTGCGGCGCGCCATCCTGCCCCGGGGGTCGATCAGCGGACCCGGATCCGGACGACGTCGAACGCCGGGATCTGGTTGGCCCGCTGCATCATCGGGATCCGGTGCGAGCCGTCACCGGCCCACACCGCGCACTGTGCCGTGCCGCGCTGCGGAAGACCGGGGATGGTCACCCGGACCGCGTCAGGCTCCGCGCCGCCGCCGCCGTCCTCGGTCGCGACGAAGAACGCCGGAGCCGGGTCAGGAACCGGCGCCGTGCGGTTGCTCTCCAGCATCCGACAGGCCGTGTGGAAGTGCCCACGGACCAGGCCCGCGTCGTTGAGCAGCGAGCTTTCCTTGTAGTAGCCACCCGCGGCGGCACCGAGGAACCGGTCCCGGACCAGGTTTCGGCTGCTCACCCGGAGAGTGAACGGCTGGTTGCGACGCACCTGGAGCGGCGCCTGCGAGATCAGCAGAGTCGGGTTGTTCGCCGCGCTGCCGACCTCGCCGAATTCGGTGCTCACGCACCGGTCGCCATTCTGGAACCCGTCGTGCGGATCGAGCCGGCTCTCCTCGCAGTCGTCCGCCAGTACGTCCAGACCGTTGTCGTTGCCGTTACCGGTGCTGGGGTCACAGTTCTCCGACTGCGCGGGGTCCGGCTGCTGGCCGTCGCCCGGGATCTGGGTCGCCCCGTCCTCCTCGTACGGCGCACCCGAGGGGTTCATGCCGTTGGTCGGTACCGGGTTGGGGGCCTCCGCCGACTCGGCCGGATCGGCCGCGGGGGGTTCGGCGGCCGGCGACTCGGCGGCCTGGTTCTCGGCCGCGGGCGACTCGGCGGACCGGTTCCCGGCGGCGTTCTGCTCGCCGGCGTTGCCCGTGGCAGGGTCCACGGTGGCACCGCCCCCGGCTCCCGGCTGGGTCGAGGCGTCACCATCGGGGCTGGCCGAGGCATCCTCGTCCGGGCTGGCGCTCGCGCTGGCGGGCGGGCACGGCGCTCCCTGGGACTGCTGCCCGGTCTCGGCGAGGGAGACCTGGGTCACGGCCACCAGCGCGCCGAACACGCCGAGAGTCGCCAGCACGGCGATCAGCCGCCGCTTGCGGGGGTCCTGGTCGTGGCGCTCGGGACGCCGCCGGGCGTACCGACGGGTGGTGTTCTTCACCGGAAGGTCCCTTCCATCTGTCGATTGGGTTTTTGCGGACTGGTATGGGATTTCGTCGCCCGTGGCGGCGACGACCGGCCACGCCCTCCCCGGCTGTGGCCGGCCGCCGCGTCTGGGGCGGCGCGCTGTCAGTAGCTGGAGCCGCCGGAGGATCCGGCGTCCGAGTCATCCGCCGGCGGCGGCGCGACCGGCTTGGGTGGGCTGGTCGGGAGGCAGGTCAGGTTCTTCGTGCCGTCCGGTGCCACGACGAACCAGGTGCCGCCGACGCCCTGACCCCTCCACTGGCCCGGCTTCTTGTCGCCGATGTAGCGATAGACAGGCCAACCACCGATGGTCAGCTGGCGGGTTCCGTCGGGACGGTCAACCGATCCGACCTTGTCGTCGACGACGCCCTGCAGTTGCGGAGTGCCGTCGGTGAGCGCCGGAGGCCATACCCGGGCACAGTCGTCAACACAGTTCGAGGTCGGCGGGTTCGCCGAGTCCTTGTCGAACCGGTAGAGGATCCAGCCCTTCTCGTCGGTCACCACCTTGCCCATCCGGGCGACCTTCTTGCCGACCAACTTCCCGGTGAGCACGACGTTCTGTGGTGCCTTCTGGGATGCCTCGGCGTCCGCCGAGGGGGAGGGCGAGGCGCTTGGCTCCGCGGCAGCCGCGGCCACCGGCTCGGTATCGGCTGCCTGGTTCCCGGTGTATCCCGTGGGCGCGCAGGCCGTCAGGGCGGCCATCGCCATCGCCCCAGCGACGATGACGGTTCGCTTGATCTGTGCCACGTGCCCTCCTTTTCCTGACTGGTCGCCACGGAGTACGGGCCCCCCTGACCGGCGGATGAGTAATCGACAGTGGACAAACTCACAGCCCTTTCGGTGAACCGAACGGACGTCGGGCACGTATCCATACAAGCCGCGATGCCGGACACGGCACGTGTTGGGAAGGACACGAAAACGCACACCTTCCGGGCACGGACACGCGAACACCGCGGCAGCCGGTGTGCACGACCGCCGCGGCGCCTCGATGCGGATCTACAGTGGAACGGTCACCAGCGGCGTGGCGACACCCTTTTCGTCGATCGACTGGACCTGGACCCGGTCGATGTCCTCGCGCGGGACCGCAGTGGCCGCCTGCAGCATCAACGGCATCCGCTCCTCGCCCGTGCCATAACCGCTCACCGGCACCGTCCAGGTGGACACCACCTCGGCCGAGCCGCTGCGGCGCAGCACCACGAGACGGCAGTTCCGCGGGCCGGGCAACTGGCTCAGCGCGAACGAGAGCTGCGTGCCGAAGGGCTTCGACGCGAGGATCAGGTCGGCCCGCACGCCGGTGGTGTCGTCGGTCGCGGTGAGTTTCTCGCCGCCCCGCAGATCCGGGCCGCCGAACCCGGGACCCGGCTGACCGTTGACCCAGGTCTCGGTGGGGGCCGGAGCCGCGCTCGCGCTGGCGGACGGTGGCGCCGCGATCGACGTGTCTGGCGCCGACTGCCGTCCGACGACAAGCGCCCCGCCGGTGGCCAGCGCCAGCAGCACGAAGCCGGCGGCCAGCGCGAACACCTGGTGCCGCCGGGACCGCCGGTGATCCCGCGCCGCGGTGGCGAGCATCCGGTCCAGCGCGACGTTGTCGGCCGGCGCGTTGTCGGCCGTGGGGATCGTACTTCCGTCCACGTCGGACAGAAGGTCCACGACCGGCATCATCGCTTCCAGGTCAGCCGCGCAGACCCAGCAACTGGCCAGATGTTCCTCGAACCGGTCGATGTCGCCCGGGTCGAGTACGCCGAGGGCGTACGCGGCCACATCGAAGTGGTCAGCGCGGCTCATTCTGTCACCCCCCGCTCCTGCAGCGCGGCACGCAGCGCGCGCAGCGCGTAGTAGACCCGCGACTTGGCAGTGCCCAGCGGCAACCCCAGTTCCTGCGCCGCCTCCGGAACCGTGCGCCCACGGAAGTAGGTGGCGACCAGGATCTCCCGGTGTGGCTGGCTCAACGCGCGCAGCGCGTCCGCCACCGTCATCGTCCGAAGGACCCGTTCGGTGTCGTCGGCTTCGGCGAACGCCTCCAGGTCCCGGTCGTACGTCTCGGTGGGGCGAGCCTGTTCGCTGCGGTGGTCGTCGATGGCGATGCGCCTGGCGACGGTCACCAGCCATGGTCGTAGCGAGGTCTGACCCTGCGCGCCGAGCCGATGCGCATTGCGCCACGCCCGCAGCAACGTCTCCTGGACGATGTCCTCGGCGCGTTGCCGGTCGCCGCCGGTGAGGCGGAGAACGAAGGAGAGCAACGGGCCGGCGTGCTCCTCGTAGAGCCTGCGGATCAGCTTCTCGGAATGCGTGACCTCGGCGGGTGCCGCGTGGTGTCGGCCGGTGGCCGGTCGGGGGATCACCCGGTCATCATTCCCGTTCGAGCCGTGACCGTCGACAGCCCCCCACCGTTGAATCGGCCGACGTTCAGCGGTGGCGAAGATGCCGATCTGACCCTGCCAGCCGCCCGCTAGCGCATGCATCCAGCCCCTCCGGTCGTTCGGTTCGGCGACCACCGCCCTCGGGGCGCCACCACCTGATACGGAAGTGGGGGCCGGCCGGATCAACGCGACCCCGGAAGGTTTCCGGCGACGTCCGGTCGGGCGGCGAACGACCGGTATGTCCAGCCCCCGGGAAGCGACCGGTCTATCGATCCACGCCGAACATCCCCGCGGGCGGTAACGGCGACGGCTGAGCGGTCGCGTCGCGTACCACCCGGGCGCCCGCGACGAACCGGTCCAACTCGTCGCCGGCCAGCACCCGTCCTGGAAACCAGTCGCCCGCCGCCCGGCGGGTCAGGCCGGCGACCGGCGGTTCCCGCAGCCCGGCGAGCAGCATCAGATTGCCGTACCGCCGGCCCCGCAGCACCGCCGCGTCGGCCACCAGGCACGCGCGCGGCAGCACGGCCCGCACCGTGGCGACCTGGCCGCGGGCGTGCCGCAGCGGTGGACCGTCGGCGACGTTGACCAGATACCACCCGGCCGGGCGCAACACGCGGGCCACCTCACCGGCGAACTCCACGCTGGTCAGGTGCGCCGGGGTCCGGGCGCCGGCGTAGACGTCCGACACCACCAGGTCGTACGCGTCGTCGCGGTGCCCGGCCAACATCTCGCGGGCGTCACCGACCCGTACCCGCAGCCGGTGGCTCGCCGGCCACGGGAGGCTGCGCCGGACCAGGTCGACAAGCGCGCCGTCCAGTTCCACCGCCCGCTGGGCCGAGCCGGGCCGGGTGACCGCCACGTACCGGGGCAGGGTCAGCGCGCCGCCGCCGAGGTGTAGCACCCGCAGCGGCGCCCCGGTGGGCGCGATCAGGTCGATCGCCGCGGCCATCCGGCGGACGTACTCGAACTCCAGGTGGGTGGGGTCGGTCAGGTCGACGTGCGACTGCGGCGTTCCGTCGACGAGCAGGGTGTACGCCCGCGGCCGATCCGGGTCGGGCACCAGTTCGGCCCGGCCGCCGGCCACCTCGGCGACGATCCGATCGGTCGAGCGCCGGCGCCCCATCAGACGTGAACCACGGCTATCCGCTGATCCTTGGGCCGGTCCGGTTCCTCCACGAGTCGGCTCATGTCGTCCGGGTCGCCTGTCAACAGAACCACCGGACGGGGAAGCTCCAGAGCGGTCACCGCCACCAACGCGTCGACGGCGCAGCGGTGGCCGGAGAGTCCTGTCGCCCCGAGAAGTTCGCCAGCGCGCCTGCCGAGTTCCGGCCGCACCGGTTGCACCGTTATTCGGGACAGCACCCGATGCACCGGCGCGTCTCGCGATCCTCCCCGGAGCACCTCTGTCAGCGTCACGGCGTTGACGACGACCTTGCCGCCTCGTTCACGTGTGACCTCCAGGAAGGCGCGAACCCGCTGGTCACCCCTGCTGAGCCTGACCAGCCCCTCGCTGTCGAGGACCAGCGTGCCGCCGGCAGCTACTCCGCGTCGGGCCATGACCTTCTCGCCTCGGTCAGCGCCTCGTCCGACACCGGGCCGTGCTCCGCCGCCAGGAGCGTCGCCAACTCTCCGAGGAGGTCCAACTCCAGTTGCCTCGCCACGGCTTCCGCCACGTACTGGCTGAATTCGCCGCGTCCCACCCGCCGCTGCACCGCGGCGGTCAGATCCTCGGGCATCGACACGCTCACCTTGCGCGCCCTGCCCACCAGACGAAGTCGCGGGCCCTCGTCATCTGCCGCGCTGCTGGCGAGGATCCGAGCCACTTCGGCTCGAAACTCGGGCGATGCCTTACCCAGATCGCGGACGGCGCTCAACACATCGGGCATCAGGGCGCGGGCGGCCTCGGCCGTCTGATCAGTGTGTTCCTGGAGCGGGGTCTCCGCGCCCTCCCTTGACGAGGCGCGCGGCGGGACGGGTTCGGCACTCACGCGGTCATGCTACCGTCGGTAGCAACGGAGGCCAAGCGGGATAGCGGCGTGTTGGAATGGACGCGTACGCGCCCCGCCCCACCCCGCCGATCTAGGGCAGATGGTCATGAATCGGTCTCTATTCACGACCATCTGCCCTAGATCGACGCAGACGTGGGGGAGGGAGGGGGACGGGTACTTGCCCGAATGCCTGATCCCCAGCTCGTTGAGCGATTCGCTGACCTGGTGGTGCGCGTCGGCGTCAACGTCCAGCCGGTCGAGGGACTGGTACTGACCGTCGCCGGGGGACGGATCACCGACCTGACGGCCACCGCGGGTGCGGACCCGGTGCGCGCCCAGCTCGACACCGACGAGGGGGCGCGCAGCCTTGGTGGACGAGTGGGTGCTTCCGGTCTGACCCGGCCGGCCGCGGCATCCCGGCACCGGCCTCGGCGTCCCGGCACGGTCAGCGGCGGGCCGCCGCCAGGGTGAGCGCGCGGTGCAGCAACCGCGCGTCACCGAGCAATCCGCGCAGCCGCCGTTCCAGCCCGGCGATCGGGATCAGGTTCTGCGGCGCGCGCGGATCCTTGTACGGCGTGGCGGCGAACCGGGGCAGCGTCACCAGCGACCGGTCGGCCAGCTCGATCGCGGCCTGCGCCGGCAGATCGGGGGAGCACTCCACCCGGACGATGCCGGCCCACGGCGCGCCCGTCGTGCCGGGCAGCCGGAGATACCACGACCAGCCGCCCCACGCGGTGCCGAGGCCGAAGACCGGGGACCGCTCGCCCGGTTGAAGCCCGGTGACCACCGCTTGCAGCCGGGCGTCCAGGTACTGGCTGTGCTGGGTCTTGACGTACCCGATGGTGCGCGGCAACTGTCGCCGGTTGCGCAGCGGACCGTCCACCACGAGCAGATCGTCGTCGTCATCCCGGACCGCGCCGGAGACCGCCACCTCCAGCGCGGTCAGCGGCCCCTGCACCGCGGCCGGCAGCTTGTTCGGCTCGCCGGTGCCACGCACCCGGTGCACCGTGTACCGGACCTGCCCGGCCACCAGGTCGGCGGCCGACGGGCTGGCGGTGAACAGCCCCCGCTCCACCCGCGCGCCGGCCAGTTCGGCCACCCCACGGCGCAGGTCGCAACGGACCACCCCGGCGGCGTACGAGGCGGCCAGACCCGCGTACGAGGCGCCGTCGTCCTCCCGGGTCCACAGCCCGGCGTCGATCCGGCGTACCCCGTCGACAAGCAGGACCACGTCCGGAGCGCGCATCCCCGGCGGCGCGGTGCGCGGTCCCCACGCCGCGGCCGGCACCTCGACGTCCGGGTCGACCTGGGCGCTGCTGGGCGCGGCCGGACCCGTCGGGGCCTCCAACGCGGCACCGTACGCCGGGTCCCAGGCGTCGACGAAGTACCGGGTTCCGGCGGCGGCCATGCTCAGCCCACCCGCTCGACCCGCGCGGTGCGGGCGTCCTTACGCACCTCGTACCGCACCGGCACCCGCTCCGCCAACGCCGGCACGTGGGTGACCAGGCCGACCATCCGGTCACCGCGCGCCGCCAGATTTTCCAGAGTGGCCGCCACGGTGTCCAGGCTGGCCGCGTCGAGCGTCCCGAACCCCTCGTCCAGTACGATCGACTCCAGGCTCGCGGAGGTGGTGGAGAGGCCGGCGAGCTGTTCGGAGAGGGCCAACGCCAGGGCCAGCGACGCCTGGAAGGTCTCACCGCCGGAGAGCGTCCGCACCCCGCGCCGCAGCCCGGCGTCGTGCTGGTCGACCACGAAGAACTCACCCTTGTCGTGAACCAGGTCGTACTGGCCGCCGGACAGGTCCCGCAGAATCTCCGAGGCCCCGTCGACAAGCAGATCCAGCGCCTCGGTGAGCAACCACCGCTCGAAGTTGTTGGCCCGCAGGTGGCCGGCGAGCGACCGGGCCACCCGTCCGGACCGTTCGTGCTCCTGCCGCTGGTCGGCCAGCTCCCGAGCCTGGTCCCGACGCTCGGTCACCCGGCGCAGGTCCGCCTCGGCCCGTTCCACGGCCACCGCCGCCGACCGCAGCGGGTCGTCGCCGGCGGCGAGTCCGGCCTCGACGAACAGCGTGTCGATGCGGTCCCGGGCCGCGGCAACAGCCCGGTGTGCCGATTTGACCGACTCGGCCGCGGCGGTCCGGGCGGCGCGTCGCCGCTGCGCCGCCGTCCCGGCCCAGTCGCACAACCCGGTCCACGCCGCACCGAGGTCGTCCCGGTCGGCGGCTGGGGGAGCGAACCGCGCCAAGCCGTCCCGGACCTCGTCGAACCGGCGCCACGCGGCGCGTACCCGCTCCTCGGCGTCGTCCACCTCGGCGCGGACCCGGCGGGCCTCCTCGCGGGCCCGGCGGACCGCCCCGCCGGCGGCCTCCAGGTCGCGGCGCAGCTCGGCGAGGGTGTCGAGGTCGCGACGCAGGGTGGCCGGGTCGGCAGCACCGGACAGCTGACCGTCCAGCTCGGCCAGCCGGGTGCGGAGCTGGTCCTGCCGCGCCTGACCGCGGGTCAGCGTCTGCTCGGTTCGGCGCGCCTCGGCGTCGCGTTGCTCCAACACGCGCTGGGCCGCCTGGGTAGCGGCGCGCGCCCGCTGCCCGGCCGCCTTCGCGACCGCCACCGCCGACTCGGCCGGAACCGGCGGCACCGTCGTCACCGGCTGCTCGCACACCGGGCAGGGCGCGCCGCGGCTCAGCTGGGCGCGCAGCGCGGCCGCCTGGTCGGCCGCCTTCGCCTCGTCGTGCGCCCGGAACGCCGCCTCCAACTCCGCCGCCGCCTGGTCGGCGGTCGTCTTCGCGGCGGCGAGGTCGGTGGTCGCGCTCGCGTGCGCCGCGCGGGCCGCCGCCACCACCTCCCCGGCCGCGTCCAGGTCGGCGGCCAGCTTGGCGCGGTCCTCGTGGGCGCGCAGCAGCAGGCGCAGGGCACTCTCGTCCCCGGCGCCGGCGAGTTCGCCGCGCAGCTTCTCCTCGCGTTCCTCGGCCCGGGTCACCGCGGCCGTCGCTGCGGCGGCCCGGTCACGCGCGTCGGCCACCGTGCGGGCCAGCTCCCCCACATCGGCCGGCGCCCGGACCCGTCCCAGTTCGGCCAGGTCGGCGTCGAGGGTCACCAGCTCCGCCTCGGCCGCCGACACCGCCGACCGGGCGCTCTCCAGGTCCGGTACGTGGCCGGCGACCGCCTCGGCCAGCGTCCGGCGCGCCGCCACCGCCTCCGTCGCCTCGGCCACCGCGTCGTCGTCGGCCCCGGTCAACCCGGCGAGCACCTGGTCCACGGCGGCGAGCTGGGCGTCGGCCTGCGTCGCCCGGGTGGTGGCCAGCTTCTGGATCTCCTCGTAGACACCGAGCCCGAGCAGATTGACCAGGATCTGCTGCCGGGTGGCCGGCTTTGCGTGCAGAAAGTCGGCGAACTGGCCCTGCGGCAGCAGCACACAGCTGGTGAACTGGTCGTACGGCAGCCCCACCGCCTCCAGCACGGCCGGCTCCATCTCACCCGGCGTGCCGGCGAGCACCTCGCCCAGGTCGTCCGGACTCATTCCGGTGTCCAGCTTGGTGACGTCGAAGCCGGCGGGCATGAGTTGCAGTCCGGCGTTGCCGGTCTTGACGTTGCCCCGGGAGTCCCGCCGGACGACCCGGGTCGCGACGTACCTGGCGCCGGCCGATTCGAATACCAACCGGACCCGTGCCTCGGTCGCCGAGGGGGCCAGCGCGTTGCCGATGCCCCGGCTGCCGCCCCAGCGGGGCACCTGGCCGTAGAGGGCGAAGCAGATCGCGTCGAGCACCGTGGACTTGCCCGACCCGGTGGGCCCGACGAGGGCGAAGAAGTCCGCGTCGGTGAAGTCGATTGTCGTCTCGTCCCGGAAGACGGTGAATCCGGCGAGGTCCAGCCGCAGCGGGCGCACTACTTCTCGACCTCCTCGTGCAGCTCGTCGAACAGCTCCCGGACCCCGTCCTCGGCGTCCTGACCCCGGCTGTCCAGATAGTCGGCGAACAGTTGACGCGGGGACCGGTCGGCGCGCTGGGCGGTCCGGGTGCCGGTGCCGGGCCGGGGCACCATGTCGGGGTCGATCCGTACCTCCAGGGCGTTCGGCAGCAGGTCCTGGACCTCCTCGCGCAGTCCGGCCCGGGGTGCCTCCCGGACGTACACCCGCAGCCACTCCGCCGGCCGGTCCGCGCCGCTCCCGGCGCCGTCGCCTCGGTGGGTCCCGCCCGCGGCGAGTCCGGCCTCGTTCCCGGCCGGACCGGATTCGTTCCCGCCTGGACCGGTCTCGTTACCGGCCGGGCGGACGCGTTCGGCGTACGCCGTCAGGTCGGCAAGCGTCCCGCGGACGGTCCGCAGCCGGGCAGCCACCGTGATCGGCACCTCGCGGACCTTCGCGGCGGTCTGGGCGGTCACCTCCACCACCGTCACCGACGGCCGGTTCTCCTCCTCGCCGAAGTCCACCGCGAGCGGGCTGCCGCTGTACCGGACCGGGCACGGTGCGATCACCTGCTGGGACCGGTGCAGGTGGCCGAGTGCCACATAGTGGGCGCTGGTCGGGAAGACCGTCGCCGGCACCGCGTACCCGAGCACGGTGTGCGCCTCCCGCTCGCCGCCGCCGGCGTGCGCGCCGACCACCGTGAGGTGCGCGGTGACCAGGTGCACCCGGTCGGGCGCGTCGAAGCCCTCGGTGAGCCGGCCGAGCAGCCGGCCCATGTGGTCGGCGTAGGTCTGGGTGGCCTCCGCCGCGGTCAGCTCGTACATCTCCACGGCGCGGATGGCGTACCGCTGGGACAGGAAGGGCAGGGCGACCAGCCGCCACGCCTCCCCACCAGTGGTGCGGCCGTCGATGACATGGTCGGCGGCGTTGTCCCGGACGCTGCCGCGCAGGGTGATGCCGGCGGCCTCGGCCCACGGGCGCAGCGCGTCCAGGGCGGGTCCATTGTCGTGGTTGCCGCCGATCACCACCACGTCGGCGCCGGTCGCGCGCAGCGCCGACAACGCCCGGGTGACCAGCCGGGTGGCGTCCGGAGTGGGGGCCGCCGTGTCGTACAGGTCGCCGGCCACGATGACCAGGTCGGGCCGTTCCGCCCGGGCAGCCTGGACCACCTCGGCGAGCACGGCGACGTGCTCCTCGGTCCGGACGCGTCCCTTGAGGACCTTCCCGACGTGCCAGTCGGAGGTGTGCAGGATCTTCATGGTCTAGAACGGGATGTCGTCGTCGGCGAGCCCGCCGGAGCGTGAACCCACGACGGCGAACGGGTCGGCGGACTGGGTGATCGACCGCAGTGTCTCGGACGGCGCCGCCCCCGCCTCACCGACCCGGGTGGCCCAGGCCGGGAACGGGAACTCCAGGCACAGCGGCACCGGAATGTCGGGCTGGTTGACGAACATGGTGCCCGGCTTGGCCAGCAGCGCCCGCTGCCGCTGGGCGGGTGGCAGGAAGCCGTATTCGGGCCGGCCCGCCTCGGCCGGGTCCAGCCGGCCCACCACCTTGATCGCCGAGTTGGTCACGATCCGCCGCTCCACCTCGCTCGCGGTCTGCTGCGCGCCGATCAGGATCACCCCGAGCGAGCGACCCCGCTCGGCGATGTCCAGTAGCACCTCCTTGATCGGGGAGGAGCCCTCGCGGGGGGCGTACTTGTTCAGCTCGTCCAGCACCACGAAAAGCAGCGGCTTGGCCGTGCCGGCCTTCTCCTTGCGGTCGAACTCGGTCTTGAGCGTCACGCCGACCACGAACCGCTGCGCCCGGTCCGGCAGGTTGTGCAGGTCGACCACGGTGACCTGGGCGCTGGCCGCGGTGTTGATGGCGTGCGGCCGGCGGGTGGCCAGGTCGCCCCGGATCAACCGGGCCAGGTCCCGCTTGCTGTTGATCAGCCGGCGGGCGAACGCGTTCACCGTGCCGATGCCGACGGCGCTGCCGGCCCAGTCCGCCCGGGTCTCGTCGTCGGAGAGTTGCGCCACGATGTGGTCCACCAGATCCGGGTACGAGTGCAGCCGGGTGCCGTCGACGCTCACCCCGCCGTCGGCCGGCTGCGCGTACCGGGCGAGATGCGCCGCGACCGAGTGCACCACCATCGTGTACTGCTGGCGCTCGTCGTCGGCATCGGCGAAGACGTACGGCAGCAGCCGGTCGGCGCAGAACTCGGTGAGCGTCCAGTAGAAGCTGTCCACTCCGGACAGCCGGCTCGTCACGTCCGGCGTGCCGGACGAGTCCCCGGCGCGGGGCGGGGCGTACACCCGGACGTCGGGGAACGCGCCGGCGGCCAGGCCGAGCTGGGCGTACGCCGCCCGGGTCGGATCGTCCAGCCGGTTGTTGGGATGGTCGAGGAAGAGCAGGTCCTCGCCCTTGACGTTGAAGATGAGCGCCTTGGCGTTCACCGCGTCGCCGCCCAGCATGCCGGAGCGGAACACCGAGTAGAGCAGGAACGTGGCGAAGCTGGTCTTGGTGGCCACTCCGGAGATGCCGGAGATGGAGACGTGCGCGCCGCGGGTGCCGTCGAGGAAGTCCGCGTTCAGGTAGACCGGTACGCCGTCGCGTCCGGTGCCCATCGGCACCCGGCGCTCCATCCGGTCGAAGTGCAACGCCCGCGCCCGCGCGTCGCCCTCGGCGCGATGCACCACGGCGCCGGGCGACGGCGGGACGTACAGCTCAGGATCGACCCGGGTGGTGGTGATCTCGGCGGCCTCCTGCACCATGGCCGGCAGCGTGCCGTCGGCGATGGCGAACACGTCCGAGTCGAACTGGGCACCCTCGTGTCGGGCCCGGACCTGGGTCACCACCCCGGCGATGGTCACCGGTTCCCGGTCGGGGACGTCGCGCCGGGTCACCACCACGTCGTCGAGTTGCAGGTAGCTGCCGGGGGCGACAGCCGTCCAGAACTGCAGCGGGGTGGCGTCGGCGGTGCCCAGGACCCGGCCGACCGCCGCGCCCTCGGGCTGCCGGTCGGTCACCTCGGTCGGGGTCCCGGTCCGCTCATGGTCTTGGTACACCTGTTGCATCCTGCCCCACCCGGACGACCCGGCGCCAAACGACGCGGCGGGGCGTCACCGAAAACCTGAGGACGCGCGTCGCGGCGCAACGCTCCGTGTCATGGCGAACGCGAATAGTTCATGTCCACTACCATCGGCGTCCGTGCCTTTCGGGTCGGAGCCTTTTGACGTGGTGTACTTCGCTCGACATCCTCAGGATGACCCGGACGAGAGTGTGCCTGGTCGAGACTTTCTTCGTTCCTGTCCGTCCGGTGTTCGAGCCAAGTTCGCGGCGGTGTTGACCGCTGTGGCTGCTGCCCCGCCCCACAGGTTCGCCGGCGGCGGCTACTGGCAGGCCATGCATGGCGACATGGCTGGTTGGTTCGAGGTCCGACTTGACGGGCCCAAGCCCGGTGGCGGCAGGGGACGGCATCACTATCGGTTGTACTGCCTGCTCGACCACGAGGCGGCGGGCAGAACCCGTCCATTGCTCGTGGTGGTCTCGGGTATGAGTAAGCCGTTCCGCTCAACGCTGACAACGTCGGACTACGCGGCTGTCAGGCAGTTGGGCTCCGAGTATCAGAAGCGCAATCCGCGGTCGTTGCGGTGAGCAGTAGCTATGCGGCAGGGCGCTGGCGCTTCCGGGTAATGTCGCCGTCGGGTCTGACGCGTCGGACGGGCGGCCGTCCGGTGCGTAGCGGTTCCGTGATCGCCTCGCGCTCGGCCGCCGACATCGGCCGTACGGAGATGTGCAGACCGAGTGCGGCAGCAACCGCCGCCAGTGTCCCGAGGGTGGGGTTGACGTTGCCGGCCGAGAACAGGCGACGGACGGTGGCCGGCTCGGCTCCGATCGCCCGCGCCACGTCCGCCTTCGATAGACCGGAGGCGGTCCGAGCGTCGTCGAGCGCGTTGATGATGGCGTCGACCGTCGCGATGCGGACGGACTCGGTGACGAAGCTCCGGAGAAAATCCGGATCGGTCAAGTCGTCGTTCAGGTCGTCCTGAAAGCCACTGCTCATCACTGCCTCCCGCGGGAACGTACCATAAACGATACGCCGACGGTGATGTCCGGGGCTGGTGCCTGCTGGATATGTGGCCGGGGGAGCCGGTAAGCTCTCGACCCGGCGGGTCCTTACGCCGTACCTCCTGACCGGGTGCCCACGCCGCCCGGCGACGCGGAGGCGAAGGGGACGAACGAGCCTCAGGGATCGCGCACCGGTCCGTTCCGTCCTGGCCGGCTGGCGCGGCGTCGACGCGTGGGGTGCCGCCGCGTCGGCGGCAGGAGCCAACGATGACCAGCAAGAAGCAGCTCAAGGACCGGATCCGGGCCCGGATGGCGGCCACCGGCGAGCGCTATTCCACCGCCCGCCGGCACGTCCTCGGTCGGGACCCGGGCGAGGCCCCGACCCCCGACGCCGGCTATCCGTTGCGCGGCGGTGCGCACCCCGACTCGGCCGTCGTGGCCAACGTGGCGGCCCACCACGGGCTGCGGCTGGCGGCGACCGGCGCGCCGCCCAGCGAGGCGCTGGTCTTCGGTCTCGGCGGCGGTCTCGGCGCCGGCTACATCCTGTGGGAGTTCGCCAGGCACGACACCCGGGCGCTGGTGCTCGGCTTCCGCAACGGCTGGCAGTACACCGGTCGCTGGGTGCGTCAGGCGCTGCACCGGCTCGGCGTGCCGTTCGACGAGCAGGCCACCTCGGGCACCGCCCGCGCGGCGACCCAGTTGTCGACGGCGCTCGACGCGGGCGAGCCGGCGATCATCTGGCCGGACCGGTACCTGGCCGGCTATTGGCACCTGCCGCCGCACCTGGACGGGCACGGCGGGCACCCGGTGCTCGCGTACGCCACCGACGGCGACCGGGTACGCCTCGACGACCGCAACCTGGCCCCGCTGACGGTGTCCCGGCAGGCGCTGGACGTGGCCCGGGCGCGCGTCGTGTCGTACCGGAATCTGCTGCTCGTGCCGCGACCCGGCGCGGACCGGGAACTGTCCGACGCGGACCTGCGCGCGGCGCTGCTGGCCGGCCTGGCCGAATGCGCCGACCACCTGCGGCAGACCTCGGAGTCGTTCTCGCTGCCGGCCTGGCGCAAGTGGTCCCGGATGATGACCGACAAGCGCAACGCCAAGGGTTGGCCGCGGGTCTTCGCCGACGGGCGGGGCGTGGCCGGCGCGTTGCTGTCGACCTGGGAGGGAATCGAGCCGGCCGGCATCACCGGCGGCAACCTGCGCCGCCTGTACGCCGACTTCCTCACCGAGGCCGCCGGGCTGCTCGACGCCCCGGCGCTCGGCGACGTGGCCGGCGCGTTCGCGGTGGCGGCGCGCGGCTGGCACGAGGTGGCCGAGGCGGCCTGCCCGACCGCCGTGCCGGAGTTCGCCCGGCTGCGCGAGCTGACCGCCGAGGTCAACGGCGGCGTCGTCGCGGACGGTGACGCGGGCGCCGCCGAGGCGGCGTCGGCGGCCGAGCGGCTGTGGGCGCTGCGGGCGCGGTGCGACGAGTCGCCGCCGCTGGATGCCGCCGCCCTGGGCGAGCTGTTCGCGGCCACCGGCGAACGGCTGCGCGAGGTCTACCACCTGGAGGCGGCGGCCGTACGCGGACTGCACGCCGCCCTCGACCTCTAGCTTGGGCCGGTCACCACGGCCGAACCCGGTCGCCCGGACCGTCGCCGCACTGATGATCGACCGCGGGGCTGGACCGGTCCACGCGCCGGAGTTTGGTCCAGCCGGTCCAGCCCCGTTGGGTCAGCAGGTCGATCAGCCGACCGGCCTGCGGCACGGTGTCGAACGTCCAGGTGTCCATGAGCCTGACCAGCGGCGGCTCGACGCCGGTGTCGTCGATGTAGTCCTCACCCTGTTCGTCGGCCAGTTCGGTGATGTATGCGGCCAGTTTGTCGGCGAGTTCCACCAGTCGCGGGTCGTCGGCGGTTCGGTCGAGAACCTGGCTCAGCACGAGATAGAAGTCGGCGAAACGCGGGTCGGTGAGCTGCTCGCGCTTGCGCGCCATCCACTCCGGGACGCGCTCGGGCGAGCGGGCGCTCAGCACTATCCAGCCGTCGCGCTCGACCCGCACGATCCGCTCGTCGACGCCGAGTGCCCGCAGGTGGTCGAGATACTCGACCACCTGCGGGGGCAGCACCAGGTTGTCGCCGGAGGCGAGGCGGGCGATCCGTTCGCGGTGCCGTTGCCGCCGCCGGATCTCGGCTCTCAGCCGTTTGTCGATGTCCGCCACCGCCGCGGTGAACTCCTCCTCGCGGGACCGCAACAGCTCCCGCACCCGGGAGAGCGGAACCCCGGCCTCGGCGAGCGTCCGGACCTTGATCAGCTCCACCACATCGTCGGCGCCGTACCGCCGGTATCCGGACCGGTCCCGCTCCGGCTCCGGCAGCAGCCCCTTGGCGTGGTAGTGCCGCACGGTACGCACTGTCACCCCGGCGTGCGACGCCAGCTCGCTGATGGTCAGCATCTCCCGCGGCTCCTAAGGTGTCCGCCGGGAGCCAGCCGGGTCAGCGGTGCTCAGGGCCCGCCGGATGATCTGGGCGATCTCCGGAGCGTGGGTGAAGGGCAGCCGATGGTCGCCGTCCACCCGGTAGGTAGCGACGTGTGGCTGTTCCCGGACGAGCCGCTCGAAACCGGCCTGCCAGTTCCGGTTGATGCGCTCCGCCTGCCCTCCACCGCTGTCGCCAGCCATCGAGGTTGACATGATCATGCTGGTGGGTCGGCCGATCCTCCGGAACCGGTCCAGAATTCCGGACCGGACGGCGTCGATCTCGATGTTGATGTTCAGGATCTCCCGGCCGGTGAGCAGCACCTGACGATCGGTGCCCTGGACGGTTCTCTGTCGCATCGCCAGTTCCTCCCACACCCGAAGGTACGTCGGCTGGTCGGCCTCGGTGATGAACGGTTCGGGTATCGGGTTGGCGCCGTCGATCAGTACAAGCTCCGTGGCA
This sequence comes from Plantactinospora sp. GCM10030261, assembly GCF_042666615.1. Classification (NCBI taxonomy): domain Bacteria; kingdom Bacillati; phylum Actinomycetota; class Actinomycetes; order Micromonosporales; family Micromonosporaceae; genus Plantactinospora; species Plantactinospora sp. GCM10030261. The sequence continues at coordinate 175,640 of NZ_JBHTDD010000002.1, forward strand.
AGGTCCGGATGCTCGGAGGCATAGTGGACGGCCAGGTCCGCGCCCAGCGAGTAACCCACCAGCACGGGCGGCGCGAACAGATCGAGCCTGTCCAACCGCGCCATCACCGCCCTGAGATCGCCGAGAAACGCGTCGAAGGAGTACCGGTCGGCGGCCGAGGCGACGCCGTGACCCCGCAGGTCGAAGGTCACCACGTCGTGGTCCTGCCGCAACAGCTCGGTCAGCTCGCGCAGGTCGGCCTGCGTCGAGTTCAAACCGGGGCACAGCACCATCGGTCGCCCCCGACCGGCACGGGACACCGGGATGGTGACGCCGTCGTGGTGGATGGTGAGATACCGTACCGGCCCGTCAGCCCTGGTTCCTGTGGTCATGCGGCCATGCTCGAACATTGACCCTGCGTCAGGGTCAACCGTCGCGCGGCACGAGCACGGCGGACAGGTTCTCCACGGTTACCGCCCCCGCTGTCGCACGTACCGGAGCAGGAGCGCGCCGTCGTCGGTGGTGAGCACGCCGGTCAGGGCCATCCCGCGTGGTACCGGGGGGCCGTCCCCGCGCGGCGGGCCGGCGGTGATCCGGCCGGCGCCGGGACCGGCGAGCAGCGGGCTGAGCGTCAGGCACAGCTCGTCGACCAGGTCGGCGGCGGTAAGCGCGCCGAAGAGCACGGGCCCGCCCTCGCTCAGCACCTGGTGGTGCCCGCGTCGGCGCAGCTCGGCCAGCCCGGCGGCGAGGTCCACCGTGCCGCCACCGTGCCGGATCACGTCGGCGACCTCGGTCAGCCCGGCTGGTGGCTCGGCGTCCGCGTGGGTGAGCACCACCGGACGTACCGGTGCGTCGGCGAACGCCGGGGCGGCCGGGTCGAGGCGCAGCGAGTTCGACACCACGACCAGGGTGGGGCACTCCACGAGGCCGTGTGCCCGCCGCCAGGCCCGGCGGGCCGGGTCGAGCCGAACCGCCCGGTAACCCTCGGTGCGCAGCGTGCCGGCGCCCACCAGGAGGGCGTCGCAGAGCATCCGCAGGATGCCGAAGACGCGCTTGTCTGCGGGCGAGGAGAGACCTGCCGAGTGGCCCTCGACCTCGACCGCGCCGTCCAGGCTGCTGACGAAGTTGACCCGCAGGGTCGCAACGATTGGCCGGGCGTAGCTGTCGATCACGCCGGTCTCGTCCAGCGTCGCGCCGTCCGGATCCGGCCAGAGGCGGCGGATCCCCGAATCACCTGTCATTCACTGGCCGGACCCGTGACGGGAGGGGTGGGCGCGGGGGTACGGTGCTGGCAGTCGCACCAGTTGTGCCCCCGGCAGTCGTCGTGCCGTCTCTCCCGGCACGCGCGGCAGATCATGCCGGCAGCCTATGTCAGAGGGTGGGGGAGCATGCCGCGTCAGATCGTTCAGCTCAAAATCTCCCTGACCGACGTGACACCGTCGGTGTGGCGCCGGGTGCTGGTCCCCGGTGGTTACACGCTGGACCGGTTGCATCGCGTGGTGCAGCACGCGTTCGGGTGGCAGGACTGTCACCTGCACTCGTTCGACATCGACGGAGCCACCTACGGGCCGCCGGACCCGACCGGCGAGCTGGCGGTGCGGGACGAGCTGGACGTCCGGCTGGACAGCGTGGCTCGCAAGGGCGGGCGGTTCCGCTACACCTACGACTTCGGTGACTGGTGGGAGCACGACATCGCGGTGGAGGACGTGCTCACGGCCGACGGCGACCGGCGCTACCCGCTCTGTGTCGACGGTGCCGGCGCGTGCCCGCCGGAGGACGTCGGCGGACCGTACGGCTATCGCCAGTTCCTTGCCGCGCTCGCCGATCCGGCTCATCCGGAGCACGAGATGATGCGCGGCTGGGTGGGCCGGGTCTTCGATCCGGCGGCCTTCGACGCGCTCCGGGCGACGACCCTGGTACGCCGGCTGTCCTGAACCGACCCGAACTCGGGTACCCAATTGGTGACGATTTGGTATGTCGCCGGCCGTAACGAAATGGGAACGCTCCCAAATGGCCGTTGACAGCGTCGATCCGGTCCGCCACGCTCATGGGAGCGCTCCCGGCTGTGGTCTCGATCACTTTGGCCAGGAACGAGCGTGCCTCACCCCAGCAATCCACACCACCTCAGCGCAACCGAACCACGACCTGAGAGGGGTCAAGGATGAGCGTTTCCACGCGCCGACTGCGTACCGTCGCGGTGGCTGCGTTGGCCGCGGGTCTCGCCCTCGGCAGCACTGCGTGCAGCAAGAACTCCGACGGCGGTTCCGGCGAGTCGGGCGGCCAGGTCACCCTGGTCCTGCAGACCTTCCAGAACTTCGGCTACGACCAGGCCATCAAGGACTTCGAGGCGGCCAACCCGGGCATCAAGGTCGACCACCAGCGGATGGGCGAGTTGCGGGACTTCCAGCCCAAGCTCGTGCAGTGGCTGGCGGCCGGCAACGGCGCGGGCGACGTCGTCGGGCTGGAGGAGGGCGTCCTGCTCCAGTACGTGCAGAACCACGACAAGTTCGTGAACCTGCTCGACAAGGGCGCCGGTGACCTGAAGAGCACCTTCCCCGAGTGGAAGTGGAACAACGCGCTGACCTCCGACGGCAGCAAGCTGATCGGTCTCGGCACCGACGTGGGTGGGCTCGCGATGTGCTACCGCTCCGACCTGTTCAAGCAGGCCGGGCTGCCGACCGACCGGGAAGAGGTCAGCAAGCTGATCTCCACCTGGGAGGCGTACATCGAGACTGGCAAGAAGTTCAAGGCCAGCGGGGTGAAGGCGGCCTGGTTGGACAGCGGGACCAGCCTCATGCAGCCGTACGTCATGCAGAACTCGGAGTTGTTCTTCTTCGACAAGGACAACAAGTTCATCGGCGACACCAACCCGATCATCAAGAAGACCTGGGACATGGGTCTGCAGATGGCGGCCGACGGGCTCACCGCCAAGAGCGTGCGGTGGAGCGACGACTGGAACGCGGCCTTCACCAACAACGCCTTCGCCACGGTGCCCTGCCCGTCCTGGATGACCGAGGGCGTCATCGCCCAGAAGTCCGGGCCGGCGAACGCCGGTAAGTGGGACATCGCGACGATCCCCGGCGGCGGCGGCAACTGGGGCGGCTCCTACCTGGCCATCCCGGCGCAGAGCAAGCACCAGGATGAGGCGTACAAGCTGGCCACGTACCTGACCAGCAAGGAGGGCCACCTCGCGGCGTTCAAGGAGGCCGGCGCCATGCCGTCGGACCTGGCCGGCCTGGCCGACCCGGCGTTCGCCGAGAAGAAGAGCGAGTACTTCAGCAACGCGCCGGTCGGGAAGATCTTCGCCGACAGCGTGAAGAACCTGAAGCCGACCTACCTCGGGGCCAAGCACCAGCAGATCTGGGAGACGATCTTCGAGCCGCAGATGCAGGCGGCCGAGCGTGGGCAGGCGACCTCGGACGCGGCCTGGAAGAAGGCGGTCGACGAGGCGAAGAAGGCAGCGGGCTGATCCGGCGTTCGGCCCGGGCGGGCTCTGCCCGACCGGACGGCGTCGCCCGTGGGTGGGGGCGCCGTCCGGTCACGGGGGCGGGCGGCGCCCGGGCCATCGCCCGCACCACGCCCCTGACCTGCGGAAGGACCCGCCATGACCACTGTCGCCGGCCCCTCGGCACCGCCGCGGCCGCCAACCCCCCGGAGCAGCCCGGCGCATCGCGAGCGCGCGTACCGGCTGGGCCGCTGGGACATGAGGTACTCGCCCTACCTCTACATCACTCCGTTCTTCGTGCTCTTCGCCGCGTTCGGGTTCTTCCCGATTCTCTACACGGTCTACGTCTCGCTCTTCGACTACGACCTGCTCAGTGACAGCAAGACGTTCATCGGTCTGGAGAACTACCGAGTCATCCTGGGCGACGCCCAGTTCTGGAACGCGGCCTACAACACCGTCGGCATGTTCGTGATCAGCACGGTGCCGCAGCTCATCGTCGCCCTGATGATCGCCAATCTGCTCAACCGCCGGATGCGGGCCCGCACCGCGCTGCGGATGGGCGTGGTTATCCCCAACGTCGCCTCGGTCGCGGCCGTCGGCATCATCTTCGGTCTGATCTTCGCCGACCGGTACGGCCTCGCCAACTGGCTGCTCGGCGCCGTCGGGCTGGATCCGATCGCCTGGCGGGACAACCGGTTCGCCGCCTGGATCGCGATCGCCACGATGGTCGACTGGCGGTGGACCGGCTACAACGCACTGATCTATCTCGGGGCGATGCAGGCCATCCCGAAGCACCTGTACGAGTCGGCCTCGCTGGATGGCGCCTCGCCATGGCGGCAGTTCTGGACGATCACCGTGCCGTTGATCCGGCCCACCATCCTCTTCACGATCATCATCTCCACCATCGGCGGGCTGCAACTGTTCACCGAACCGCTGATGTTCGGGTACGGGATGCCTCGCGGTGGCGTCGACAACCAGTTCCAGACGCTGGCCATGTACATCTACGAGGTCACCTTCACCGGCAACTTCGACTATGGGACGGGCGCCGCGATGTCCTGGCTGCTGTTCCTCCTGATCATCGTGTTCGCGCTTGTGAACTTCGCGGCGGTGCGCCGCTCGGTCCGCGGGGAGGGGCCGTCATGAGCGAGCGGAGCGAGCGAAGCGAGGAAGCGTCATGAGTACTGTCGTCACGCCGTCGCCGGTGAGCGTCGCGGCTCCCGGCCCGGTCGGATCGCGGCGCCGCCGCGCTCGGCCCGGCGGCCGGTTGTGGGACGCCAGCCCGCTGACCTACCTCGCGTTGATCCTCGGTGGCGTGCTGTCGATCTTCCCGATCATCTGGGCGTTCATCGTCGCGTCCCGGGACAACAGCGCGATCTACGAGATGCCGCCGCTGCCCGGCGGGTTGTTCGGCGACAACGTGCAACGGGTGCTGGCGAACGAGGACGCGGCTTTCCTGTACGGGTTGATCAACTCGGTGGTGGTGTCCAGCGTGGTCACCGTCTCCGTGGTGTTCTTCTCCAGCCTGGCCGGGTTCGCCTTCGCCAAGCTGCGCTTCCGGGGGCAGAACGCGCTGCTGCTGGTGATCATCCTCACCATGATGGTGCCCACCCAGCTCGGGATCATCCCGCTCTACCTGCTGATGGTGGAGCTCGGCTGGCGGGGCACGCTGCAGGCGGTGATCGTGCCGTTCCTGGTGCAGGGTTTCGGCGTGTTCATGATGCGGCAGTACGCGGCCGGGGCGGTCAGCGGTGAGTTGATCGAGGCGGCTCGGTTGGACGGCTGCTCGACCTGGCGGATTTACTGGAACGTGGTGCTGCCCGCGCTGCGACCGGCCGCGGCCGTCCTGGGCCTGCTGACCTTCATGCAGACCTGGAACGAGTTCCTCTGGCCGTTCGTCGTCCTTGACCCCAACACCCCGACCGTGCAGTACTCGCTCAAGGTGCTCGCCTCCGGGTACTACTCCACCGACTACGTTGCCCTGTTCGCCGGCACCACGCTGGCGACGGTGCCGTTGCTCGTCGTGTTCCTGATCTTCGGCCGCCAGATCATCGGCGGCATCATGGAAGGTGCCGTCAAATCATGATCGAATCGCCAGCCACCCAGCTCGATCAGCAGATGATCCGCTTCCCGGGCGGCTTCCGGTGGGGCGTGGCGACGGCCGCGTACCAGATCGAGGGCGCCGCCACCGAGGACGGCAGGGGACCGTCGATCTGGGACACCTTCTGCCGCACCCCCGGGCGGGTGATCGAGGGACACACCGGTGACGTCGCGTGCGACCACTACCACCGGTTCCGCGACGACGTGAAACTGATGGCGGACCTCGGGATCACGGCCTACCGGTTCTCGGTGTCCTGGCCCCGGGTCCAACCGGCCGGCTCCGGCCCCGCCAACCAGGCCGGTCTGGACTTCTACCGCCGCCTCGTGGACGACCTGCGGGCCCACGGCATCGAGCCGTGGCTGACGCTGTATCACTGGGACCTGCCGCAGCCGCTGGAGGACGCCGGTGGCTGGCCGGAACGGGACACGGCGGCCCGGTTCGCCGACTACGCCATGCTGACCCACGACGCGCTCGGCGACCGGGTGAGCCATTGGACGACGCTTAACGAGCCGTGGTGCTCGGCGTTCCTCGGCTACGGCTCGGGCGTGCATGCGCCCGGCCGGCAGGAGTCGGTGGCCGCCGTCCGGGCCGGGCACCACCTGATGCTCGGCCACGGGCTGGCCACCCGGGCGCTGCGTGCCTCGGCACCGGAGCACGAGGTCGGTGCGACGGTGAACCTGTACGCGGTCTCCCCGCAGACCGACTCGCCCGGGGACGCCGACGCGGCCCGCCGGATCGACGGCCTGGCGAACCGGTTCTTCCTCGACCCGATGTTGCGCGGGTCCTACCCGACGGACGTGGTCGACGACCTGCGCGAGGTGACCGACTTCGCCCACGTCCGGGACGGCGACCTGGCGGTCATCGCCACCCCGATGACGTTCCTCGGCATCAACTACTACAGCCGGTACGTCGTCGCGGCGCCGGCGCCCGAGGGCAACCGCGAGCCGTACTGGCGGGTCCCGTCGTCCTGGCCGGGTAGCGAGCAGGTGCCGTTCGTCAGCCGTGGCGTGCCGGTCACCGACATGGATTGGGAGATCGACTCGGCGGGGCTGCTGGAGACCCTGGTGCGGGTCAACCGGGAGTACACCGACCTGCCCCTCTACGTCACCGAGAACGGGGCGGCGTTCGCCGACCGGGTGGTGGACGGGGAGGTGCACGATCCGGAGCGACTTGCCTACATCGACGAGCACCTGCGCGCCTGCCACGAGGCGATCGAGGCCGGGGTGCCGCTGCGGGGCTACTTCGCCTGGTCACTGCTGGACAACTTCGAGTGGGCCTGGGGCTACACGAAGCGGTTCGGCCTGGTCCACGTGGACTACGACAGCCAGGTGCGGATCCCGAAGTCGAGCGCGAAGTGGTACGCCGAGGTGATCCGTCGTCACGGCCTGGCCGCACAATAGGGGAAGGCAGCCATCCGGGGGCGGGCCCTCGGGGGCCCGGCGCCGGTCCACCCGGCGTCGGAGGAGCAGATCATGACGACCCAGCGCACCCGTTCACTCGGTCGACCCACCCTGGACGCCGTTGCCGCGCGAGCCGGGGTGGGCCGGGGCACCGTTTCCCGGGTGGTGAACGGCTCGCCACAAGTGAGCCCGGAGGCGCGGGCCGCCGTCCAGCAGGCGATCGAGGAGCTGGGTTACGTGCCCAACCGGGCGGCTCGCGCGCTGGTCACCCAGCGCACCGACTCGGTGGCCCTGGTGGTCTCCGAGTCGGGGGAGCGCGTCTTCGGCGAGCCGTTCTTCGCGGCCATCGTGCGCGGGATCAGCTCGGCGCTGCTGGCGACGCCGATGCAGTTGTGGCTGGCGATGGCCCAGTCGCCCGCCGAGCGGGAGCGGGTGGAGCACCACCTGACCAGCCAGCACGTCGACGGCGTACTGCTGCTGTCGCTGCACGACGACGATCCGCTGCCGGGCCTGCTGGAGCGGCGCGGCCTGCCCACCGTGCTCGGCGGCCTGCCGGCGGGGATGCTGCGTCCCGGTGCCCAGCCGCCGTACTTCGTCGACGTGGACAACGCGGGCGGGGCCCGGCAGGGAGTGGAGTACCTGTTCCAGCGGGGGCGCCGTCGGGTGGCCACCATCGCCGGCCCGCAGGACATGGGGGTAGGGGTGACCCGGCTGACCGGCTACCTGGACGCGGTCCGGGCCGCCGGGCGGCAGCCGACCGACGATCTGGTGGCGTACGGCGACTTCAGCCAGGACAGCGGCGCGGCCGCGATGCGCCGGCTGCTGTCCTCGGCCCCGGACCTGGACGCGGTCTTCGTCGCCTCGGACCTCATGGCGATCGGCGCGCTCCGGGTGTTGCGCGAGGTCGGTCGCCGGGTGCCGGACGACGTTGCCGTGGTGGGCTTCGACGACACGCCAGTCGCCGGCCAGGCCGAGCCGCCGTTGACCACCGTCTTCCAGCCGATCGAGGAGATGGGGCGGGAAATGGTCCGGCTGCTGGTGTCCCGGATCCGCCGGGACGAGCCGAGCCACCCGCAACTCCTGCTGCCGACCCGGATGGTGCCACGCGCCTCCGCCTGAGCGCTCCCTACTCCGAGGGCGCCCAGCGGCGCAGCTCCCGACGGGCCAGCGAGGCGCGGTGCACCTCGTCCGGGCCATCCGCCAACCGGAGCGTCCGGGCCCCCGCCCAGAGCGCGGCCAGCGGCGTGTCCTGGCTGACACCGGCCCCGCCGTACGCCTGGATCGCCTTGTCGATCACCCACTCGGCCATGGCCGGTGTGGCGATCTTGATGGCCTGGATCTCGGTGTGCGCGCCCTTGTTGCCCACCGTGTCCATCAACCAGGCCGTCTTGAGCACCAGCAACCGGGCCTGTTCGATGCGCACCCGCGACTCGGCGATCCACTCCCGCACCACACCCTGCTCGGCCAGCGGCCGGCCGAACGCCACCCGTTCGTGCACCCGCCGGCAGAGCAGTTCCAGCGCGCGTTCGGCCATCCCGATCAGGCGCATGCAGTGGTGGATCCGCCCCGGACCCAGTCGGGCCTGGGCGATCGCGAAGCCATCACCCTCGCCGCCGATCAGGTTTTCCGCCGGTACGCGTACCCCGTCGAAACTGACCTCGGCGTGCCCGCCGTGCGACCCGTCCGAATAGCCGAAGACGGTAAGCCCTCGGTGCACCGTGACGCCGGGGGTGTCCCGGGGCACCAGCAGCATGCTCTGCTGCCGGTGCCGGGGCGCGTCCGGATCGGTCTTGCCCATCACGATGAAGATCTCGCAACGCGGATCCATCGCCCCCGACGACCACCACTTGCGCCCGTCGACGACGTACGCGTCACCGTCCCGGCGGATCCGGGTGGCGATGTTTGTGGCGTCCGAGGAGGCCACCTCCGGCTCGGTCATGCAGAACGCGGACCGGATCTCCGCGGCCAGCAGCGGGGTCAGCCAGCGTTCCCGCTGCTTCGGCGAGCCGAACTCGGCCAGCAGCTCCATGTTGCCGGTGTCCGGGGCGGCGCAGTTCAGTGCCTCCGGGGCCAGGTGTGGGCTGCGGCCGGTCAGCTCCGCCAGCGGGGCGTACTGGAGGTTGGTCAGGCCCGCGCCGTACCGCGGATCCGGCAGGAACAGGTTCCACAGGTCGCGCTCACGCGCCTCCGCCTGCAGCTCGGCCATGATCGACGGCCGAGACCAGGCGGGGCCGGTCGTCACCTGTTCGGCGTGCGTCGGCTCGGCCGGCAGGATCCGCTCGACCAGGAAGTCGTGCACCGCCTCGTGCAGTTCGGCGGTGCGCGGATCGAATCCGAAGTCCACTAGTCCTCCCGCAGTCGGGTGAGCCCGTGGTCGACCAGCGGGGTCACGAGGTCGCCGATGCGGTCGAACCCGTCGCCCACGGTCTGCCCGAGCGTGTGCCGGTAATGGATGCCCTCGCAGATGACGGCGAGCTTGAAGCAGCCCAGCGCCACGTGCCAGCCCAGCGGTCCGACGTCCAGGCCGGACCGGGTCGCGTACCGTTCGATCAGTTTCGGTCCCGGCGGGAAACCGGCCCGCGGCCCCAGCCCGTCCGCGACCGCGTTGCCGGCGGCGGCGTCGCCGTCGCCGAGCACCTCCCAGTACGTCAGGAGCAGCCCCAAGTCGGTCAGCGGATCACCGAGGGTGGCCATCTCCCAGTCCAGCACCGCCCGGACGGCCACCGGGTCGGCCTCGACGATCAGGTTGTCCAGCCGGAAGTCACCGTGCACGATCCGGCCGCCGGACGGTGTCGCCGGCACCGTGGCGGCCAGCCGTTCCCGAAGCTCGTCCACGCCCGGCAGGTCCCGGCTCCGGGACCGGTCGAGCTGCCCGCCCCAGCGCCGGACCTGGCGGCCGAGGAAACCCTCCGGGCGGCCGAAGTCCGCGAGCCCCACCGCCGCGGGCTCCACCCGGTGCAGCTCCGCCAGGGTGTCCATCATCGCCATCGCCATCGCGTGCCGCTGGTCGGCCGAGAGCGGGTGGGTCTGCCGCCGGCTGCGGAATACCGTGCCCGTCACCCGTTCCATCAGATAGAACGGCGCTCCGAGCACGTCCGGGTCGGCGCAGTGCAGCAGCGCGGCCGGCACCGGCACGGCCGTGGTGGCGAGCGCGGAGATCACCCGAAACTCCCGCCCCATGTCGTGCGCGGTGGCGAGTACATGCCCCAGCGGCGGCCGGCGCAGCACGTACTCCCGTTCACCGGAGCGGACCAGATAGGTGAGGTTGGATTTGCCGCCGGTGATGAGCGTTGCCTGTGGCGGACCGTCGAGCAGGTCGGGGCGATATCGGGTCAGGTGGTCGGCGAGCCGATGAAGATCCAGTCCGGCGGGGGAGTTACCGGCTGGTAGATCAGTCATCCGAACAGTTGATGGCACCAGGGCCGGCGTGTCAACCCGTCGACGGCGAGCGGCCGGTCCAGACGTTGCGGCCGGGACATGGCGCGGCAACAGCTTCGAAACCCCGTCCGGCCAGGCTGGATGCCGGTGGCCGGCGCCTGCCCGGCCGCCCGAGGGGGTGGGGATGGTGCTGCGAATCCGGGTGAGCCTGCCCGACCGACCGGGGACCCTGGGCCAGGTCGCCCGGACGATGGGTGTGGCGGGCGCCGACATCGTCCAGGTCGTGGTGCTGGAGCGGCTGGCGGGGCGAGCGACCGACGACTTCACGGTGTTCTGGCCGGGAACGACACGGGTGGAGCGGCTGCTCGCCGGACTCGCGGCAATCCCGGGCGTCCAGGTCCTCGGCGCCTGGCGGGCCATGGGCGCGCCGACCGGTGGTGGGGCGGACGCGGAACTGCTGGCCCAGGTGGCCGGGAACACGCGGGACGGGCTCGCGACCCTGGTCGACGCCCTGCCCGCGTTGCTCGCCGCGGACTGGGCGGCGGTGGCGGTGGTCCCGGCCGACTGGGCCAGCCGACCGGCCGGCGACGGGGGACAGCCCATCCTCGCGTACGCCAGCTGGCAGGCGCCACCCGCGCCGGGCCTACCGCCGGTCACCCCGCTGCGGGCCCGGGTGGCCGACGGCCAGGACGGCTGGCACCACGCGATGGCCCCGTTCGGGCGGGCCGGCCTGGTCCTGGTGGTGGCCCGCGGCGACGGCGCCGGTCCGCTGCCGGCGGCGCCGTTCCACGTCACCGAGCTGGACCGGATCGCCCAGTTGGTGCGGGCGGCGGCCGTCATCCTCGGCGACCGGCTGGACCTGGTGGGTGCGGCGTCGTCGGCGATCCAGCGCTGACCATCGCGAAACCTCTGCCGGACGGCGTGCCGCGGGCGCACGCTTGGTGTGGGCGGCGGGTGGCGGGCGGAAGATCTTCCAACCCGCGGACCACCCGCCGGGGACCGTCCGGCGTGGGGGCCGGGCGGGAAAGGAGGCCGAGATGGCCCTGTGGCGAATTCGAGCGACCGTGGACGACCGACCCGGATACCTTTCCGTGCTGACCGCGAGCCTCGCCCTCCGGTCGGTGAACATCCTGTCGGTGCAGGTGCACACGACCGAGGCGGGGGCCGTCGACGACTTCCTCGTCGACGCGCCCGAGAAGTTGTCCGGCAACGACCTGGTGGCGGCGGTCGAGCGGGGTCGGGGCCGGGACTGCTGGGTCGCCCGCGGGGAGGCGCGGGTGCTGGCCGATCCGCCGACCCGGGCGCTCGGCCTGGCCGGCCGGCTCGTCCGCGACCCGGACCGGCTGGGCGAGGCACTGCGCACCCTGCTCGACGCGAGCACCGTCACCTGGCGGCCGTCCGGTGTCCCGGCGTCGTCCGGTGTCCCGGCCGATCCGGCGCCGACGGCCACCGGGCTGCCCGCGGAGCCCGTACCAGTGTCCCGGACCGTGCCGGTGCCCGTTCCCGAGGCCGATCCACGGCCGCGTCGCGGCTTCTCGGGTGAGTCGATGTGGTTGGCCGATCCGGCCGGCGGTTCGTTCGAGGTGACCCGGGTGGCGCCCGGCTTCACCCCGGCCGAATACGCCCGCGCGCAGGCGCTCATCGACGTCGCGGCGGCGCTGGCCGAGCGGGACGTGGACCAGGTGACCGTGCTGTTGCCCGACGGCACCGAGGTGATCGTCCGGCCGGCTACCGAGGACGACCTGCCGGCCGCCCTCGCCATGCACAGCCGCTGCTCGGTCCGCAGCCTGCGCCGGCGCTACCTGACCGCGGGCCCGCCGAGCGAGGCGCAGGTGAGCCGGCTGCTCCTGCCGTCGGCCGGGCTCACCCTCGTGGCCACCGTCGAGTCCACGCCGACCGACCGGCCGAGGCTGGTCGCCATCGGCTCGTTGATCGCCGAGGGTGACCTCGCGGCGGCGGCGCTCCTGGTGGAGGACGCGTGGCAACGCCGGGGGATCGGCACCGCGCTGCTCCGCCGGCTGGTGACCCACGCCCGCCGGGCCGGGTACGCGGCGCTTGTCGGGCACGCCGTCCCGGACGACGACATCTCGCTACGCGTGCTGCACCGGGTCGTCCCGGATGGCCGGACCGACCGGGAGGACGACCTGCTGACCGTCGCGGTGCCGCTGACACCTGAATCGCCGGCAACTCCTGATTCACCGCCACCTCTGGATTCACGGAACGTTCCGACGAGGCGGCCGTAGGTCAGCCGAACCGGTACTGCTGACTGGTCAGGGTGGGCGTCTTGCAGTCGAACTGGGTGAGCTGGGCGCCCTCGGCCGTACCGCCACCGGCGATCCGCAGGCACTGGATGCTGTGCCTGATGATCACGCGATAGTGGCCACTGTCGGTCGGTTCGAGCCGGAACTGCTGGTTCGCCCCGCCCCAGCAGTCCCACTGCAGCACCTGGGTGTCGAGCGCGTAGCTCCCGGACCTGACGTCCAGGCACTTGCCGCTGTGCGCGGCGACGAGCCGGTGGAAGCCCTCCCCGCTGGGCTGGAACGTGAACCGCTGGTTGGCGGCGGTCCCGCAGGCCCGTTGCTCCAGCACCACGCCGTTACTGGTCGAGGAGTTGGGCACGGTGAGACACTTGCCGGAATGCCGGGCGACCAGCCGGAGGCTGCCGGTGGGCACCGGCACCGGCACCGGCACCGGCATGGCGTAGTCGCGGACCAGCGCGATGGTCGGATCGAGGTCCGGCGCGCGGACCTGGTACATGCAGGTGCTGTCATTCCGGGGGTTCGGGCTGTAGGTCCAGACGAGGACGCCGGCCACGCCCGACAGGAAGTCGCCGTCGAACTCGCGGCGGAGCATGTCGGCCCGCTGCTGCAGGGAGGTGGAGCAACCGACCGCGGCGAGAATCCCGGTCTCTCCAATGATTAACGGCTTTCCGAGGCGGTAGAGCGGGGTCAGCGTCTTCGCCAGGTGCCGCGAAATGATCTGGTCACCGTGGTCCTGGTCGTACTCGTGCAGGCTTCCGACGTCGATGTGCGGACCGCTGTGGATCAACTCGAAGTCCGTGCTGCCCGGGGTGTACTCGGCCATGCTGCCGGTGGTCACCAGATGCACCGGGTCGACCGCCTTGATGGTGGCCGCCGCACCGTCGAGGAACGCCTTCATGGTGGCGTTGTCCACGGTGCTGTGGTGACCGGGCTCGTTCATGATCTCCCACATGCCGATCGCCGGGGAGTCCTTGAACCGGGTTACCACCGTCCGCACCCAGGACAGGTACGCCCCCCGGTAACCGTCCCGGTACCAGGCGACGTCCTTGAGCGACTCGCCGCAGTCCTCCCCGGCGTTGGCCAGCGAGAGGATCAGTTTCTGGCCGTGTGCCTCGGCACGCGCCACCAGTGGTTCGAGGCGCTCCACCCCGAAATGGGCGAACGCCCAGGTCCGGGTCATCGACGCCGGCGGCAGACCGGCCAGGTACGCGTCCATCTGGTCCTGCCGCCACGGGGTGCCGGTGGCGCAGCCGGTAATGCCGAACGAGTTGAAGCCCACGAACCGGTAGGGCGAGCCGTCGAGCATCAGGTTCCGGCCCTCGCGATACACGAAGCCGGCCGGCGGGGCGCTCGCCCGCGCGGGACCGGACCCGGTTCCGGAGACCTCGGTGACGAACAGCCCGCCCAGGGCGAGGAACGCGGCCAGCGCGGCCGCCAGCAGACGACGCACAGTAGATCGTCCAATCAGGATGGACAGCGGACGTCGAAGCATACTCGCCATGCCGGCCCGGCGTGGCCCGGTCGTCCCGCCCCGATCGGGCGGGACGACCGTGACCCGTCAGACGTTGGGCGGCAGTGCCGTCCAGTCCGGGAAGTTGCCGTACAGCCGGCGGTCGTCGGCACCGGTGGTGACTGCCTGCACCAGCAGATCACCGCCGACGAACGCCCCCTTCCAGGAGGCACCCCGGCCGCCGAACGGCTCGTCCCGGTCACCGCGCGAGCGGGGCTTGTTGATGCCGACCTTGAACGCCTGGAGGTCGACCACCAGCTTCGCCGCCTCCTCCTCGTCGTCACAGGCGAGGCTCGCGACAAGCGCGCCGTTCGAGGCGTTCATCGCGGCGAGCAGTTCGTCGTGGGTGTCCACCACGACGATCGTGTCCACCGGGCCGAACGGCTCGGCGTGCATCAGCCGGGACCGGCCGGGCGGCGCGAGCAGGACCGACGGCGCTACGTACGCCGAGGTGTCCTGGCCGTCGAGGAACGGCGCACCGGCCAGGTCGCCCCGGTACAGCGGGATCGCGCCGCCGCGGACCGCCTCCTCCACCTTGCGGCGCAACTCGTCGGCCTTGGCGGCGCTGATCAGCGGCCCGTAGTCCAACTCGGGCAGCGGGTCGCCCGCGGACCACCGCCGGTCCACCGCGAGCGGGTGGCCGAACCGCACCGACTGCACCACCGGCAGGTACATCGCCAGGAACGCGTCGACCAGGTCCCGCTGGACCACGAACCGGGGGTACGCGGTGCAGCGCTGCTTGCCGTACTCGAAACCCTTCTTGAGGTGCGCGGCAAGCGTGTCCCAGCCGGAGAAGTTCCAGATGCCCCAGGCGTTCAGGCCCTCCTGCTCGATCATGTGCCGCTTGTCGGTGTCCAGCAGGGCGGCGGCGACCTTGCCACCGTTGGACCGCCCGCCGACGAACGCCACGGCACCGATCTCCGGTGCTCGCACCAGCACCTCGGACAACTCCTCGCCGCTGCCGGAGAGCAGGGTGGCCGGCAGCCCGGCCCGGCGCATCAGCGCGTGCGCGACAGTGAGGCACACGGCGCCGCCCTGCGACGGCGTCTTGGCGATCACGGCGTTGCCGGCGAGCAACTGCACCAGTTCGGCGTGTACGAGGACGCTCATCGGGTAGTTCCAGCTCGCGATGTTGCTGACCGGCCCGGGCAGCGGTTCCCGGCCGTCGGCCAGCATGCGGTCGATCTGTTCGACGTACCACCGCACCCCGTCGAGTGCCCGGTCGACGTCGGCGCAGGCCAGCCGCCACGGCTTGCCGATCTCCCAGACCAACAGCAGGGCGAGCAGGTCGCGGTGGACGGTCAGCTCATCCAGGGCGGCCGTCACCCGGGCGACCCGGTCGGCCAGCGGCGTCGCCGCCCAGGCACGGTGCTCGACGGTCGCGGCCCGCACCGCGTCCCGCGCGGTGTCGGCGTCGAGTCTGGGCAGGTGAGCCAGCACCGTGCCGTCGACCGGCGTACGCACCGGAGTCGGCGTGCCACCCGAATGCCAACCGCCCCGCACCAGGTTACGCAGGGTGACGGTGGATCCGTCCGGGGCGGGATCGAACGCCTCCCCGGCGGTGTTGACGGCGCGGTTGAGGGCGGCGGTCCAGGCGGTGTCGTCGGCGAGTCGAAGTGCCATCACGGTCTCCTCGGGACGGGGGAGCGGCGGCGTCGATGGCACCGCGGATGGCCGTACTCTCGCGCATCGTGGCTGGTCGGGGCAACCGTACGTCCGTATGCCAGGACACGCCCCGCCGCTGTGTCGACCACATCGGCCGGTCCTGGGACTGACCGTCAAGCGGTCAGCCGCCGTACAGGCCCCTGAGGTACGCAGGGCCGTAGTGCCGCTCCAACTCGGCCAGGTCCTCGTCCGGCTGCACGGCCTTGGTGATCCGCGCCCGGGACGGCAGCTCGTCCGACCCCCACGTCTCCGGCTGCCACAGCGCCGAGCGCAGGAACGCCTTGGAGCAGTGGTAGAAGATCTCCTCGATCGACACGACAAGCGCGAACCGCGGGCGGTGCCCCTTGACCACCATCCGGTCGAAGAACGGCGCGTCCCGGACCAACTCGGCCCGGCCGTTGATCCGCAGCGTGTCGTCCCGACCGGGGACCAGGAAGATCAGGCCCACCCGCGGATTGTCCAGGATGTTGTGAAAGCCGTCGGCCCGCCGGTTGCCCGGTCGCTCCGGGATGGCGATCGTCGTGTCGTCCAGGACGAGGGTGAACCCGGCCGGGTCGCCCTTGGGGGAGACGTCGCAACTGCCGTCCGAGCCGGCCGTCCCGACCAGGCACATCGGCGAGGCGGCCAGCCACTGCCGGTCCACGTCGTGCAGCCTGGGCCGGACCTTGGTGATCGACCGGCGGCCCACCGGGCCGAGCAGCTCCCGCAGTTCCTCGTGCGACGTGACGCGCACCGTTCCGGCGTCGACCGTGGTCATCGCGTTCCTCCCCCGTGATAGTCCGCCGCGGACAGCATATCGATCCCGCGGGAGCTGGAGATCCCGGCTTGATCAACTCGATGTCGGAGAAGTAGCTGGGTCGGCGGGGTCCGGACACAGCTACTACGCCGACATCGAGTCGATCTACTCCGCCATCGGTCTCGCGTGGCTTACGGATCAGCTCCGGATCTCGCCGTGTTCGACGCAGGTCGCCGACCAGCCGGCCGGCAGGATCTGCACCTTCATCCGGCGGCGGCAGCGCGCGCAGAACCGCGGCGGCTCCAACTCCCGCGCGGCGCGGCAGCCCGCATGATCGACACCGTCCGCCGGCTCGCCGCACCGGTCACACCAGAGCACCTCAGCGATCGTCACGGCTACCTCCTCAGATCGTGGCGGACAGCGCCTTGACCGGCATCTTCAGGTCGTCCAGCAGGGCCAGGTCGGCGGTGGCCGGTCGTCCGAGGGTGGTCAGGTAGTTGCCCACGATCACCGCGTTGATGCCGCCGAGCAGGCCGTCGCGGGTACCCAGATCGCCGAGGGTGATCTCGCGCCCGCCCGCGTACCGGAGGATGGTCCGCGGCATGGCCAACCGGAACGCCGCGATGGCCCGCAGCGCGTCCTTGCCGTCGACCACCTCCTGGTCGGCGAACGGCGTGCCCGGTCGGGGGTTGAGGAAGTTCAGCGGCACCTCGTGCGGGTCCAACTCGGCGAGCTGGGCGGCGAACTCGGCTCGCTGTTCGACCGACTCGCCGAGGCCGAGGATGCCGCCACAGCACACCTCCATGCCGGACTCGCGCACCATCCGCAGCGTCTCCCAGCGTTCCTCGAAGGTGTGCGTGGTGACCACGTTCGGGAAGTACGACCGGCAGGTCTCCAGGTTGTGGTTGTAGCGGTGCACTCCCATCTCGACCAGCTCGTCGACCTGGGCCTGGGTGAGCATCCCCAGCGACGCCGCGACCTGGATGTCCACCTCCGCCCTGATGGCGGCGACACCGTCGCGCATCTGCTTCATCAGCCGCTCGTCCGGGCCCCGGACGGCGGCCACGATGCAGAACTCGGTGGCCCCCGTCGCGGCGGTCTGCTTCGCCGCCTCCACCAGCGACGGAATGTCCAGCCAGACGGCCCGCACCGGCGAGGTGAACAGCCCGGACTGGGAGCAGAAGTGGCAATCCTCGGGGCAGCCGCCGGTCTTGAGCGACACGATGCCCTCGACCTCGACCTCCGGCCCGCACCACCGCATCCGCACCTCGTGGGCGAGTTGCAGGGCCGCCGGCAGGTGCTCCTCGGGAAGCCGAAGGACGTCGAGGACGTCGGCCTCGTCGAGGCCCACTCCGTTCTCCAACACCTGTGTACGGGCCCGGTCAAGGATCTCTGGCATGGTCCGTACCCTACAAGGCCGACGCCGACCCCCGGTGACGCCAGGCACCGGACCGAGTGGCTCCCAGGGTGGCGTCCGCGACGCCGGGCGGGTCCCGGGCCGGGTCCCGCGGGGATGGTACGTTCCGGACGGACGAAGGGGTGGCAGATGGCGGACTGGCTGGCGGCGCTCGACCGGCGGGCCGCGCTGCGCGCCAGGGCCGGGCTGACCCGCCGGTTGCGGCCGCGTACCGCGACCGACCCGGTCGTCGACCTGGCCGGCAACGACTACCTCGGCCTGGCCCGCCACCCGGCGGTGCTGGCCGCGGCCGCTCAGGCGTTGGCCGGGTACGGGCTGGGCGCCACCGGATCCCGCCTGGTGCGCGGCTCGACCGACCTGCACGAGTCGCTGGAGACCGCGCTCGCCGACTGGATCGGCGGCGAGCGGGCGCTTGTCTACTCCTCCGGCTACCTGGCCAACCTGGGTGCCGTCCGGGCCCTCGTCGGGCCGCGCACCCTGCTGATCTCCGACACGCACAACCACGCCTCGCTCATCGACGGGTGCCGGCTGTCGGGCGCCGAGACGGTGGTCACCCCGCACGGTGATGTCGGCGCGGTCCGGGCGGCGCTGACCGCCGCGTCCGGCCGACCAGCCGTGGTGGTCACCGAGTCCGTCTTCTCGGTGGACGGGGATCTGGCGCCGCTGCGCGAGTTGCACGGGGCCGCCCGGGACCACGGCGCCCTGCTTCTGGTTGACGAGGCACACGCGGTCGGGGTCCTCGGGCCGCGCGGCGCGGGGGCGGTGGCCGACGCCGGACTCGCCGGGGCGCCAGACGTGGTGGTCACCGCGACCCTGTCCAAGGCCCTCGGCGGAGCAGGTGGCCTGGTCACCGGTCCGGCCGAGCTGATCCGGCACCTGGTCGACACCGGCCGGACCTTCATCTACGACACCGCGCTGCCGCCGGCCGTCGCGGCAGGCGTACACGCGGCTCTGGAACTGGCCCGCCACGGCGACGGCCGGCGCGCGGAGCTGGCCGATCGAGTGACCGCCGCGGTCCGTCGGCTGCGGGCCGCGGGCCTGGATGTGCCGGTGCCGGCCGCAGGGGTGTTGTCGATCACCGCACCCGGTCCGGAGGCCGCGGTGGCGTGGGTCGCGGCCTGCCTCGGACGCGGTGTCGCGGTGGGCTGCTTCCGGCCGCCGTCCACCCCGGACAGCAGGTCCCGGCTGCGGCTGACCGTCAACGCCGGCATCGCGCGGGCCGACTTCGACCGAGCCGTCGACGCGGTCGTCGCGTGCGCGCCGGCCGAGGCGCGCGGCGTGGTCGGTGCCGAACGGTCCGAGGCGGGCGGTGGCGTTGCTGGGACGCGGGCCGCTGGCCTCGCGGGTGCTGAGGCGGCGGCGTGACCGCCGCCCCGTGGACCGGCCCGGTGCTGGTCACCGGCACCGACACCGGCGTCGGAAAGACGATCACGACCGCCGCGATCGCCGCCGCTGCCGCCGCGGCCGGGCTGCGGGTGGCGGTGGTCAAGCCCGGCCAGACGGGTACGGCCACCGGCGAGCCGACCGACATCGAGGTCATCACCCGGTTGGCGGCGCCGGCCGGCGCCCGCAGCCTGGCCAGCTATCCCGAGCCGCTCGCGCCGCTGGCGGCGGCGCGGTTGGCCGAGGCGGAGCCGCTCGAACTGTACGCGGCGGTGGACGCCGTCCGGGCCGACGCGAAGGAACACGACCTGGTGCTCGTCGAGGGCGCCGGCGGGTTGCTCGTCCCGATGGGACTGCGGCCGTCCGGCGAGCCGTGGACCCTGGCCGACCTGGCGGTGGCGCTCGGCGCCCCGGCCGTGGTGGTGGCCCGGGCCGGACTCGGCACCCTCAACCACACCGCGCTCACCCTGGAGGCACTGGACCGGCGGGCCGTGCCGGCCGGGTTGGTGCTCGGCGCGTGGCCCACCGATCCGGAACTGGTGCACTGGGCCAACCTGACCGATCTGGTGCCCAACCTGGTGGGTGTGCTGCCGGACGGGGCCGGCGCCATGGACCCCGGGGTGTTCCGCCGGTCCGCGCCCGGCTGGCTCACCCCGGCGCTGTACGGCGTCCTGGACGACTGGCGGGCCTGGGCCGAGGGTGTGCACTGAGAGCTGACTTTCGTCAGTAACGCGGCAGGTCGGGCGCCGGTAACCTGGCCGCCGTGCGAGGCTTGTGGAGTTGGGGACGGGCGCACGGTCCGCTGGTGCGGGGCATCGGGCTGTGGCTGGTGCTCGCGGCCCCGATTCTGTACGCGTTGGCCATGCCGCCGTACCAGCATGACCTGGCGCTCCGGCTGGTTACCGGCCCGCTGCTGCTCGGCTTGGCGGTGGCGCTGAACCGGCGGTATCCCCTGGTGGGGCTCGGTGCGGTGCTGGTCGGCACCTGGTTCGACGGCAACTTCGTGTTCGCCCTACCGGTGTTCAGCTACCTGGTGGGGGCGCGGATGACCCGGGCCCGGCCGGCCGTGCTCGCCTTCGCCGGGGTCGCGGTGGCTGGTACGGGACTCAACCTGCTGCTGCTCGGCACCGCCCCCGACACCCTGTTCCTGGCCGCAAACGTCCTGCTGTTCGGCGGGGTCTTCCCCTGGCTCGTCGGGCGCTACCGGCGCCAACAGCGGGAGTTGACACTGTCCGGCTGGCGCCAGGCCGAGGCGTTGGAGCGAGAGCAGCGTGGTGCGGCGGAACGGGTCCGGCTGCGGGAGCGGGCCCGGATCGCCCAGGACATGCACGACTCGCTGGGCCACGAGCTGAGCCTCATCGCGCTGCGCGCCGGAGCGTTGGAGCTGGCGCCCGATCTCGACGAGCGGCACCGGGCCGCCGCCGCCGAGCTGCGTGCCTCCGTCGCCGACGCCACCGAGCGACTGCGGGACATCATCGGGGTGCTCCGGGAGGACACGGCCGCTGGTCAGGCCGCGCCGACCAGACCCGCCGACGAGGACGTGGCCGAGCTGATCCGGCGGGCCCGGGACGCCGGGATGGTGGTCCGGTCGTCCGACGGTCCGACGGTCGGCGCGCTACCGCCCCTGACCAGCCGGGCCGTGCACGGCGTGGTGCGGGAAGGGCTGACCAACGCCGCCCGGTACGCGCCCGGCGCTCAGGTGGCCGTGACCGTGGCGTCCTCCGGCGGCGGGGTCGAGGTTGCAGTGGTCAATCCGCGACCGCCAGCCGGTCCGCTGCCGGGTGCCGGAACGCCGCCGGGCGCCGGGTCCGGTCTGGTGGCTCTGCGGGAGCGGGTACGCCTCGCCGGCGGCACCCTTGAGGCGGGACCACGGGAGGGCGGATTCGCGTTGCTGGCCCGGCTACCGTTGCCCGGCGGTGCGTCGGCCCACCCGTCCCGGGCGGTGTCGCCGGTCCCACCGTCGTCGGCCGTCCCGGTGTCGCCGGTCCCGTCGTCCGCCGTCCCGGTGTCGCCGGCCGACCTGGCGGCGACCGGGCCGGCAGCCGCTGGCGGGGGACCGGTGGTCGAGGGCGGGCTCCGAGACGCCCGGCGCCGGGTCCGGCGGAGTCTGCTCGTCGCCGTCACCGCACCGGTGCTGCTGGCCGCGATGCTGTCCCTGGTCTACTACCCGTACGTCACGACCAACGCCGTGCTGGAGCAGTCGGCGTACGACGGGATGCGGGTGGGCCAGCCGCGCGCCGATCTGGTGGGCCTGCCGGGCCGGCAGGTCGAGCCGGTCGGCACCGGCGCGGCGGCGCCCTCGGGAGCCACCTGCGAGTACTACACCGACGGGAATTTCCCGCTGGCCCAGGCCACCTATCGGCTCTGCTTCGCCGACGGCCGGTTGGTGGACAAGGAACAGTTCGGCGGCTGAGGGGACGAAAACGTGATCAGCATCGTGCTGGCCGACGACGAGGCGATGATCCGGGCGGGGGTGCGGAGCATCCTGGCCACCGACCCGGAATTCGAGGTCGTTGGCGAGGCCGGCGACGGTGGGCCGGCGGTTGAGCTGGCTCGCGCCCACCGTCCCCGGGTGGCGCTGCTGGACATCCGGATGCCGCGGATGGACGGGCTGGCCGCGACGGCCGAGATCCGTCGGCTGGTGCCGGAGACCTCTGTCGTGCTGCTCACCACCTTCGGCGAGGACGACTACATCGCCCGCGCGCTGGGCGAGGGGGCCAGCGGTTTCCTGCTCAAGGCCGGCGATCCCCGCGAGCTGCTGGCCGGCGTACGCGCCGCGGCGGACGGCGGCGCGTACCTGTCGCCGGCGGTGGCCCGCCGGGTGATCGACATCAACGGCGGCCGGATGGCCCGCGGCCCGGCGGCCCGGGGCCGGGCGGCTGGCCTCACCGACCGGGAACGCGAGGTGCTGGCGCTGGTCGGGGCCGGGCTCTCCAATGCCGAGATCGCGAAGCGCCTGCACCTCGTGGAGGGCACGGTGAAGAGCTATCTGAGCGCGATCTTCACTCGACTCGACGTTCGCAACCGGGTGCAGGCGGCGATCATCGCGTACGAGGCGGGCCTGGTCTAGGAGCCCGACGCCATCCGTCGACGCGCCTCGTCGATCTCCGACGCGTGTACGGTCGCCCACTCGCCGATCGCGATCACCAGCGGCAGTAACGAGCGCCCCAAGCCGGTCAGCGCGTACTCGACCCGCAGCGGCGTCTCCGTGCGGCTGACCAGGCCGTCGCGTTCCAACGTCCGCAGGGTCCGGGTGAGGATCCGCCGGCTCAGGCCGTGGACGGCGCGGTCGAGTTCGTTGAAGCCGTACGGGCCATCGCTCAGCAGTGCGAGGACGAGCACGCTCCACTTCTCGCCCACCCGGCGCAGCACCTCGGTTGCCGCGCAGCCGACGTGGTCGTCCGGGGTGACGGGCAACGGGAGCACCGGTGACATGGATGTGCCTTCTTTCGGTGGGCTTGGTCCGACGACCAGGATCAAATGTATGCGCACAGTCGTGATTTGTGGTGGTACGCGTGGCATCGGTGGTGCTCTCGCGGCCCGGCTATGGTCGGCGGGGGACCGGGTCATCGCACTCGGCAGCCGGGACGCCGACCTCACGTCCGTCCGGCAGACGGTGGACCTCGCGTCCCGGCTACCGGACCGGATCGACGTACTGGTGTTTGCCGCGGGGCGGTTCGATCAGCGGCGGGTGGTGACCGCAGAGGGCTTCGAGCAGACCTTCGCGATCGGGGTGCTGAGCCGCTACCTGCTCGGGGAGCGGCTCCGGCCAGCGCTGGACCGGGCGGAGACGCCGGTGATCCTCAACCTCTGCGGTACGGGCGGCATCCGCGCCGGCCGGATCCACTGGGACGACCTCCAGCTGTCCCGCGGATACAGCCTGTTCCGGGCGACCATGCAGGGTTCCCGGGGAAACGACCTGCTCGGCGTAAGCTTCGCGGCCCGGGACCCGGCCAGCCGCATCCGATACGTCCTGTACAACCCGGTCCTCGTCAACAGCGGCATGCACCGGTATTTCCGGCAGCCGACGCGCGCGGTGGTGGGCGCGGCGGCGGCGTTCGGGTCCTCGACGCGGACCGCCGCCGCCCGGCTGGCCGAGCTGTTGGCGGATCCGCCGGCCGCGCCGTTGACCGCGCTCCGCCGGGGTACGCCGATTTCGTTGTCCCGCCCCGAGTTCGACCCTTCGACTGCGGCCCGGTTCGACGCGGTGCTGGCCACGCTGGTCGCCCCGTGGTGATGCCTCTGTTGACCCTCGGGTCGGCCGGAGAGGACAACTCCGTGACGGGCTTGCCGCTCCGGCCGACCGGACGGTCCGACAGCGGCGGACCGTTCCCGCTCCTCAGGCGTCGCGGCGACGCAGGACCGTCAAGCCGGCGAACAGCGCGGCGGCGGCCCAGCCGGCGAGCAGCAGCAGGCCCACCGCCGCCGGGTACGGCGCTTCGGGGTCGGCCGTCAGGAAGTGTCCACCGGCCACCCCCGGGAAGGCGTCGGCGATCCGGTCGAGCAGTGTGATGTCCGGCTCGGTCAGCGACAGCGGGATGATCATCAGGGTGAGGAACAGCGCCGTCAGCACGAGCACCGCGCTGCGCAGCGCCGCGCCGAGTCCGAGGGCGAGGATTCCGATCAGCGCGAAGTAGGTGGCGACGGAGACGACGTCTCCAACGGTCTCACCGGCGGGTAGCCGTCCCCACTCACCGAGGACCGGTCGGGCCACCGCAACACCGACGGCGCCGAGCAGCAGGCTTGCCGCGAACGTCACCGCGCCGACCACGACGGCCTTGGCCAGCAGCAGCCGCCCCCGGGACGGGACCTGCAGAAGGCTGGGTCGGATGGTGCCGCTGGTGAACTCGCTGGTGATGGCGAGCAGGCCGATGGCGAGTACGGCGTACTGGACCAGTTCCACCGAACCGATCAGGATGCTGCCGACGGTGACCACACCGGGGTCGTCGGCCGGGTCGTCGTTGGTGTTGGCGTTGGCCGCGTAGATGGCCAGCTGCGCGGCGGTCGCGGCCATCAGCAGCATGCCGGCCAGCAGCGCCCACCAGGTGGACCGGATCGACCACATCTTCGTCCACTCGCTGGCGACGGCGCCGGCCAGCCCACCGCCAACCCTGTCGCCTCCGGCCCGCTCGGCGGCCAGCCCATCGACGCGGACCGGCTCGAGGGTATCGGTGTTCATGCCGTGACTCCCTTCGCGATGGTGCCGGCGGCGTGCTCCACGCTGTCACCGGTGAGTTCCATGTACGCCTCTTCCAGTGACGCCGTCGACACGGCCAGCTCGTGCAGCGGTACGCCGAGTTCGTAGGCCAGGTCGCCCACCCGTTCGACCGGAAGGCCCGTGACGAACAGCGCGTGGTCCGGACCGGGGCGGACTTGTGCCCCGGCCGCCGTGAGTCGGTCCTCGAGTGCCGCGAGGCCGTCCGGGCGGGGGCCGCGCACCCGGACCTCGTTGACGGAGCCGGTGTCGAGTACCTCGGCGATCGGAGCGTCGGCGAGTAGCCGACCCCTGCCGATGACGACGAGATGGTCGGCCGTCAGTTGCATCTCGCTCATCAGATGGCTGGAGACGAAGATCGTCCGGCCCTGCCGGGCCAGCGACCGCATGAGCTCCCGGATCCAGCGCACTCCGTCGGGATCGAGCCCGTTCACCGGCTCGTCGAACATCAGCACCGGCGGGTCGCCGAGGAGCGCACCGGCGATGCCGAGCCGCTGGCTCATGCCGAGCGACAGCGCCCTGCCGCGCTTGGCTGCCGCCGACGGATCCAGCCCGACGATCTCCAACACCTCGTCCACGCGGCGGGCCGGTATGCCGTTGCTGCGGGCGGTGGCCAACAGGTGGTGTCGGCCGCCGCGGGCCGGGTGGATCGCTCGGGCGTCCAGCAGCGCACCCACCTCGCGCAGCGGGTGTCGCAGTTCGACGTACGGTCGGTCACCGACCAGGGCGTGCCCGGCGGTGGGTCGGTCGAGGCCGAGGACCATACGCATGGTGGTGGACTTGCCGGCGCCGTTGGGACCAAGGAAGCCGGTTACCCGACCGGGCACGACGTCCAGCGTCAGGTTGTGCACGGCGGTCGCCGCGCCGAAGCGTTTGGTCAGCCCGCGTAATGCGATCACTCTTGCCTCCCGAGGATTTGTGTCGCGTCGACGCTAGGAGTTCCGGGTGCGCGAAAACACGCTCGTTCGTCAGGGGGCCAGCCAACTTTCGTCAGGGTGGGGACCCGGGCCACGTTCTGCCGAGGCGCATATGTTCTGTTCGAGGTGTGTCAAGTCGATCAGTGGGCTGCAATCTCTTGTTCGGTATGTTTTCAGAGATGTATTCATTTGCCGGACCGTCTGTCGGCGCGGCTCATGTTCCGCTCTGTTGGCGCCGTCTTAGTGTTCGGGTATGCCGAGTGCGGAGCATGAATCCCCGGTCGCGTTGGTCAAACTGGATCCCGGTCTGGTGGCCTGGCTGCTGGCGAATGTCTTCGATGTGAAGGTTCCCGACTACCACCATGCCCGGGCGAGTTCCACTGACGTTCGGGTGCTTGTTCCACGGACCTACCATGCCGATGGCATGCTGCTGTTCTGTGACGTGTCCGATCGGCCGCTGCTGGCCGTGGTGCTGGAGGTGCAGCGTGGCTGGGACACCGCGAAACGGCGTACCTGGAAGCTGTACGTGGCTCAGTTGGAGGCGGAGCTGGATGTCGATGCCGGGTTGTTGGTCTATTGTCCTGACGTCAGGGTCGCGCGTCGTTATCGGGACATGTTCGAGTTCGGTGGGTTGAGTCTGACGCTGCGGCCGTTGATCTTTACGCCGAATGATGTTCCGTTGGTCGTGGAAACGGATCTGGCTCGGGCCAATCCGGCGCTTGCGGTGCTGTCGGCGATCTGTCATGGCGACGATGGCGAGGTGGATGCGACGTTTCCGGCGTTAGCCGAGGCGTTGCGCGCGCTCGGCCCGAACAGAGCGATCTTGTATTATGACGTCGTGTTGGCTGGGTTGCCGGTGGCGGCCCGGAGTCGTTGGGAGGCTTTCATGACCAGCACCCTGGGTCACGAGTACCACAGCGAACTGTTCCAGAAGCTCGCCGCCGAGCACGAGACCCGTGGCGAGGCCCGTGGCGAGGCTCGTGGCGAGGCCCGCGGCGAGGCGCAGGCGATCCTGACCGTGCTGGACGCCCGGGGGGTGACGGTGCCGACCGACGCCCGGGAACGGATCCTCGCCTGCGCCGACCTGACTCAGCTCACTGAGTGGCTCCGTCGCTCCGTCACCGCGACCACCCTGGACCAGATCCTCGACGACGAGTGACGAGCACCGGCATCCAGATGCGAGCCGTGCCATGACCCGTCACTGTCCAGCCGGTCGATGGCGATCGACCGGCTGGACACGTCGAGACGCGACCGGCTGGTATCCGTCAGACGCGGCAGCCCTGACGCCGAATCCGACGGGCAGCGCCTACGAGATGCCTCGGAAGACGACCTCCGGGAACTCAGCAGCCGGAGCGTCGAGCAAAGGGGCGGGCCTGTTCCGCAGATGCCGGTCGACGAAGGCGCGGACGTAGCTCCGGGTGAGCAGCAGTTGCCGGTCAGCGGGGATGGGACCCGTGTCCAGGCCGAGTCCGGCGCCAAGCACCGGACGATCGGTGAAGGTCATGTGCCCGGAGCCGGTGACGGTGATCCATCGCTTCCAACCGGTCAGCCCGGTCCAGTCTCGCGACCAGGTCGGATCGGGAGCCCGGTCCGATCCGACCAGCAGCACCGGTTCGCCGATCCGACCGGCCGGGACGAACATCGTGCCGTCCAGGTTCGCGGCCGCATCCACCCGCTGGTCGGCGGACAGCATCCGGACGGCCGTCGCACCACCGAGAGAGTGACCGATCACGCCGACCCGGGTCCGGTCGACGAGCCGCCCACCGGGCCAGGCGGCTCGTGGCCCGGTCAACCGGTCGAGCACGAAGGCGAGGTCCGCGACACGACCGGCGATGATGCCGGGCGCGGTGTCCGGTCCGGCCGCCTCGCAGGCCAGACAGCCGACCAGCCGGCCGTCCGGGAACTCCACGCCATGCGCTTCGCCCGGATGGTCCACCGCCGCCACCAGGTAACCGTGGCTGGCCAGGTCCTCGGCCAACCCGGTGAGCGATTCCCGGCTGAGGCTGAACCCCGGAGAGAGGATCACGAGTGGCCAGCCCCGGGCCGTGGGGCGCATCCGGGCGTCCCGGCGGGCGGTGACCCGAACCGTGGCGAGCACGTCGGGGGAGACCGGCAGCCGTTCGGCGGCGATGATCCGCGCCGAGACGGCCGCCGTTGTGTAGGGCGCCGGTGGCGCGGGGACCGGTCCACCGCGCGTGGTCGGCGAACCGGGTCCGGGCAGCGCTGGGTACCACAGCGACACCATCAGCTCCCGGCGGCTGTCCGGTCGCCACGGGTCGGGACGGCTGTCATCGGTCAGGTGCAACCAGCGTGTGCCAACCGGGTACCGACCGGTCGGAGCTGGCAGGGCCAGCGCCGGTGGAGCGGGCTCGGCGGCCGGTTGTCGCGTCACCGGCGGTTCGGCCCGCACCACGCCGCCGGGCAGCAGCACCGCCAGCGTCGCCACGAGTACGCCGAGTGCCCACGACCGGCCGCGGCCTGACCGGCCTGCTGGGGGGCGTCCGCCGTCATGGGTACCGGAGCGTGTGGTTGGGCCGGAGAACGCGATCACGATGCCTCCCGAGAGTTGGTGTAGGTCGACGCTAGGGATCCGCGCGCCGATGCCACCACAGCCATGAGTCAGGTTCAGGGCCAACTTTCGTTGGGGGATCCACAGCTGCCGGCGAGCTCGGGGCTGCGGATTCGGCCGACCCCGACCGGCCGCACATCGAGTCGATCAGACGTCCGTCGAGGGACCGGGTCGGCGGATGACGAACGCGTCCGGCATCCGGAACGACAGATTGTCCGGGCACCATGGGGCGCGCACCACGCCGGTGCCGGAGAGCAGTGGTGTCGCCTGCTCGACCACCACGGCGGCCTCCATCCGGGTCAGTTGCGCACCCAGGCAGCGGTGCGCGCCGGCGCCGAACGCCAGGTGCCGGCGGGATCCGGGTTGGCCAGGGCGGAACGCGGTCGGCTCCTCCACCACCGCCCCGTCCCGTCCCGCTCCGGCCAGCCACAGGACGATGCTGGCGCCGGCCGGCACCTGGACCGGGCCGATGGTGGTGTCCCGGGTGGCCACCCGTCGCCAGGTGACGATCGGCGGATCGAGCCGCAGGCCCTCCTCGACCACGGCGTCCACCCGGATCGTGCCGTCCGCCAACCCGGCGAGCACCGCCGGCTCGCCGTGCAGCCGGTGCAGCAGCAGGGTGAGGAACTGCGACGTGGTTTCCTGACCAGCCACCAGCAGGAAGAACAATGCCCCCACCACGATGTCGGGTGGGTGGCCGGCGGTCCGCAACCGGGCGGCCAGCCCAGGACCGTCGGCAGCGAACGTCCGCAGCACGGCGTGGAACCGACCGACGGTGTCGGCGAGCGCCAACTGCCGATCGGCGTCCACCGGCGCCCAGAACAGTTCGAGGGCCGCCCGGGCGAAGGCGGTGACCGCCGGGGCCGCGCTCGCCGGCAGATCCACCAGCCGGGCCAGCACGAGCAGCGGCAGGTCGGCGGTGAGGTCGGCGTACAGGTCGACCGGCGAACCGGCGTCCAGCCGGGTGGTGAGCGCCGTGACCCGGTCCCGCACCATCGCGGTCAACCAGTCCCGCTGCTCGGCGACCCGGTCGGGACGCAGCGCGTCGGCGACCGTCGCCCGGATGCCCGGGTGGCTGGCCGCGGAGTTGTTGGCCAGGGTCGGCGGCAGCCGGAAGCCGCGGCGGGCCAGCACCCGCAGCGCCGCCACCGGCATCGGGGTGATCGCGTCGAGAGCGTTGTCCGCCGCGTACGTCACCGGGTCGGTGAGAACCTGCCGGACCAGGGCGTGCCGGGTCACCACCAGGTGATCCACCCCGACGTGGTCGGTGACCATGGCGACGTCCGGCCACGGCCGAACGGTCGCCGACTCCCAACTGCGGAACAGCACGACGACACGCTATCCAGCGGGTCGGTTGGCCGGCGGGCGCAGTCGCCATACCGTGGTCGGTCTCACCTGGACGCTCTCCAACGCCTCCGGCACCGGGATCTGGTACGTCGCCAGCGCGGTGAACCGTTCACGGGGTAGGTACGCCCGTTCGGGGTCGCCGACCAGCACCTCCGCCCCACCCGCCGCCGCCCGCAACAGGAACCGCAACATCCGGCGGGCCATCACCTCGCTGTAGAAGACGTCGCCGGCGAGGATTACCCGGGCGTCTCCGGCGTCCCCGTCGAGGAGGTCGCCGTGCTCGGCCTCGACGGTGACTTCGTTGGCGGCGGCGTTGAGGGCGATCGCGGCCACGGCCCGACTGTCGATTTCCACGGCGCGGACACTCGTGGCTCCGGCTCGGGCGGCGGCGATGGCGACGAGTCCGGAGCCGGCGGCCAGGTCGAGCACCGGTTGACCGGCCACCGTCTCCGGGTGGTCGAGGACGTACCGGGCAAGTGCCTGGCCGCCAGCCCAGGCGAAGGCCCAGAACGGCGGCGGCTGCTCACTGTGGAACTCACCCTCGGACAGTTCCCACAGCCCGATCGGCTCATCGGCCTGGTGGATCCGGATCTCCGGTACCCCGGCCACCTCGGTCAGTCGTGCGTGCAGGCGGATGAAGGCCGCCGCGGTGTCAGTCACCTTCCGATTGTGCCAAGTCGAAGATCCGTTACCGGTTCAACACAACGAGTGAAAGTGCCCTCCACGATTCACGCCTGGTGCGGGAAAGGTGGCCTTACCGGCCGTCGATCGTGGCTCTAGCGTTGGCCTGACGGAAGATCCGGGGCTGGACTGACAGGGCGGTGGCGATGACGCGACGGTGGACGGCCCGACTGATCGCGGTGCTGGTCCCGATCGTGGGGTTGTTGGGACTGCCGATGGCGCCGGCGGGGGCGGCACCCGGCTTCGACACCAGGCTGGGGAACCTGCCGGCCCGGTTCACCGCGGGGGCCGAGCCGACCACGCTGACGGCCGTGGTCTCCACCACGGTGGGCGGCGAGTGCCGAAAGGTCCGCTGGTCGCTTGTGGTGCGGGTGGCGGGGATGCAGCTCGACCAGGTGCGTCTCGACCGGATCGAGGAGACCGGCCGGTTCCCCACGCGGGTCAGCGCCGAGGGACTCACCGCCCGGATCACCGACGAGCAGGTGGATCCCGGAAGTCTCTGTCGGGACCGGACGGTCACCGCTCGCTACCGGTTGGCTTTCGCGCCGGACGTGGTCGACGCGCGCGTCGACCTGCGCGCCGAGGCGTACGACGAGAATTCCCGGTTGCTGTCCCAGCGATCCGCCACCCGCATGGTGGTTCGCGGTAAGGCCGGACCGTCGGCCGTACCCGACCAGACGCCCACTCCCACGGCGGAGCCGGCGCCGACGGTGGCGCCCGAGGACGAGGCGGTGGTGGGCACCGAGGCGCCGCCGGCCGCGGGCGGTACCGGTGGCGGCGCCGAGCAGCCCGCCGGCGCCCAGTCCGGCGGGCTGGGTCTGGTCGAGGCCGGTTTCCTGGTCGGCGGGTTGCTGCTGTTCCTCGGGATGGGTCTGTTGCTACGGATGCGTCACGTGCTTCGGGCGCCGCCGGCGGGCGCGGCGGATTTCGAGCCGGTTCCCCCACCGTCCCGGGGTCGCGGTTCCGCACGCCGATCGTGGCAGCCACCGGGGAACACCTTGTCGAATCGGCGGCGGTCGACTTTACAAAGATAGCGCCCTTGTAAACCATCGTGATCCGTGCCACAGTCGAGCCAAGGCTCGCTGTGGCAGGGAGGCACGATGGGCAGCACGACGGGAGCGGCGGGCAACGCCTGGCGGGATTCGCGCAAACCCCTGTGGCCGCTGGCCCTTGTGGTTCCCGTGCTTCCGGCCGGTGGGTACGCGTTGTGGCGCGGACCGCTCGGCGAGGCCGGGTGGTGGCTCACCCCCGTCGTCGTGTTCGTCCTCATCCCGATAATCGATCTGGCCATCGGCGACGACCGCGACAACCCGCCCGACGAGGAGTTCGCCCGGTTGCAGGCCGAGGGCTACTACCGTTGGCTCACCTACCTGTGGCTGCCCGTCCAGTACGCGTCACTGGTGCTCTGCTGCTGGGTGTGGAGCCGCGGCGACCTCGGGCCGCTCGGTGCGGCCGGGCTCGTCGCCACCCTCGGCATCGTCAACGGCATCGCCATCAACACCGCCCACGAACTGGGCCACAAGCGGGAGACCGCGGAGCGGTGGCTGTCCAAGGTGGCGCTCGCCCCCACCGGGTACGGACACTTCTACGTCGAGCACAACCGGGGGCACCACACCCGCGTGGCGACCCCCGAGGATCCGGCCAGCGCCCGGCTCGGCGAAAGCTTCTGGGCGTTCTGGCCGCGTACCGTGTGGGGCAGCCTGCGGTCGGCCTGGCGGCTGGAGACCGGTCGGTTCCGCATCCGTGGCCGCTCCCCGTGGACCTGGCGCAACGACATCCTGAACGCGTGGGCGATGACGGCCGCGCTGTTCGGCGCGCTGGCCGTGGCCTTCGGACCCGGGGTTCTGCCGTACCTGCTGCTCCAGGCGGTCGTCGGGTTCTCCCTGCTGGAGGCCGTCAACTACCTGGAGCACTACGGGCTGGCCCGGCGACGCACGGCGACCGGGCGGTACGAGAAGGTCGACCCGCGGCACAGTTGGAACAGCGACCGGACCGTCACCAACGTCTTCCTCTTCCAGCTCCAGCGGCACAGCGACCACCACGCCAATCCGCTGCGCCGCTACCAGACGCTGCGCACCTTCGACGCCTCGCCGCGGCTGCCCGCCGGATACGCCAGCATGGTGGTGGCGGCGCTGGTCCCGCCGCTCTGGCGGCGGCTCATGGATCGTCGGGTGGTCGCCCACTACGGCGGCGACCTCGCCCTGGCCAACGTCGCCCCCCGGGCCGCGGATCGGCTGCGGATGCGCTTCCCGCGCCGACCGTCCGGGGGGACGCCCCCGGCCCGGCCGGACGTCCTCAGGCCAGCTCGGCCGGATCGAGGTTGAGTTCCCGGGCGACCGCGATCCGGATCCACTCGTTCATCTGCCGCTGCGTGATCAGGCGATGATGCACGGAGACCTGCACGGCGAGTCCGTCCATCAGCGCGTTGATCCGCCAGGCCGCGCCGACGGGATCGGGACACTCGAAGACGCCCGCGTCAACCCCGATGGCGATCACCTGGGCGAGATCCTCCCGCCAGCGCAGGTCCAACCGACGGGACACTTTCTCCAGCTCGGGGGTGCGCTGCGCCTCCGACCAGCCGTCGATCCAGATGGCCCAGGTCTTCGACCGGCCCGCCGGCGCGTACAGCTTGAGGATCTTCTTGAGCTTGACCAGCGGGGGCAGGTCGGCCGTGGTCACGGCGTCGAGCCTGGCGATGTCGCGCTCGGCGGCGTACGCGAACGCCTGCGCGAGCAGTCGTTCCTTCGTGGCGAAATGGTAGAAGACGAGGGCCTGGCTGACCCCAGCCGCCTGGGCGACATCGGCGGTCCGGGTGTTGGCCAGCCCGCGCTCGACTATCACGTCACACGCGGTGCGCAGCAGCGAATCAAGGCGGACCTCTGCCGCACGTCTCGTCACGCGGCTACGGTAATCGATCCGATCGGATACTAGGAGTTACCGACTCGGGTGTTTGGGGCGGACTAACAGTCGGTAATCGGACAGTTTGCCGCGCCCGCTTCGATCGACATGCTTCGGAAGACATCCATGGACGTCGGCCCTTCATAGTAAGGTTTATCAATGGCTACCACCGCCGCGAACGTACCGGGCGGTGCGCCGCCGACGGCGGCACGGTCGCGGTCGGCCGGGACGACGAGGAACGGCCGGCCCGCCACCTCGCCGGCGCTATGGCGACGCTGGTGGCCGTGGTCGCCGTCGCCGTGGCGGTGCTGGCGCTGTGGCAGGTATTCCGGCCCCTGGCGGCGGGCAGCCAGTTCTACCTGATCATCTTCCTGGCCGGCACGCTGCCGCTGGTCTTCCTCAGCTACCGCTCGGGCGTACGACTGCCGTGGCGACCGCGGACCACCGACCCGGACCGGCCGGTGGTGGCCGGACGTCCGGCGACGGCCGAGCGTCCGGCGGCTGACCG
This sequence comes from Plantactinospora sp. GCM10030261, assembly GCF_042666615.1. Taxonomy (NCBI): domain Bacteria; kingdom Bacillati; phylum Actinomycetota; class Actinomycetes; order Micromonosporales; family Micromonosporaceae; genus Plantactinospora; species Plantactinospora sp. GCM10030261. The sequence goes on from NZ_JBHTDD010000002.1 coordinate 209,047, forward strand.
GACGGCGGCGGCCGAGCGTCCGGCGGCTGACCGGACGGCGGCGGCCGACGGTCCGACGGTGGTCGACCTGGTGCTGGCCGGTTTGGCCCTGCTGGTCTGCCTCTACCCGGTGCTGCCGCTGAGCATCGGCGGCGTGGGCGGCGGATACGACGCCTTCCTGGACCGCCAGGGCCTGCTCGATCCGGTGGACGTGGCGATGGGCGGCGGCCTGCTGGTGTTGCTGGTGGAGGCGTGCCGGCGGGCCACGGGTTGGGCGTTGCCGGTGTTCTGCCTGCTCTTCCTCGGCTACGGCTACTACGGCGGATGGCTACCGCAGCACTTGTCGGTGGCGCACGCCGGCCTCGACTTCAGTCAGATCGTCGATGCGCTCTACAACTCGGGCAGCGGTTTCTACGGCACCCCGCTCGACGTCGCGGCGAGCTACATCGTCCTGTTCACCATCTACGGTGCGGTGCTCGACCTCTCGGGCGCGGGCCGGTTCTTCGTCGACCTGTCGGTGGCCGCGTTCCGCCGGTCACGCGGCGCCGCCGGTCGCACCGCCGTCGCCTCCGGGTTCCTGCTCGGCACGGTCTCCGGCTCCGGTACGGCGACCGCGGTCAGCGTCGGCGCGGTGACCTGGCCGATCCTGCGCCGGGCCGGGTATCCCGCGGAACAGGCGGGCGGAATGCTGGCCGCCGCCGGGGTGGGCGCGATCCTGTCGCCACCGACGCTCGGCGCCGCCGCGTTCATCGTCGCCGAATACCTCGCGGTGCCGTACCTGACCGTGCTCGGTTGGGCGATGATCCCCACCCTGTTGTACTACCTGGGCATCCTGCTCGCCGTGGAGATCGACGCCCGGCGGTTCGGGGTCCGCCCCGTCGAACTGGCGACGTCGTCAGCCCTCCGGTTGCTGCTGCGATTCGGATACCACTTCTCGTCTCTGGGACTCATCGTTCTCCTCCTGGCCCTGGACGTTCCCGCCACCCGCGCCGTCGTGTACGCCACCGCCCTCGCGTTCGCTCTCTCCTTCCTCGACCGGCGCGGCTGGCTGACCCCGCGCCGACTCTTGGCGGCCCTGGCCGCCGGCGTACGCGGGGTGTTGCCGGTGACCGCCGTCTGCGCCGCCGCCGGGATCATCACGGCCGTCACCACCAAGACCGGGTTGGGCGCCCAGGTGGCCGCGTTGCTTGTCGACGGGGCGCGGGCGGTAGCCGAGGAGCCGATCGTGGTGCTGGCGCTGACCGTCGCGTTCGCGGCGGTGGCGCTGGCACTGCTGGGCCTCGCGGTGCCGGTGACCGCGTCGTTCATCATCGGCTGGGTGATCATCGGGCCGGCGTTGCTGGCCCTGGGCGTACCGGCGCCCGCCGCGGCGATGTTCGTCTTCTACTACTCGGTGCTGTCCGAGGTGACCCCACCCACCGCCCTCGCGGCCGTCGGAGCCGCCGCGATCACCGGGGGGCAGACCGTCCCGACGATGTGGCAGGCCCTCAAATACGCCCTCCCGGCGTTCCTCGCTCCCATCGCGTTCGTGCTCACCGGGCCGGGGGAGTACCTGCTGGGCCGCGGGCCGGCGCTCGGCGTGCTGTGGACGGCGCTGACGGCCGCCCTCGGGGTGGCGGCCCTCGCGGTGGCCACCGGCGGCTGGCTGCTCGGAGCCGGGCCGGCCGGTCCGTCGGCCCGCGTACTCGCCGCGATGGCCGGACTGGCCCTGCTGTTCCTGCACCCCGTCACCATCGCGGCCGGGATCGCGTTGCTGATCGCGGCCACCCTGCTCACCGTCGCCCGACGTCCCGCGCGTTCCCAGGAGGCACTGTCATGACCCACCTGACCCGCGTCCTCATCGCGTCGACCGCGTCGGTCCTGCTGCTGGTGCCGGCCGCCGGATGCGGCGGACGCCGGGACACCGCCCGGACGGACGCCGGCGGCGAGGTGCGCTGCGAGGTGACCGCCGAGACCCGGATCGGCCTGGCCACCGGCAACGCTACCGGCGTCTACTTCGCCCTGGGCAATGCGTACGCCACGGAGCTGTCGAATGCCACCGGCGGCGCGGTCAAGGCCACCGCTGCGGAAACCGGCGCCTCGGTGCAGAACATCCAGCAACTCGTGGCCGGGACCTACCAGGTGGCGTTCTCGCTGGCGGACACGGCGGCGGACGCGGTCCGCGGCACCGGCAGCTTCGACGGGAAACGGCAGCCCGTTCGGGCGCTGGCCCGGATCCACACCAACTACACGCAGGTAATCGCCCGCCGGGACGCGCGGATCACCTCGGTCGCCGACATGCGGGGCAGGCGGGTCTCCACCGGTTCGCCGAAGTCCGGCACCGAGGTGATCGCCAACCGGTTGCTCCAGGCGGCGGGACTGGACCCGGCCCGCGACGTCCAGGCGCAGCGGCTGGACCTGGCCAAGACCGTGGACGGGATGAAGGACGGCTCGATCGACGCGTTCTTCTGGTCAGGCGGGCTGCCCACGCCGGGCGTCACCGACCTCTTCACCACCGCCTCCGGCCGGGTCGACTTCGTGGACATCACGCCGCTGCTGGGAAAGCTGAAAGAGATCAACCCGGTGTACGAGCGGGGCAGCATCCCGGCGGCCACGTACCGCACCCCCGGTGACGTCCCCACCATCGTGGTTCCCAACGTGCTGCTCGTGAAGGACGACCTGGACGCCGATCTGGCCTGCGTGCTGACCCGGACACTGTTCGACCGCAAGGACCGCCTCGCCCAGGCCAACGCGGCAGCCAAGGAGATCATCCTGGAGACCGCCCGGCGGACCGACCCGGTCGAGCTACACCGAGGTTCCGTGAAGGCGCTCGACGACCTGAACGCCCCGCGCTGACCTCCGCCGGCCGGCTCGGATCAGCTTGCCTCTCGGTGCCCTCGGTGTCGTTCGGACCGGGCAAGGTCGGCTCGGTGGTGCCTCGGGCGGGACAGGGTCGGCTCGGTGGTGCCTCGGGCGGGGCAAGGTCGGCTCGATGTGCGGCGTTGGGCCGAGGCGAGGACATCGTGGTCGGACACCGGGGCTCACCAGATCTGGCGCCGTCGACGATCGCCGCCCTTCGACATCCCGCAGCCTGAGTCGGTCGACCGCAATGGACGAGAACAGGTGACGTATGCGCATCGTTGTCGGCTTCGCTGGTGACCGAACGTCCCGTTCCCGCCGAAACCACCCGAGCGCCCCCTCGGCAGGCTCCTTACCTAGCTCCCTAGGAAGCCTCACGTGGTGTGAGGGCGCGCCGGAGAGACCCCGAGTTGGCATAGCTCCGCGTGCTCGGCTAAAGTTCTCATCCGTCGCCGGAAAACACCGGGGGCGTGCGGACGTAGCGCAGCTGGTAGCGCATCACCTTGCCAAGGTGAGGGTCGCGGGTTCGAATCCCGTCGTCCGCTCGGAGATGCCACCACGCATGCGGGGGCAACCTCGGTGGAGTGGCCGAGAGGCGAGGCAACGGCCTGCAAAGCCGTGTACACGGGTTCAAATCCCGTCTCCACCTCGGCACCGAACGAGGGCGATTGGCGCAGTGGGAGCGCGCTTCCTTGACACGGAAGAGGTCACTGGTTCAAACCCAGTATCGCCCACCATATTCGCTGTTCAGAGCCTTGATCAGCGTCCATTTAGCACGATGATCTTGCGATCGTGGGGGCAGTTTTGCTCCCACGGTAACGGAAGAGGTCATGGGTTGGCCGTTACCAGTAGCCGCCGTTGTTCATACATCGATCTTGCAGTGCGGCCAGCAGTGGTGGGTGCATGGGTTCGGTGACGTGGGCGTAGACGCCGCGGATGCCGGGTAGTTGGTGGTCGAGTCGTTGGCTTTGAGGGGTTCGGCGATGCCGTCCGGCGCCAGGTCGTCGGCGAGCGCGCGGGCGAATGGCACAAAATGTTCGGCGACCGGCATGTCGCCCGAATGGAAGAGATCATGCGGGACGTCTGCCGAGACTTCGAGACCGAACTGGTCGAGTTCAACGGCGAGAAACTACGTGCACCTGCTCGTCAACGTCCCGGCCAAGGTCGCCATTGCCAAGCTGGTCAGCTCGCTCAAGGCGTGTCAGTCGACGGATGCGGCAAGAGTTCCCCGACCTGCGCCGACACTAATACCAGGCCCACAAGCTGTGGTTGAGTTCGTACTTCGCACGGTCCGTCGGCGACGCGCCACTGAGCGTCGTCCGCCAGTACATCGAGCAGCAGAACCGCCCGGTTTAGAGCACTGCTCGGCCTCGGCGGCCCTCCCAGCGCGGGCCTTCACCCCCACCCTGAAGGGCGGAGCACTGGCCCACATTCCGGTGGCCGGGCGATGACCCCTCCCTGCGGGGGCCGTAGACCCAGGTTGGACGGCCCGAATATCGATGGTTGTCAGCGCGGGCCCGCAGGGGCCGACCCGTGGGGCCGCCGACAATCTCAGCCCGTTGATGATCGGTTGGGATCAGCCGCCGAAGATGGCCGCCGGATCACCCCGGTACCAGACATTCTCGATGACCATCCGCCGCACGACCCACCGCTGCCGATCGCGGACGAGTTCGACGTCGTACCGGTTCTTCAGCAGCGCATGGACGGAGTGGTCGGCGGTCAGCAGATGCTGGGCCTCGACGATCGCGGTCAACCAAGCGCGATCGTCGTCGATGCGTACCCGTGGGTTCGTGACGACGTGCGTCGTGTCCACCCGGTCGGCGAACATGGCGAGGATCGTCTCGACGATGGCGTCGCGTCCGGTCATCACCGGCACGTCCGCACCCCATCGACTCGCGGCGGGACGGAAGTCCAGTTCGGCGGATTCGGCGAACGCGGAGGCGAAGAGGTCGCGGTCGGCGAGATCCTGCCCGAGGCCGAATCGATACAGGGCGTCGACGATCTCGGTCCGGTCGCGCAGGTCGGCATCTGTCCCACCCGCTGGCAGGGCGCGGTCTGCTGTGACGTACATGATCCCACGATGACCGTCCGGTGGGCGCGGAACAACGCCGGTCCGTGCAACGATCGTGAAGCGGAACTTGGCGATGGAGGCGGACCGGAACCGTGGAGCGACACGAGATCGAGGTGTTCCTTGCCCTCGCCGAGGAGTTGCACTTCGGCCAGACCGGTCGGCGGCTCGGTGTCACCACGACGCGGGTCAGCCAGGTCGTCCGCGTGCTCGAACGACGCGTCGGCGTCCCGCTGTTCGAGCGGACCAGCCGCCGGGTCGCGCTCACCCCGACCGGCCACCAGCTGTACGAGGACCTGAAACCGGCGTACGACGGGGTCCGTGCGGCGATGGCGCGCGCCGCCGCCCGCGGTCGCGGGCTCACCGGCACGCTGCGGGTGGGGTACGTGGGCGCGATGGCCGGCCGGTTGGTGATGATGGCGGCGGCCCGGTTCCGGCGCGGTCACCCGGACTGCGCGGTCCAGCCTCGTGAGGTCCAGATGGGCGGCGCCCTCGACGGGCTGCGCGCGGACGAGATCGACGTGCTCGTCGGCTGCTTCCCGCTGGACGGACCGGGGCTCACCGCGGGGCCGGCTCTGCTGACCGAGCCGCGGATGCTCGCCGTCCCAGCCGGTCACCCGTTCGCGCGGGTCGCGTCCGTGTCGATCGAGGATCTGAGGCGTGTCCGCCTCGTCGCGGCGCCGTGCTCGCTCCCGCCGGTCGCTCCCGCCGGACCTGCCGACGACGACCTCCCGGTGGCTGAGACGCTCCAGGAGGTGCTGACGCTCATCGGCGCCGGCCAGGGGGCCTTCGTCGTCGGCGAGCACGTGACCCGCTTCTACGCCCGCCCCGACGTGGTTTATGTCCCGTTCCGGGACGCGCCGCCGCTGCACTGGGGACCGGTGTGGCCGACCGCGTGCGAGACCGCGCGACTGCGGGCCTTCGTGGCCGACGCGATCGAGTCTGCCCAGGCCGCGGCCTGAGGCGCGGGTCGGCCCGTTCCAGCCGGCCGACAGACACCACCGGACGGCGCCGGGCGGACCGCGATCGAGGCCCGCGCGCATCCGGACCTGCCGTTCATCTGGTGGGTGGTGGACCGCGTCATGGAAGGCGACCGGCGCGCGTGGTGGATGAATCACTGGCTGCCGGGCACCACCAGTGTCCAGACCGGCGAGGTCTTCGAACGGACAGAGCCGATTCTGTACGTGAGTCACGACGCCAACGACAGTTTCTGGCAGCTCATCGGCGCGAGCGACGCCAACCCCGCCACGGGCAAGCTCAGCCACCTACACCATGCCGTGGAACACGATCCCATGCTGCTCGACGTACTCGATCTCCAACCCGGCGAGAGCGCCTACCGGAACGGGCCGGACCGCCCACGGACCGGCGAGCCCTCCTGGAAGAGTGCAGCACGGGGCTCCTAGAGAGCTTCCTTGGCTGTGACCATGGGCGATGGGGCGCTGTGAGCGCTTCCCTGGTTCGGGAGTGGTCCTCCTTAACGGTGTACGACAAGGCAGGAGCGGGTGGGCTGGGTGCTTCCTGCCCCGAGCCCTCTCATCCGGTGTGCCCTATGGCATCGTCGCTTGCGACATGCGGGAGGCGACCGCGGTGGGGTTCTGGGATTCAAGCGCGTTCGGCAACGACGACGCTGCGGACTTTGCCGGTGCGTTGGACGAGACGACGGCGCAGGGGCGCATCGAGATGGTCGGTGCGGTGCTGGAACGGGTGGCAGCCACTGGTCTCGCCGAAGACCTCGATGCCGGTGACGCGCCCCGGGCGGTGGCAGCAGCGGCTCTGGTCGCCGCACAGTGTCCTTCAGGCGAGCCTCTCTGCTCCACCTTCGGTCCGTCCACCTCCATGCCGCAGTTCCCGGGCTATCTCAGGCAGCTGGCGATCGTCGCCCTCGACCGCTTGGTCACACCGCCGTCCTGGCTCGCCGACGCCTGGGAGAACGACCCGGCATGGCGTCGAACCGTTAACGATCTTCGTAACGTCCTCGACCCACCACAGCGCGAAGCCCTCTTCGATCTATAGCCTGCCGGCAGCGCCGAACTCACCACGCACTACACGGCATGAGCGTGCATTGTCACCGAGGTCTCGTCGACGGACTGAAGGTCGGTGCCGGTGCTGTTGGGCATAGGTTCACCGGGTGACCGTGTACGCCATCGCCGCCAAACTGCCCTCCATCGACGTGCTGCGGGGGCGCTGCAAGGCACTCGCGACGCTGGAGTGCATCGTCGACGGTGGCGAGCCCTACTACGCCTACACCCGCGCGTGGGGCGACGACGAGGCGGCACTGATGAACAACGGCGGCGGCGAGTGGACGGTTGTGTTCACCGCCGACGGCGCATTCATCCGCGCATTCGACCACGAGTCGGCGATGACGCCCTATCGCGATCCGGACCACGAGCTGTGGCCCGGACTGCTCGACGGTATCCCGGCGGTGTTCCGTCCGCAGATCGAGGAACCAGCGTTCGGCGACGAGGAGGGCCAGTTCGTCGCCACCGCTGTACTGTGGCGGCTCTCCGGTGACGACCGCTGGCATGCCGGCGAAGGCATCACGTTCCCCCCGCTTCGCGGACCGTACGACGACAACGCACCGGACGGCTCTGGGCTGCTCGAGATCCTGCTCGACGACATCGTCGACCGGTACGTCACGTTCGCCGAGGACTACTACGAGATCGAGGTGGACCCGACGGTCGTCGAGCACGTCGTCGCGCACCGTCCGCTCACTGACGTCGTTGTGCAGGCTTTGAACGCGGAAGTAACCGTTGCCGGGCTGCACGAGGACATTGCCGCGATTGGGTATCCGATCGCGGCGGCGTGACCTCAGGCCCACACCTGGACCGCCTCGGCAGCACGCTGGTCGCTCATCGGCTATCCGGTCGGTCGGCCAGACCGCACCACTCGCCAGATGAGTGCGGGCGTCCTCGTACTACTGAGCCAGCCGCCGAACCTCGATACGGGCCCCGGGCGCCTCGTCGCTGCGAACGGCGCGGGCCATGTCTCAACTAAGCCTTGATTGGTGCGGCCGACCTGGCGGCCTGCTCGATCTTCGCGCAGTAGGCTGCACGGGCTTCCTCGTCGATTTGCTTCTCGTGTTCGGCGCGCAACCCGGTCCGGCCGTCGAGACCCTCGCGCAGGATATCGGCGTGCCCGGCATGCCGGATGGATTCACCGAGGACGTGGACCATGATGGCGAACAGGTTCGTGTCGGCATAAGGCTCCGGCCACCATGGCACGTGGCCAGGGGCGTCGAGGGGAAGCTCGTTGATCGTCGCGTCCGAGTGTTCCCACGTGCGCCGGTAGAACGCGATGATCTGATCGCGGGTCTCGTCCTCAGCCGCCCACAGATCGCTGCCGTTGGAGTCCTGCCACCGAGGCAGCGGTTCCGGGGAAGGGCGGTCGAAAACCTCGCCGAAGTACCGAGCCTCGACGGTGGCCACGTGCTTGACCAGGCCGATGAGGTTGGTTCCGGTCGCTGTCAAAGGTCGGCGGGCGTCGTATTCGGACAAGCCGTCGAGCTTCCAGAGCAGCGCCTTGCGGTCCCGCCGCAGTCTCCCGTGCAGGTTGTCTTTCGCGAATTCATCGTTCATGCGGCATAAGCCTGCCATGCTGGGCAACCAGCACGATCGGCCTGCCCTGCAATAGGTGGGAGAGGCCGTCGTTGACCACAGCACCGATCCATGGCCAGAACGGCGGGTCGTCGACATCGGTCACGTGAACCATCGACGGCACCACCGTAGCCACGCCCAGTGCCCTCAGCTTGGCCGCCAGCGGAGCCCAGGTCAGAGGCTCCAGCAACAGGCTGTGCAGGAGTACAAGCACGGGCTTCACGCGTCCACCATCCACGACGCCGCCGGGCCACCGCCACCGACGCCAGCCGGATCAGCGGCGTCCGATGACTTCACCAATGACATCCGCGCCCGACCTGCGGCCAGATGCGGACAGGGGAGTTGGCAGGCCACGTCAACGGGTGTGGGGCAGACTGGGCCGATGATGAGTGTTGGTTCAGTGCGTACCTTCGACGCCGACGAAGGTTGGGGTGTCATCGACGGCCCGGATGTGCCGGGCGGGTGCTGGGTCCACTTCTCTGCTACGCGATGGATGGATACCGCGAGTTGGCCCGTGGGCAGCACGTTTCGTTCCGCGCCGAGGTGGCGAGCCAGGATGGTTTCGCCTATCGAGCCGTCAAGGTCTGGACGGGCGACGTCGAGCCGGCCGATCAGCCGCGAACCCAGCGCGGCTCCGCCGCCTACCACAGCTCGCTGAACTTGACATTCGATCCGCCGCCGTCCGGATGACGTGGTTGGACTGCAGGTTCCTTATCAGGCCGAGTGGAAAGCCTGATCGCGACGCTGGAGGCCGCGCTGCGACTGCACCGTCACGAACCCGGCTCCCTGACCCGCCTCGACCGCTACCTGCACAAGCGCACCGACGGGATGATCGGCAGCCTGTCGCACCTGGTCCTGGCCGCCGCGCTCACTGTGATCGACACTGGCGCTGAAGCGATTAGCCGCGATCTGCTCGACAGCACCCCGGTCGACTACGCCGCCGATTCCGACAGCCAGGGCGCCGCATGATGGCCGTCTCGCTGCGGTTGCTGCCGCTACGTCGCCTACCTCGCACGCAGCTGCACGGTCCTGGTCCTGGTACGAGGGCTGCGACTGCTGGGGCTGTTGCACCGACCCGGTACAGGTTCGCGCCGTCCCGGACGTGGTGTTCATGCACTACCCGCCCGCGATGCTCGACTGTTCCGCAAGCTCGTCGCCGAGCTTGACGAGCTGTGGTGATCCTGACCCGCACACTTCCGGGCGGTGGCGGCCGTCCTCCATGGGCCCAATGCGCCCGGGTTGTCGACCTTGGGAGACCGCCAACATTGCCCGGCACCCGGAGGACAAAACGCTAACCGGACGCTCGTGACCGGGCCCAGCGGGCCCACCGCGCCCCACCGCGGTCGCCTCGCTGCGCGGCAGGCCCGCCGGGGTGGGGACAACACCACTATGGCGGTGGTTCTAGGTCGATTTCACGGCGAGTTCACCTGCCATAGCGTCGTAGATACAGCCGATCGTGGCACGCGGTTCGCCAGGGCGGGGCGACGCCACCGCCATATGGATCGCGTTACGGCGTCACGCCGGCGCCCTTCACAAGGCCTCGGACGTCTGCCGGACGGGAGAACTCCCGTCGGCATCCGTGACGAAATCGACAACGGGGACCGAGACGATGAGGACAGGCAACATCGACAGCACATCGACCAACGCCGACACGCCGGCCGATCCGGTCATCGCCGCAGTTCGCCTGCATGACGTCCACCGGGTGCACGGCAAAGGCGACAACCAGGTCGCCGCCCTGCGCGGCGTCTCGATCGGCCTCCGCAGGGGCACCTTCACCGCCATCATGGGCCCGTCCGGCTCCGGCAAGAGCACATTTCTGCAGTGCGCCGCGGGTCTGGACACCCCCACCTCGGGCACCGTGGAGATCGACGGGCTCGATCTGAGTGGGATGAGCGAGACCGAACTGACGAAGCTGCGCCGCGATCGGGTCGGCTTCGTGTTCCAGGCCTTCAACCTGCTTCCCGCGTTGACCGTGGAGGAGAACATCGCCCTGCCGTACCGGCTCGCCGGCCGCCGAGCGGACCGGGCCCGGATCGCCGAGATGATCGATCGGGTCGGGCTGGCCGAGCGACGCAACCACCTGCCCAGCGAGCTGTCCGGCGGTCAGCAGCAGCGGGTCGCGATCGCCCGAGCCCTGGTCACCGCACCGGCCGTCATCTTCGCCGACGAGCCAACCGGCGCGCTCGACACCCAGACCACGCTCGAGGTGCTGCAACTGTTGCGGGAGTCAGTGCGGACCGGGCAGACCATTGTGATGGTCACCCACGACCCGGTCGCCGCCTCGTACGCCGACGTCGTACTGTTCCTCGGCGACGGCGCGTTCGTGGCCGAGTTGCGGCACCCCACCGCAGAGAAGATCGTCGAGTGTGTCACGCACCTCGGCACTCGGGAGACGCGGCGCAGGGCGACAGGGGTGGCTCACTGATGTTTGGCCTCGCCCTGCGGACCCTGCGCAATCGGAGAAGCGGCTTCGTCGCGACGTTTGTGGCCAGCTGCTTCGGCGTCGCCCTGATCATCGCGTGCAGCGCGCTGCTGGAGACGGGCGTGCGCGCCATCGTGTCACCCGAGCGGCTGGCCGCGGCACCCATAGTGGTCACTGGTAAGCAGAGCCACGACCTGCCCAACCAGGACCCCGCCGACACCGAGGTGCACAACTCGGTGGGTCTTCCCGAACGGCGGTACCTCGATCCGGCCCTGGCCGGCGTCATCCGCGGCGTGCCCGGGGTCGCCCAGTCCGTCCCCGAGTCGTCCTTCGCGGCGGCCGTCGTCGTGGACGGCGAGCCAGTCCGGACCGGTGAGGAGTCGCAGGGCCACGACTGGCAGTCCGCGATCCTGGGGCCGTACACCCTGACGGCTGGGCAGCCGCCCGCCCGCGCCGGCGAGGTGGTGCTCGACGGCGCGGCGGCCAACACGGCCGGTCTTGATGTGGGCGACCGGGTGACCGTCGCGGCGGGCGGTGTCGAGGCTGCCTACCTGCTCACCGGCATCGCCGAGCTGGACCGGAACAGCACGCAGTCGGCGTTGTTCTTTTCGCCGGCCGACGTCGACCGCCTCGATCCGCACGCGGGCTCCGTGTCGGCGATCGGGGTGCTGACCGCGCCCGGTGCCGACGTCGACGAGGTCCGAGACGGGGTCGAGCGGGCACTCGCCGGTCAGGCGGTGACCGTGCTGACCGGCGACGACCGCGGCGCCGCCGAGTTTCCCCAGGCGGTGGCCGGTGCCGGCCAGCTCGCCCCGATCGCCGGCGTGTTCGGCGGTATGGCGATCTTCGTGGCCGTACTGGTGGTGTCGAGCACCTTCGCCCTTTCCATCCAGCAGCGCAGGCGCGAGATCGCCCTGCTCCGGTCGATCGGCACCACACCGGGGCAGATCCGCCGCATGGTCCTCGGCGAATCGCTGGTCGTGGGCGTGCTGGCGGCCATCGTCGGCTGTGCTCCCGGCGCTCTGCTCGGACCCCTCATGTTCGAGCTGATCTGGCAGGCCGGCGTGGTGTCCCCGCTGGTGGAGTTCCGCCAGGGTTTCCTCGCCTACCTGGTCGGCCCGCCGGTGGGTGTGTTGACGGCGGTGGGCGCGGCGTTCATCGCGAGTTGGCGCCCGTCCCGGACCAAGCCCAGCGGCGCGCTCGGCCGAGTCCGCCGCTTCGCGTCGCTGGCTGAGCGTAACCCGCGTCCTGGTCGCGGTGGTGTTTTTCGCGGGCGGCTGCGCGCTGATGATCGTGACGATGGCGGTGATGTCCGGGCCGCTGGCCGCGGTCACCTCCGGCCCCGCGGTAATGTGCTGGGCGATTTCGATCGCCCTGCTCGCGCCGGGACTGACCCGACTGATGCTGCGCCTGCTCGACGGCCCGGTCCGGTCGGCGTTCGGGCTACCCGGATATCTCGCGGTGCGGACGCTGCGCCACAACGTGGTCAAGTTCGCCTCCGTCGTCACGCCGATCATGCTGGCCGTGGGGATGGCGCTGGCCAACTTTTACTCGCAGACCACGCTGGCCGAGGCCGAACACCGCAACTTCGCCGACAGTCTGCGCGCCGACGTGATCGTGTCATCCCGGATCGGCGGGCTGCCGCCCGGCCTGCTCGACCAGGTAGCCGGCACACCCGGCGTCGCGGCAGCCTCGGAGTACGTCACCAGCGCGGGGTGGATCGACGACCCGGTCGACGGTTCGCACACCGAGGCGCCGTGGCCGATGCGGGGCTTCACCGCCGGTCAGGTCACGCAGCTCACGGGCGCCACACCGGTCGCCGGCTCCTTCGCCGACCTGCGGGGCGACACGATCGCCCTCCCCCACAGCACGGCCGACCGTCTCCACCGACAGGTCGGCGACGTCATCACGGTCCGACTCGGGGACGGCGTCGCCGCACGGCTGACCGTGGTCGCGGTCTACCCTGCCCCCGAGGGGTTCGAGACGTTGATCCTGCCCGCCGGGCTACTCGCCACCCACAGCGTCGCCGGCGCGGTGCCACAGATCCTGGTACGCGCCGACTCCGGCATCGGCTCGGACAAGCTGGTGGCCAGCCTGCGTGACCGGCTCGGCGTCCAGCCCGGGCTGGACGTCGGTGGACGGTCCGGCCTGACTACCTTCACCGCGCAGGGACAGGCCGAGGCCTGGGTCAACTACCTGTTGGTCGGCATGATCACCGGGTACGCCGCGATCGCGGTGGTCAACAGCTTGGTCGCCTCCACCAACGAGCGCCGCCGGCAGCTCGGGATGCAGCGGCTGGTGGGCGCGACCCGCCGGCAGACCCTGCAGTCGCTGTGCGTGGAAGCGGGCGTGCTCGCCTTCATCGGCACCTTGCTCGGGGGGCTGGCATCGATCGCGACCCTGTTCCCGCTCAGCATCGTGGTGCTCGGCCGTCCGATGCCGTCTGGTCCACTCTGGATCGGTCTGATCGTGGTGGTTGGTGCGATCGGACTGGCCCTGCTGGCCACGCTGCTGCCCGGTCGTCGGGTAGTCGGTGACCGGCCACCGCTGGGAGCGCTGACGGCCGACTGAGCCCATTCGGTCAACGTTCCGATAGGAGAGGATGACCCCGTGCGCGCGGCCCCCTTATTCCATGGAATAGGGGGTCGTAAGGGTGTCGGAAACCGGCAGGCCGCAGAGCGTGAGCAGCGAACCGTCCCTGGCTGCGCGCCCAAAGAGGGGTGCTAGGTCCAGCGACGGTCACCGGCCGACCGGACAGGATGGACTCGTGACTGACAGCGATTTTCGCCACCGATCGCAACAATTACCACCGACGATCGGGCCACGATTCGGCATGGCGGCACGGGGCCTTCTGAGAGCAATTCTCGCGGTCGCCAATCCGATTCTCTTCGCACTCACCATCCTGTCCCTCATCCTCATCCCGGTCTTCGGCCTGGGGCTGGTGCTCTTCCCGCTGACGACGAAACTGGTGCGCCAGCGTGCCGGACTGGCCCGCCGGATGGCGGACCGAGACGACGTGCTGATCGAGGAGCCGTACCCGCCCGTTCCGGCCGGTGCGCGGATCGGTTCCTGGCGGCTCTGCAAGCACCTGATGACCGACGCGGCGACCTGGCGGGACTTCACCTGGCTGATCCCCGGCACGGTGGTCAACGTGGTGCTGGGCGGTCTGGCGTTCCTGCTTCCGGCGTACGGCCTGGCTGGTGTCTTGCTGCTGCCCGGCCTGCTGCGCTTGGTGGGCGACGAGACCAGCCACGGCATCACCGGACAGTACGGCTATGGCGCGACCTGGCCGGTCGGCGACGGCGCCGCGGTCCTGCTGATCGTGCCGCAAGGGCTGATCATCCTGGCCGCTGGGCTCGCCGCGGCGCCGAAACTGATCGAGTTGACCGCGCGCTTCGACCGGGCGTTGCTGAGCCCGACCCGGGTGGCGCTGCCCAGTGGCCGGGTGGAGTGGCTCGCCGCCAGCCGTGCGGACACGGTCGACGCGCAGGCGGCCGAGCTGCGCCGGGTCGAACGGGACCTGCACGACGGCGCCCAAGCCCGGCTGGCGGCCCTCGGTATGAGCATCGGGCTCGCCGAGGAACTGGTGGTCACCGACCCGGCGAACCCACCATCGACATCCTCAACCCGAAACCCCTTGACACCCAGCCCACCCGCCTAGCTACCCGGCTTCGCACCTAGCCCTTCTCGGCGAAGGATTGACCCGTATCCAGGCAGCTCGCCGCGTCAGGCTGGACGACGTGGCCGCTCCGGTCGGCAAACCTGGTCAGTGCGGGTGGCGATCTGTCCGTAGCCGGCTGGTCGAGCACGGCCCGGAGGCACGGGTCTTCACCGCAATGCTTACCGTGTTGACCGGCAGAGGCCTGATTGCTGGCGGACATTTCCGCGAACGTGGGGAGCACTGGGGTGATGATCGCCGCCGAGCGCGCGTTCACCCGGTCCCTCGGTGTGAGCCCGGCGTTCGTGCTCCGGGTCGACTGACCGCCGGCCACCGGGCGCCCGTCTGTGACCGTGCGGACGGCCGGGAACGCGTTTCTCCGATTGGCGTTCGCTCCGTAGTATCTCCGGCGACCAGGGGGGATGAGATGGTGGGCGACTTCCAGAAGTTCGTGGCGGATGTGACTTCGCGTCTGTCCGCGATGTCCAAGGGCGAGTTGTACGTCGTCGGGGACGGTCTCGACCGGGACTCACTCTGGCTCACCTTCCTCGATTCCTTCCCCGCCGGCACCAATCTGCGGTTCCGTGAGCGATCCGAGTACGACTGCTCGACCTGCCGACGGTTCATCAAGCACTTCGGCAACGTCGTCGAGATCCACGATGGCGGGGTCCGTACCGTCTGGTCCGGGGTGTCGGCCTTCGACCCGGTCTTCTCCGTCGTCGCCGCCGCTCTGGACGAGTTCGTTCTTTCGCTGCCGTTGTCCACCATATTCCGGTCCACCCAGGCGCAGTACGGGACGAAGACCACCCGAACGCTGCGCGACGGCCAGGTCGAGGTGTGGCATCACCTGCACGGCCGGGTGGAGCAGCGGCATCGCATCGAGGACGTCGGCGCGGCACAGGGCAACTTCGACGCCGCGGTGCAGGTTTTCCAGCGGGGCCTGGCCGAGTTGACCCGGCACGCTCTGGACACCGTCGTCGACCTTATCGACGACAACGCCCTCTACCGCGGCGCGGAGCATCGTCGGGCGGTGACCGAGTTCCGGTCGCTGCAGAACCGGTGGACCCAGGCGGCCGACCGACGGGCCTTCGTCTTCGCCAACGCCATGAACCCCGGGGCCCGGTTCCGCAACACGGTGATCGGTACCCTCGTCCAGGATCTCTGCGCGGGCGTCGACCTGGAGCAGGCGGTCCGGTCGTTCGAGTCGAAGGTGGCGCCGCAGAATTACCAGCGCCCCACGGCTCTGATTACCCCGGCCATGGTCAAGGCTGCCATGAAGACCATTGCCGAGTTGGGCATCGAGGAGTCGTTGCAGCGACGGTTCGCCCGGCTGTCCGATGTGTCGGTCACCAACGTGCTGTGGGTCGACAACGACACCCAGCCGCGGATGAAGGACGGCATCGAGGGGCTGCTCATGCAGGCGGCCACCATGAATTCGGCAGGTGCGGGCGTTCGTGACGCGAAGCCTGAGGAGATTCCCGTGGTCTCCTTCATGAAGGACGTCCTGCCGGCCGCCGCCACCATCGACCTGTGGGTCGCCAACTCCTACGAGCCGCACTTCGTCAGCGTCACCACCGGCCGGCATCCGGCTGCTCCGCGGTTGTTCAAGTGGGACAACGATTTCGGCTGGTCGTACGGCGGCAACGTCACCGACTCGATCAGGGAGAAGGTCAAGCGGGCCGGCGGCAACGTCACCGGCAGGCTGCGGGTGAGCCTGTCCTGGTTCAACCACGATGACCTGGACCTGCATGTGTACGAACCCAACGGCGACCACATCTGGTACCAGGAGAAGCGCAACAAGCTGGACGTCGACATGAACGCGGGCGCGCCGCTCTCCCGGGAGCCGGTGGAGAACGTCACCTGGACCGACCGGGTCCCTGATGGCGAGTACCGGATCGAGGTGAACCAGTACCGCAAGCGGGACAGCAGCCAGGTCGGCTTCGTGATCGAGACCGAGAGCAACGGGAAGATCGAGAATTACCGCCACGAGCGGGCGGTCGGCCACAAGGAGACCGTCGAGGTGGGCCGGATGACGGTTGCCGGCGGGGTGATCACCGCTTTCCGGCCGGGTAAGGACGTGCAGCCGGACAGCGCGGCCAAGGAGTTGTGGGGCATCACCACGGAACAGTTCGTACCGGTGTCCACCATCATGTACTCGCCGAACTATTTTGACGACAACGAGATCGGCAACCGGCACTACTTCTTCATCCTCAAGGGGTGTGTGAACGACCAGCCGGCGCGGGGGATCTACAACGAGTTCCTCCGCAGTGACCTGCAAGCGCACCGCAAGGTGTTCGAGGTTCTCGGCGACCGCACCAAGTGCGAGCCGTCCCCCGATCAGCTTTCCGGCCTCGGGTTCAGCTCCACGATCCGCAACTCGGTGATCGCCAAGGTGACCATGACCGGCGGCCGGCGCCGCCTCATCAGCATCCAGTTCTGATTCCGTACCTCCGATAATCCAGAGAGGCCATCATGACCATTTTCGAAAAGGCCACCCGGGAGAAGTTCCGCTATCCGTCGACCAAGGGACTACTCACCACAGAACAGCTGTGGGAGCTTCCGTTGACCGCCAAGTCCGGCTTCAGCCTCGATGATGTGGCCAAGGCGGTCAACGCCGAGCTCCAGGCGGTCGACACCGAATCGTTCGTGGCCACCGAGGCCAATCCGGCCAAGGTGACCCTGGAGATCAAGCTGGAGGTCGTCAAGCACGTCATCGCCGTCCGCCTCGCGGAGGACAAGGCGGCGAAGGCGGCGGCGGCGAAGAAGCTGGAGAAGGAGAAGCTGCTCGCGGTCCTGGACCGCAAGCAGGACGCGGCCCTGGAAAACCTGACCGAGGCAGAGCTACTGGCCCGAATCAACAACCTGTAGCCCGCCGGTCAGCTGGCAGGAGTCTACGGCGTCTTCGGACCGCACCCGCCGCGGCGCGACTCCGACCGCGTCAGGGAACGCGGTGGCCGAGCCGGCGGCGCCGGGACTGGCGACCTCCCACCAGCCCGGCGTCCACCGCGCCGATGTGGCGCGCTCGGGTCCCTCACCCCACCCGAGCCGGCGTCCGATCGGTGATCCGGGGCGTCAGCCCGTTCGGCGCGGCTACCGTCCGGGCCGGGACTTCTCCAACCGGCCGGCAGCGACTCAGGCGGGAGTCTCGGCCCTCACCGGGGCCGCCGAGTCGGCCTCGGGCGGCGGCGCGGGCTGACCGAAGGCCGGAACGGACCTGAGCCTCGCAATTACCAGTAGCCCGCCCAGGACGTACAGCGCGAGGCCGATGAAGGCCAGCACCCGGATTCCGTCGACAAAGGCGGCGTGGGCCGAGGCGAGCAACTCGTCTGCCAGGCCGGCAGGCAGTTGTGACGCGGTCGCCGCCGCCCCGGCGAGGCTGTCGCCGGCGACGGCGGCATGGTTACCCGAGACGCCGGCGGGGACATCGACGGAGCCCCGGTAGACCGCGGTGGCCACGGTCCCCAGTAGCGCCAGGCCCAGTGTGCCGCCGAACTCCAGGCAAAGCTGGGCGAGCGAGCCGGCGGAGCCCATCTTTTCCGGCGGCGCGTTGCCGACGACCAGGCCGGTGCCCAGGCCGACGGACGCGGTGCCGAAGAGAGACGCCAGCACGAACACGGTGACCAGGAGCCACGTGCCATTCTCCACCGTCACCTGGGTCAGGATGAGGTACGTCAGGCCGGCGAGGAGCACGCCGACGCCAATGACCCTGCCGGGCCGGAACCGGGCGGCGAGCTTCGGCGCGACCTGCATGCCCACCGCGCCGGCCACCATGCCGGGGATCATCAGCAGGGCCGCCTGTAGCGGGCCGAAGCCGTCGACGAGTTGGAAGAACAGCAACATCAGTAGCATCAGTCCACCGCCGACTCCGCTGAAGAGAAGGGCGTTGGTCAGGGTTGCGGTGATCACGCCGTTCTTGAGCAGCTTCAGGTCCAACAGCGGTTCGGCCAGCCGGTTCTGGCGGCGAACAAAAAGCACCCCGAACACCAGGCCGATGATCAACGACAGCAGCGGCACGACTCCAGAGCCACTGCGGACCATCTCCTTGAGGCCGTAGATGATCGGGAGCAGTGCCAGCAACGACAGGGCGATGCTCGCGAAGTCGATCCGGCCGGCGTTCGGGTTGCTGAACTCGGGCAGGTACTTCGGCCCGAGCGCGAGCATGACCAACAAGAACGGAACGGCTACCAGGAACACCGATCCCCACCAGAAATACTCCAGTAGCATGCCGCCGACGACCGGCCCGCAGCTCGCGCCAAGGGTGTAGACACCACCCCAGATTCCGAACGCGGTGGCCCGCTGCTTCGGGTCCTGGAACAGCCCGCCGATGAGGCCGATGGTCGAGGGCATCAGGGTGGCGCCGGCGACGCCCAGTGCGGCCCGGGCCAGGAGCAGCAGCTCGATGGTCGGGGCGAACGCCGTCAGCACCGACCCGATGGTGAACAGGGCCCCACCGACCATCAACAGCTTGCGTCGACCGACGCGGTCACCGAGTGTGCCCATGGAGACCAGAAACCCGGCCAGCAGGAACCCGTAGATGTCAGAGGCCCACAGCTGTTCCACGCTGTTGGCGCCGAGGTCGGCGGCCAAGGCCGGAAGCGCCAGGAGGAGCACGAACAGGTCGACGGCAATGACGAAGGTCGGCAGAGCGAGCACAGCCAGCCCGATCCACGCCGCCCGTCCGGCCTTTGTCGCGGTTTCCGCGGTCACATTAGGTCCTTTCGCGTCTCATGGGTGGACAGCTCGCCCACGCATCGCGGACAGGCCTGCCCGCTCACCGCCGAGCACGGTGAGCCGCTGTCGCCACTGACTACGAATGACCCGCCCGAAAACCGACAGCCTCCGCCCACCGACTTTCCGCGTCCTGTCTCGCATCGGACGACGGCGGGTGAGGGGGTGACTTGGTCAGACGGCTGCGGCGACCATCGGTTCGGGCTCCACGACGGCGAGGTGGCCGGGTCGCACCACGAGCAGCAACACGACCAGTGCTGACACCATGCCACCGGCGAGCACCAGGGCCATCGGCGCCGCTCCGGTGCCGAACACGCCCACCAGCGGTGCGGCCAGCGCGCCGATTCCGAACTGCACCGCGCCGAGCAGTGCGGAGGCCGTGCCGGCTGCCTCGCCGTGCCGGCTCAGGGCAAGCGCGGGGGCGTTCGGAAGCGCGAGGCCAGCCGAGGCGAGCGCCACCCACAGCGCCGCGAGCAGAGCCGGCAGTCCGCCGAGCCCGGTAGCGGCGAGGCCGAGCAGCACCAAGCTTGCGATGGACCCCACGAGCAGGGCGGTCACCAGGATCTGCCGCGGGGGATAGCGGCGCAGCAGGCGTACGTTGCCCTGGGTCGCCGCGATCAGGCCGATCGCCCCGGCTCCGAAGGCGAGCCCGAACTGCTGCTCGTCGAGTCCGTACTGTCCCTGGAGGACGAACGAGGAGCCGCCGACGTAGGCGAAGAGCGCCGCCATGGACAGCCCGGCGACAAGCACCAGCCCGACGAAGGCACGGTCGCGCAGCAGGGAGCCGTAGCGGCGCACGGTCGGCAACACACCACCGCGCTGGCGTCGGGGGGCCGGCAGTGTCTCCGGCAGGCCGAGCATGGCGATCAGCATCAGCAGTACACCGATGACGGCAAGTGCCGCGAACACGCCCCGCCATTGCGTCCATCGCAACAGTTCGCTGCCGAGCGTCGGTGCGAGGATCGGGGCCGCGCCCATCACGAGCAGCAGTCGGGAGAGCAGCCTGGCGAAGGCCGCGCCGCTGAAGAGGTCGCGTACCACGGCCATGGCGATCACGGCGGCCGCCGCCGCACCCAGACCCTGGGCGAGCCGTAGCCCACCGAGTACCCCGATGTTCGGGGCGAGGGCGCAGCCCACCGAGGCGATGATGTGCAGTACGACACCCGCGACGAGCGGCTTGCGCCGACCGACCGCGTCCGACAGCGGACCGATCAGCAACTGGCCCAGGGCGAGACCGACGAGCGTGCCGGTGAGGGTCAACTGGACCGCCGCCGAAGTGGTGGCCAGGTCGTCGACGATCGCTGGCAGCGCCGGCAGGTACATGTCGATGGTCAGCGGGCCCACCGCGATAAGCGAGCCGAGGACGAGGATGAGCCGCAGGCGTTGCCGTTGGCTCATCAGGTCCCCCGGCATCGACGCGGCCGGCGGCGCGATGATGGCGTCGGCGGTCACCGGGCTTGCTCCGGACGCGCTGATCGCGGGTCAGGTTGTGCTGCGACGGTCATGTCTGGCTGCAAACCCGGAACCGGTGGGCTGATTCCCGGTCCGCGAGGAGGTAATACAGCTCACAGCACCAGGGAAGCCCGCGAGTGTCGCGGGACTACTGTGGCTCGGATGGCTCATGTCGAGGTCGAGATCACCGCGGATCTGGTTCGGGACCTGGTTCGTGACCAGCATCCAGACCTCGCCGATCGTGCCGTGCGGTGGGGTGCCCGTGGCTGGGACAACCAGCTGTGGCGCCTCGGTGACGACCTGGCCGTCCGGCTTCCCTGGGCGACCGGGTCCGCGGACGCGCTGCTACGCAACGAGTACTCCTGGGTGCCCACGCTGGCACCCCGCCTTCCGCTTGCGGTGCCAGTGCCGCAGCGTTTCGGCGAGCCCTCCGAGCGGTTCCCCCGACCTTGGCTGATCACCACCTGGGTTCCAGGAACACCCGCAGACCAGGCTCCCGTCACGCGGGCGTCCGTCGCGGCCGAATCGTTGGCGGCCTTCCTGACGGCTCTTCACCAACCCGCGCCCATCGGCGCGCCAGCGGGACGGGACCGCGGCGGGCCGTTGGCCGACCACGCCCAGGGATTCGCCCATGGACTCGCGTCCGCGGTCGAGCGAGGGCTGATCCGCGACCCGGACGCCGTCCGCGCCGTCTGGCACGACGCGGTCTCCGCACCACAGTGGACCGGCCCGGCACTGTGGCTGCACGGTGACCTGCACCCGGCCAATGTCCTCACCGCGGCCGGCACCCTGTGTGGGGTCATAGACTTCGGTGACCTCTGCGCGGGCGATCCGGCGTACGACCTCGCCGCCGGGTGGCTCCTGCTACCGGACGATACGGCGGACCTCTTCCTCGCGGCCTGCCAGCCGACCCCGGACGTCGCCACTGTGCGCCGTGCCCGCGGTTGGGCGATGGCGCGTGCCCTCGGCGGCATCCTGATAGGCGACGCCGGCGTCCACGGCCGCCCCGGAGGCAAGACCACCTGGGGTCCACCAGCCCACGCCGCCCTGCGACGCCTCGTCGCCACCGTCCGCTGATCGGTGAGCGAACGCCGGTCAGATCCTTCGATCCGGCCGAACTCCGCGTCTACGGGTCCGACGTCACGTCTCGCCCCGGGCGGGGGGGTTGACCGAGATCAGTCAAGCGCCGGCCGCGGACGCGACGTAACGGAACGGCGGCCGGCGGCGGGGTCCGTTCCTGGAAGCGACACGCTGGAGGTCATGGGTCGCTGAGCCGGCGCCCGCCGGGAGATGGCGGGCGCCCTGTGGTGCTCAGATGCGCGGGCCGAGGAACAGGCCGCCGCTCGCGTCGATGACCTGTCCGGTGATCCAGCGCGCGGCGTCGGAGGCGAGGAACGCGACCACGTCGGCGATGTCGTCGGGTGTCCCCAGCCGATCAAGCGCCGTCATCCCGGTGATCAGCTCGGTCAGGCCGGGTGTCTCGAAGATCGGCCCGTTGGTCGGGGTCCGGGTGGCGCCGGGCGCGACCGCGTTCACCGTGATGCCCCGGGCGCCGAGCTGGTTGGCCAGGGTCAGGGTCATCGTTTCGACAGCGCCCTTGGTCATGGCGAATGACGTCTGGGTGGCGTTGGCCATTCGTGTCGCCGCGGACGAGATCGTGATGATCCGGCCGCCGTCGCGGAGCAGGGGCAGCATCCGCTCGATGATGAAGTACGGCGCTCGCACGTTTACCGCGAACAGCTGGTCGAATGCAACCCGCGTCGTGGCGCCGAGCGGCCCGGCGGGTGGTGCCGCCGCGTTGTTGACGAGGATGTCGAGCGGCTCCCCGGCCAGGGTGGCCTCGACCCCCGCCGAGAGCGTCTCGATATCTCCGTCCAGGCCCAGCTCCGCGCCGACGGTGTACGCCGTACCGCCGGCTCGCGCGATCTCGTCGGCCGTCGCTGTGGCGCCCTCCTTGTCCGTGCCGAAATGCGCGATGACCGTGGCGCCCCGTGCTGCCAGCCGGATCGCCGTTGCCCGTCCGATGCCACGCGAGGCGCCGGTCACCAGGGCGGTCCGACCGATGAGATCATCCATGGTGTTAGTTGCTCCCTAAATGTTAGTGACTATCAGTGCGGTAGTGTCTATCACATGATGGAGCGGCATTCAACCCTGCGGGAGCAACGTCGGACCGAAACGCAGCGCATGATCCAGGCGCATGCAATGCGGTTGTTCGTCGAGCGCGGGTACGACGGCACCACCGTGAACGACGTCGCCGAGGCTGCCGGCGTGTCTCCGATGACGGTGTACCGGCACTTCCCGACGAAGGAGGACCTCGTGCTTGTCGATCAGAATGGCCCGCTGGTCGCCGAGCGGATTGCCGCCACGCCCGCCGGGCAACCCCTGGTGCGCCGCATCGGCGGCGCGCTCGTCGAGTCGGCGCGGACGCTGACTGCCGGGGATGACCGGTTCCTGCTGGCCCGCCTGCGGCTGATGATCTCAACTCCCGCCTTGCGCGCCAGGCACCTCGACAACCACTACGTGCTTCAACGGGCCATCGTGGACGGCCTCGGGGACGAGGCCGCCGATCCGGACGCGGCGTTCCGTGCCGAGGCCGCGGCCAGCGCCTGTCTGGCCGCCATGCACACCGCGCTGGTGCGGTGGGCGAGAGACGACGGGCACACCGATCTGCCCGACTTGATCGAGGAAGCGCTGGCGGCGACCTTCGGTGACGAGGCCACCCGGTAGGGGTGACCGGCGTTGGTGGGTGGCGGCGTGTGGCAACGAGGTTGCGTTGTACCTACTGGTATGTACAGAATGGCGACATGGATTCACGCCAGGTGCTGGTCGAGACGATGAGCCAGCTCATGTGGGAGCGCGGCTACGCCGACACGAGCCCGCGTGACGTGCGGGACCGGTCCGGCGTGGGCCAGGGGAGCATGTACCACCACTTTCCGACCAAGCGGGACCTCGCGGTCGCCGCTCTCGAGCGCAATGTCGCCGATCTGCTGCCGGCCGCGTCGGAGCTCGACGGTCCGGGTGACCCGATGGCGCGGATCGAGGCCTATCTGATGCGTCCCCGGGACGCCCTCAAAGGCTGCAAGGTCGGCCGGATGACCCAGGACCCCCAGGTCCGCGAGGACCCGGTGTTGCTTGCGCCGGTGGCCCGAGCGTTCGCCCAGGTCCACCTCAGCTGGGTGAAGGTCCTGCGGGAGGCTGTCGCCGCGGGGGAACTGCGGGACGACCTCGATCCGGAGCGTCTCGCCCACACGCTGATGGCCGTCCTGCAGGGCGGCTACGTGCTCGCGATCGCGCAGCAGGACCCAGGCCCGTTCGACGACGCCCGCGCCGGCGTCCTCGACCTGCTCCGAGGGGCGGCGCCAGCCACGCCGAACGACACGAACAAGCGGAGGAAGTGAACACCATGACGGTACGCATAGGAATCAATGGGTTCGGCCGGATCGGGCGCAGTTACCTGCGGGCCGCCCTGGCGAACGATGCCGACGTGGAGGTGGTCGCGGTCAACGACCTCACGGACGCCCGGACCCTGGCCACCCTGCTCGAGTGGGACTCGATCTCCGGTCACCTCGACGGCGTCACCTTCGACGGCGACGCGATCATCGTTCAGGGCACCCGGACGAGGGTCTTCGCGCACCCGGACCCGGCCACAATCCCCTGGGGGGACGTCGGCGCCGATGTCGTCATCGAGTCCACCGGCCGCTTCACCGACGGCGTCACGGCGGCGGCCCACCTCAAGGGTGGCGCCCGGAAGGTCGTCATCTCGGCGCCGGCGAAGGGTGACGTCCCCACGTTCGTCCTCGGGGTCAACGACGACACGCTCGACCCGGACAGCCACGACGTCTTCTCCAACGGCTCGTGCACCACGAACTCGCTCGCGCCGCTGGCGAAGGTGCTCAACGACTCGTTCGGCATCGAGTCCGGCCTGATGACGACGGTCCACGCCTACACGGGCGACCAGTTACTGCACGACGCCCCGCACTCCGACCTGCGGCGGGCCCGGGCGGCGGCCGTCTCGACCATCCCGACGTCGTCGGGTGCGGCGAAGGCGATCGGCAAGGTCATCCCCGAACTCGACGGGCGCCTCACCGGCGCGGCGCTGCGCGTCCCCGTCCCGGTGGGTTCGATCACCGATCTCACTGTGGTCCTTCGGCGAGGCGCCAGCGTCGAGGACGTCAACGGGGCGTTCCGCGAGGCGGCCGCCTCCCCGCGGCTGCGGCGCTACCTGCAGTACTCCGAGGCGCCGCTGGTCTCGGCCGACATCGTCGGCAATCCCCACTCGTCGATCTTCGACGCGCCGTTGACCGAGGTCGTTGGCAACCAGGCCAAGGTGTTCGGCTGGTACGACAACGAATGGGCATTCTCCCACCGCCTGGTCGAGTTCTCCGAGCGAATCGCCACCGCCATCTGACACCCGCGTTCTCCGGTTCAGGCCGATCGCCTGTCAGCCTGGCGGAGCATCGCGTCTGTCTCGGGATCGGGCAGGATCTCCCGGACCTCCTGCGCACAGCGGCAGGCGTCAGCGATCTTGGCGGCCCACCTCAGCGCCTCCTCGTGTGAGGTCACGTCGACGACCACGAACCCGCCGATGACCTCCTTGGTCTCCGGGTACGGGCCGTCGGAGACGAAGCCGTCCGTGGCGACGACGCTCGCCCGCTGGCGCTCGAGTCCAGCGCCGAACACGAACACGCCGGCGGCCACGGCCTCCTGGATCACCGCGTGCGAGGCCTTGCCCACATCGGGCATCTCGTCGCCCGGGATGTGGTCCATCGCGCCGTCATTGAACGAGATCAGGTACCGCGTCATCTTCGTGACTCCCTTGTTCCGGCGGCTTCTCCGGCCGCCCTCACATGTGCTACGAACGGCCCACACCTGATCCGACACCGTCAGCGAACTTCCCGTGACCTCCGGCCGGCCCGACGACCGGGCGGCACCAGGATCCGCACGCCTGCGCGGAAAGCAGCGGCCCCCCGTGATCCTGCCAGGGCTCGTCCGACGCCGGAGTGCCCGGGCCCGATCTCCGGCCGTGAACTTTTGCGAGCCTGGCTTCGTCCGCGTTCACCCAGCGGATGCGGCACGACTGTTCGTACTCGTTCCAGTCCTCGATCTCGACGCGCCAGTCCCGGCGAGGCGCACCGAGCCCCGCGACCAGGGCCAGCCGAGCTGACGCGGTCCCGGGGCTCGGTCGGGGGGATTGCGCCTCCCGCCGGTGGTCAACCGGTCAGCAGCCGCACCCGTCGTTCGTCCACGGGGTGCAGTACCCGCTGCCGTCGTGACACTGGCGCCGCTGAGCCTGGCCGCGGCCACCGCAGCCGGTGGGCAGGCACCGGTACTGCGGGATCCAGACGGCCGACGCCTTCACCTCGGGAACGACCAGGCCGACCAACCGGTCGGACAGCGCACGAAACATCGACACGCTCCACCTTCTTTCCTCTGGCGACCGCGGGGGGTGCGGTCACGTGGCGCCGAAGGTAGTCCGCCGACGTACGTGATCAATACACGGCTCGATGTAGGCGCCATGTATCTCGACCTGCGTACAGTCACGCGGCCGCACGTCGCACACCCGCACCCCGGAGGAGCACTCCCATGCCGTTCCTGACCGCCGCCGTCGTCCTGGTGGGCGCGCTCGGCCTCGTGAACCTGCTGTTGACGCTGGGCCTGACCCGGCGGATGCGCCAGTATGGGCACCTGCTCGACGGACTGGAGCCGGCGGAGCGGGGTGCCTCGACGAGGCCGGTCGGCTCCGACGTCTCGCCGTTCACCGCCACGGCGGTCGACGGAACCGTCGTCGGCCTCGACTGGTTCAGGGAGCCGACCCTCGTGGGCTTCTTCTCACCCGGCTGCTCCGCCTGTAAGGACGTGTTGCCCGGTTTCGTGGCGGCCGCCGCAACGAAGCGGGCGCTCGCGGTCGTGGAGAAGGGGCCCGAGCCGGCCGACGAGTACGTCGAGCCGCTGGCCAAGGTCGCCACGGTGCTTGTCGACGACCAGGCCCACGAGGCGATCACGGCGTTCGCGGTACGGGCCTTCCCCGCGGTGTGCGCTGTCGACTCCCAGGGCGTGATCACCGAGACCGGCGTTCAGGTGGCCCGGCCCTCCGCCGCGGTGCCGGCGTGAGGTTGGTACGGACCCTCGGCGGGGCGGTCGGCCTCGCGGCCCGGGCGGCACCGGTCGCCTTCGCCGTCCTCGTCACGTTGTCGGTGGCCGCGGCCGCCGTACCGGTGGTGGCGGCCTGGTTCACGAAGGGCATGCTCGACGAACTGGCGAGCCCGCGACCGGCCTGGTCCGCTCTCGCCGGCATCGTCGGTGGTCTGCTGGCGGCCGGTCTGGTCGCTGCCCTGCAGCCGCATCTGTCGCAGTATGTCCAGGAGGATCTCGGGCGCAAGGCCAGTCTCGTCGCGCAGGACCGGTTGTACCGCGCGGTCAACCGTTTCCAGGGGCTGGGCCGTTTCGAGGATCCCGCCTTCCTCGACCGGCTCCGGATGGCCCAGCAGACCGGCCAGGAGACGCCGGGGCAGATTATCCTGACGACGCTCGGGCTGATCCGTACCGGCGTCACCATTGTGGGTTTCTTCGGCATGCTGCTCGTGGTTGCCCCACAGATGGCCTGGATCGTCGTCCTGGGCGCCGTGCCCACGTTCATCGGGGAGGTCCGGCTGGCTCGCAGACGGGTCCAGACGACCCTCGAGATCAGCGGGCTGGAACGTCGGGAGACCTTCTACGCCCGGCTGCTGGGCGATGTGGCGGCCGCCAAGGAGATCCGCCTGTTCAACCTCGGCGACCACCTGCGGCGGCGGATGAAACGCGACCGTACGTCGATCAACCGCCTGCACCGGCGGATGGACCGCTGGACGTTGCTCACGCAGGGCGGGCTGGCGGGGATCGCGGCCGGGATCGCGGCGGCCGGACTGTTCTGGGCGGTGCGGTCGGCCGTGGCGGGGACGCTGACCGTGGGGGATGTGTCGATTTTCGTGGCGGCGGTGGCGTCGGTGCAGACCAACCTCGGCGTGCTGGCGGGTGGGCTGGCCGTCGCGCACCAGCACCTGCTGATTTTCAGACGGTATCTCGAGGTCGTCGACGCCGCCCCCGACCTCCCGAGGGCCGAATCGCCCCGGCCGCTGCCACGGCTGTGTGACGGCATCGTGTTGCGCGATGTCTGGTTCCGGTATTCCGACGATCATCCGTGGATCCTGCGCGGCGTCGACATGACCATCCCTCATGGACAGACGATGGCGCTGGTCGGGGTCAACGGTGCCGGAAAAACCACGATCGTGAAGTTGCTGTGCCGCTTCTACGACCCGACGCGCGGCTCCATCCAATGGGACGGCGTGGACATCCGGGAGGTGCCGGTCGAGTCGCTGCGGGACCGGTTGAGCGGCATCTTCCAGGATTTCATGCACTACGACCTTCCCGTTCGGGACAACATCGCCTTCGGTGACCTCGCCGCGGCCCGCGACGAGCAGGCGGTGACTCGGGCCGCCGAGCGCGCCGGTATCCACTCGACCCTCGCCGGTCTCCCGTCCGGGTACGACACGATGTTGACCCGGATCTTCTCCGATGACACCGCGCACCCGGGTGTGGTGTTGTCGGGCGGCCAGTGGCAGCGGGTGGCGCTCGCCCGCGCCCTTGTGCGGGACGCACGCGACCTGCTGATCCTCGACGAGCCCAGTGCGGGCCTCGACGCCGAGGCCGAGTACCAGGTCCATTGTCGGTTGCGCGAGCATCGGGCCGGGCAGACGAGCCTGCTCATCTCGCACCGGCTCGGCGCGGTGCGCGACGCCGACACGATCGTGGTGCTCGACCAGGGTGTCGTGGTGGAGCAGGGTGACCACGACGCGCTCATTGCGATGGACGGGCACTACGCTCGGTTGTTCGCGTTGCAGGCCGAGGGGTACGCGGCTGTGGGAGCGCAGCGGTGACGGCGGCATTTGTCATGGGCGGCCTCGCGGTCGTGGTGGGCGCGGGAATCGGCTGGTTGCGCGCCCGCGTCGTGGTGGTCACGATCGAGGGCGGCAGCATGGAGCCGACGCTGCGGGGCCGGGACCGGGTGATGGTCCGCCGGTTGCCCGCCCGGCGGCTACGGGTCGGCCAGATCGTGGTGCTGGAGCGACCGTACCTCCGGGGCACGTGGATGTGGCGCGCCTCCGGCGGCGCGGTCCGAAGCCGTGCCTGGATCATCAAGCGTCTCGCCGCGCTGCCCGGTGACCCGATGCCGCCGGGCGTCGACCGGGAGGGCCGGTTCGCCGAGGTACCCGCCGGACGCGCGGTGGTGCTCGGCGACAACCGGGACGCCAGCACCGACTCGCGTACGTTCGGGCTGGTGCCGCTGGACCGGGTGCTGGGCGTCGCGCTGCGCCGCTACGCGGAGGACGGACCCATCACCGCGGCGACCGGCGACCGGCCGGCCGACGGATAGTTCTTCCGCCGGGGACCCGCCGGGCAGCCGACTCCGATGTGGACCGGCGGGCGCCTTGTGGATATTGAAACTGTAGACAGTCCATGGTACGCATACCCCACACGGCGAACTGACGGGGAGGACGCCCGTGGAGTTGACCGTGCGTGTGCTCGGTCCGATCGAAGTGCACCTGCTGACCGGCGTCCGGCAGGTCCGGGGAAGTAAGCCGTTGAGCCTGCTCGCCATCCTGCTGTCCCAGGCCAACCGGTCGGTAAGCGTGGACCGTCTGGTGCGGATGATGTGGGAGGCGGATCCGCCGCCGTCGGCGGTCGCCAACATCCGTACGTACGTGCGGATACTGCGTGAGGTCCTGAGCGGCAGTCCGGTGCGGCTGGAGCGCAAACCCGGAGGCTATCTGCTGCGGGTGACGGACGTCGACTGTGACCATCTGCGGTTCACCCAGCTCGTCGCGGAGGCGGGCGCCGAGGCCGCCGGGCCGCGGCGGACGATCGAGCGGCTGGAGCTGGCGCTGCACCTGTGGCGCGGGGTCGAGGCCGCCGCGGGAGTGCCGCGACACGGCGCGGTCGGCAGCTGGTTGGACGCCCTCGACGAGCAGCGGATGCGGGCGGTGGAGCGGATCGCGGAGGCCCGGATCGCGGTCGGCGATCCCGACCGGGCAGTACGGGAACTCGGTGACCTGCTGGCGGTCGCGCCCCTACGCGGCCGGGCCTGGTGGCTGAAGATACTCGCTCACCACCGGCTCGGCGAACACGACCTGGCACTGGCCGGGTACCGGTCGGCGGCGGACGTCTTCCGCGAGGAACTCGGTATCGAGCCGGATCCGGAG
The DNA here is from genome assembly GCF_042666615.1 of Plantactinospora sp. GCM10030261. Lineage (NCBI taxonomy): Bacteria > Bacillati > Actinomycetota > Actinomycetes > Micromonosporales > Micromonosporaceae > Plantactinospora > Plantactinospora sp. GCM10030261. Next base: position 239,021 of record NZ_JBHTDD010000002.1, read on the forward strand.
CTGACCGAATTGCACCACTCGCTGCTGCGGTGGGAACCCGTGTTTGTGAACGGCGAGCGGCGCCGGTCCGTCACCGCGTCCCCGATCCGCCGCTTCCCGGCACACCATCCCGGCCTCGCCGGCCGGTGAAAGCGATGACGTACCGCTGTCGGCCGGGTGTGAGTGGCGTCCGGGTCGATGGCAGGCTGGCGGCATGAACGACCGCGCCGACCCCGCGGCCCACGGAGGGTCGAGCACCGACTGGCGGGCCTGGCACGACGCGTACGACGACGAGACGTCCGAATTGTCCCGACGGCTGCGGATCGTGCGGGGGCAGATCGACCGATGGCTGACCCGCTCGGCCGGGCGGGTACGGGTGGTCAGCGCGTGTGCGGGTCAGGGCCGCGACCTGATCGGCGTGCTCGCCGGCCGGCCGGACGCCGGGCGGGTACAGGCGACGCTTATCGAGTACGACCCGCGCAACGTCGCCGTGGCCCGCGCCGCCGCGGAACGGGCGGGCCTGTCGAACCTGACGGTGCGGCAGGCGGACGCGGGGCGGCTGGCCTCCTACGTCGGTGCGGTCCCGGCGGATCTGGTGCTCATGGTGGGCGTACTGGGCAACATCACGGACGCCGACGTGCGGCGGACCGTGCTGTCCCTCCCGCAACTGTGTGCCGAGGGCGGCACGGTCATCTGGACCAGGACCCGGGAGGCGCCGGACCTCACGCCAGCGGTACGTGGCTGGTTCCGGGACAGCGGATTCGCGCAGGAGGCGTTCCACGCGCCGGAGGGCGCGCTGTTCTCGGTGGGAGTGCACCGTCTCGCGGGGCGGCCCCGGTCGCTGGACGAGTCCGGGACGATCTTCTCGTTCGTCCGGTGAGTCCGGACACGGCCCTTGCCGAGCGGTACTCTCCGCCGCATGCATCGAAGCCGGGTCTACGCGCTCCTGATCGACGCCCCCGCAGCGGAGGCGGCCCGGTCGGTGGACTTCTGGTCGGCGGCCTTCGGCGTGCCGACCCGGTCAAGCACCGCGGAGCCGGAGTTCACCGGCCTGGACGGGGCCCTGCCCGGGCTGGTGACGGCCGTCCAGTCGGTCGACGACGCTCCCCGCTACCACCTTGACATCGAGACGGACGACGTAGCGGCCGAGACGGCGCGCCTCGTCGCGCTCGGCGCGACGCAGGTGTCGCAGTGGCGGGAGTGCCGGGTGCTGCGGGCGCCGGGCGGTCACCTTCTCTGTGTCCTGCCGGTGGAGAGCGACCCGGACCACTTCGCGGAGCACGCCAGGACCTGGGCGTGACGGCGTACGCCATCCCGCGGCCGTGCTGGCGTCAGCTGTCAACCGTCCGAGGTGAACAGGCCCTGGACGCCGATGATGATCGCGATGATGCCGAAGATCGCGAGCAGCAGGCGCGGGCCGGCAGCGTCCCTGGTTTCCTCGTCCCGAGCCGGACGCCCGGTGAGGCGGTCCCACAACAGGGCGACCCCCACCGCGACCCCGACGACCTCGAAATGGAAGACCTGTGGTCCGGAGATCAGGTGCACGATGAGGTAGTACCCGCCGGCCGCCAGCGCGACGACCCCGACCACCCAGCCGAACGGGGCGAGCCGCCCGGCGACGCGACCGATTTCGTCGCCGGCGCGAGGTATCCGGCGCAGCAGGGCGACGGCGAGCAGGAAGCCGCCCACGATGTTGGCGAGGTCGAGCAACAGCGCCATGATCATAAAGGCCGCCTTCGCTGGATCCGGGCAGGCGGCCAGCGTACCCGCGGGCGCGACAATGACCGGACCCGGCCCGTGCGAGTGGGCGAACCTCTATCGATGCACGGCGATGGACAGGGTCCGGGTCGGACCGGCTCAGCCGGCCGTCTCCCTTCCGGCCAGTGACACGCGGTAGGGCCGAACCGCCCACGGCACCGCCAGCTCCGACAGCAGCCGGCCGCGGTCCGCTGCGGTCCGCAGCAGGCCGTCGATGCCGCTGATCATGTGCACCCGGTCCACGCGGGGACCGGCGTGCCGCACCAGATCGCCGCCGAGCAGCACCGGTTCGGGCGCCCCGAGGACCGCCTCCAGCACCCTGGTGAAGCCGGCCGTGCGCGCCAGCGGTGCGATAAGCGGCACCCGCTCCGGGTCGGCGCGGTGGGCGAGCAGGTTGGCCAGCAGGCCGACCCGGCCGGGCACCGGCCGCAGCGCGTCCTCCCCGGGCAGCCACAACCGATCGGTCGGGTACTCCAGCACCGCGTCGCCGGCCGTACCACGGACGACGATCTCACCGGCGATGAAGCCCTCGGCGGCCAACGTGACCGCCACCAGCACCGGCGGCCCCGACCGGTTGGTCACCCGGATCGTGGCCGTGTCGTCCACCTCGATCGGCCTGACCCGGTAGCGTTCCAGCTCGACCCGGACCGGCACGGCCGGCTCGCCGGCCACACCCGCCGCGACCGCCAAGCCCTGCATCACGGCGTGCGCGAGCGGATTCGCCAACGCCCCGTCCGCCACCGGCCGCCCGTTCAGCAGTCGCCGCCCGGCCCACGGCGCCCGGGAATAGTAGGCGTCGCCCCGCTGCCAGGCCGCCACCGCGCCGATTCCGGTCACGGTGCCCAGCCGGCCGGCCGCGACCGCCGTCAGCAGCTCGACAAGTGCGGCCGACCCGAGTGCCTGGAAGCCCACCTGGCAGGCCCGCCCGGTCGCGTCGAGCATCGCGGCCAGCTCCCGATGCTCCATCATGGACACCACCGGTGGCTTCTCCAGCAGCAGGTCGGCCCCCGCGGCAAGCACGTCGAGCGCGAGCGGCAGGTGCGTATGCGGCGGCGTGCAGACCACCACCACATCCGGCCGGGCGCTGCGCAGCATCTCCCGGTGATCGGTGAAGATGGACACCTCGTCCGGCACCGCCGCCGCCGGGTCCGGCTCCACCGGCTGGATGTCGACGAGCGCGACCAGGCGCGCCTGTCCCGCGGCGTGCATCGGCGCGATCGCGCGGCGGTGCCAGCGACCGTGCCCGTTGGCGCCGATCACCGCCACCCGCGGCACGGCCGCGATGCCACCCTGCCCGGGGCGGCCCGCACCGTCCTTGCCGGGGCCGCTCACGCCGCCCTCGCCAAGGTCCCCGACACGCCGTACCGGTCGAGTTCGGTCAACCAGCCGATCACCGCGGCACGGACCTCGTCGTCCTCGGCCAGGTCCGGCGGGAAGACCTCGGTGAGGCCGAACAACGCCTCGGCCACCCCCGTCGGCGTGTCTGGCCGATCGACAAGCAAGGCGCGGATCCGGTCGGCCAACGGGTCGTCCAGCGGCAGTTCCGTGCCGTCGTCGGCCCGGCCCCGGACGTACCGCATCCAGGCCGCGACCACAAGCGTGGCCCATCGCGCCGGGGCGCCGGCCGACCGTAGGTCCGCGATTGTGTGCAGGACCCGCTGGGGCAGCTTCTGCGAGCCGTCCCCCGCCACCTGGCGGGTCTGGTAGCGGATCGCCGGGTTGGCGAACCGGTCGAGGACCTGATCGCCGTAGTCGATCACCGACACCTCGTCCGGCGGGGTGAAGCTGGCCGCCACGTCCTGCGCCACCAGCCGGCGGAGGACCGTGCTCAGGTGCGGCACGGCCAGCGCGTCGGCGATCGTCTCCCGGCCGGCGAGCGCGCCGAGGTACGCGGCGGCTGAGTGGACACCGTTGAGGGTACGCAGCTTCAACCGCTCCCACGGGCCGGCGTCGGTGGCCAACACCGCCCCGGCCCGCTCCCAGGCCGGCCGCCCGGCCGGGAAGTCGTCCTCGATCACCCACTGCCGGTACGGCTCGGCGGCGACGGCGGCCAGGTCGGTCACCCCCAGGGCACGGGCGGCGTCGGCGACCGTTGCCGGGGTGCTCGCCGGCACGATCCGGTCCACCATGGTGCCGGGGAACGTGACGTTTCGCCCCACCCAGTCCAGCGCGGCCGACGGAACCCTGGCGAAGGCCAGCGCCTGCTCCACGAGGCCCCGCAGCCGGTGCCCGTTCGCCGGCAGGTTGTCGCAGCTCACCAGGGCGAGCGGCCCGGAGTCCGCAGCGGCGCGGGCCAGCAGACCGCGGACCAGCAGGCCCGGCACGGTGCCTGGTGGCCGGTCGGCGCGGAGGTCCGCGACCACCGCGGCGTCCGGCCGGAACCGGCCGGTGGCCGGGTCGAGGTGGTACGCCTTCTCGGTGACGGTCAGCGTGACAACCCGGATCGACGGAGCGGCGAGCAACGTCACCACGGCCACCGGATCGCTGGCCGCGTGCCGTATCTCGGCCAGCGCCCCGACCACCCGGGTGTGGCATCCGTCGGGGGACAGGCTGGTCACGCTGAACAGGGCATCCTGGGCGCGCAGCGCGTCGGCCACCGCGGTGCTGCGCGGCGCCACGCCCACGATGGCCCAGTCGCCGCCGGCCACCGCCAGCGCGGCCTCGGTGTAGACAGCCTGGTGGGCCCGGTGGAAGGCGCTCAGCCCGAGGTGCAGGATGCCGGCCCGAACGGTGCCCGGCCGCACCAGCGGGCGACTCTCCACCGGCAGCCGGCGCAGCGCGGCCAGCCCCAACCGCGACGCCCCGACGGTCAGTGCCATGCCGGGCCGTCCGGGAATCGGAACTCCGCGACCGACTCCGGTCGCATCGCCGCGCTGTAGCCGGGTGCGGTGGGCGGCAGGTACCGGCCGTCCCGGGTGCGCACCGGGTCGACGAAATGTTCGTGCAGGTGGTCGACGTATTCCACCATCCGGCCGGCGAGGCTGGTGCCGACCCGCAGGTAGTCGAAGATCGCCAGGTGCTGCACGTATTCACAGAGTCCCACCCCGCCGGCGTGCGGGCAGACCGGCACCCCGAACTTCGCCGCCAGCAGCAGCTCGGCCAGCACCTCGTTCACCCCGCCGACCCGGCAGGCGTCGATCTGCATCACGCCGATCGCCTCGGCCTGGAGCAGCTGCTTGAAGATGACCCGGTTCGCGGCCACCTCGCCGGTGGCCACCCGGCACCGGCCACCGGTCAGCTCGTCGACCGCGCGGGCGATCCGGGCGTGGCCCAGCACGTCGTCGGCGTGCGTCGGTTCCTCGATCCAGTACGGGTCCACCTCGGCCAGCGCGGCCATGTTCCGGATCGCCTCGTCGACGTCCCACACCTGGTTGGCGTCCAGCATCAACAGCGCCTCCGGACCGATCTCGGCCCGGATGATCCGGGCCCGCCGCAGGTCGTCGGCGGGATCCCCGCCGACCTTCATCTTCATCGCCCGCCAGCCGTCGTCGTACGCCGTCCGGGTCAGCGCCCGGACCTTGTCATCCGGGTAGCCGAGCCAGCCGACGGAGGTGGTGTACGACGGGAAGCCGTCCCGGTCGAGCACCGCGAGCCGGTCGGCCATCCCGTCGCGTCCCTTGTCCAGGATCGCGGCGGCCTCGTCCGGCGTCAGCGCGTCGGTGATGTGGTGGAAGTCGACGCTGGCCACCAGCTCCGCCGTGGACATGTCGGCGAGCAGCCGCCACAACGGCTGGCCGGCCAGCTTCGCGCGCAGGTCCCACACCGCGTTGACCAGGGCGCCGGTGGCCATGTGGATGACCCCCTTCTCCGGGCCCAGCCAACGAAGCTGTGCGTCGGCGGTGAGCGAGCGCCAGAACGCCACCGGCTCGGCCACGATCCGCTCGACGGTGCGGCCGGTGACGTGGTGCGCCAGCGCCCGGACCGCGGCGCAGGTGATCTCGTTGCCCCGCCCGTTGGTGAAGGTGAAACCGGCCCCGGTCGGGCCGGCGTCGGTGCGCAACTCCACGTACGTCGCCGAGTAGTCGCCCCGGTTGATCGCGTCCGATCCGTCGCCCGCCGCGGCCGTCGGGAACCGGACGTCGTGTACGTCGACGGAGACGATTGTAGTCATGCCGGCCTCCCGAACTTGAAGACCCGCTTCGGCAGCCGGTACGCCAGGTCGGCGATGGTGTCGGCCGCCTCGTCCTCGGTGAGCCGGTGCTCGGTCACCAGCCGGGCCAGGTACGCGGCGTCCACCCGGCGGGCCACGTCGTGCCGGACCGGGATGGAGCAGAACGCCCGGGTGTCGTCCACGAACCCGGCCGTGTTGTAGAAGCCCGCCGACTCGGTCACCGACTCCCGGAACCGGCGCAGCACCTCGGGCGAGTCCAGGAACCACCAGGGCGCGCCGAGATAGACGGCGGCGTAGCCGCCGGCGAGCGGGGCCAGCTCGCGGCTGAACGTGTACTCGTCCAGCGTGTAGAGGACCAGCCGCAGCCGCGGGTCGTTGCCGTACGCGTCCAGCAGCGGCGCCAGCGCGTGCGGGTACTCGGTGGCCTGCGGCACGTCGCCGCCCACGTCCCGGCCGTGCCGCGCGTACAGCCACCGGTTGTGGTTGCGTACCGCTCCCGGGTGCAGCTGCATCACCAGACCGTCCTCGATGGACATCCGGGCGAACTCGACGAGCATGTGCGCCCGGAACGCCTCGGCGTCGGCCGGGTCGGCGAGGCCGCGCCGGCCCCGGTCGTAGAGCCGGGCGGCCTCCGCCGGGTCGAGGTCCAGGGTGCGGGCCGTCGGGTGGCCGTGGTCGGAGGAGGTGGCGCCGGCCGCGATGAACGCCTCCCGGCGCTGCCGCAGCGCCGCCAGGAACCCGGCGTACGTTCCGGTGTCCGTGCCGGTGACCTCGCCCAGCCGGTCGAGATTGCCGGCCCAGCCGTCGAACTCCATGTCCACTACGTTGTCCGGCCGGAACGTGGTGACCACCCGGCCGCCCGGCCCGCCCCATCCGTCGGCGGCCAGCTTGGCGTGCCAGCCCAGGTCGTCCAGCGGCGACTCGGTGGTGGCCAGCACCTCGATGTTGAACCGCTCGAACAGCGCCCGAGGCCGGAACTCGGGTTCGGCGAGCCGCGCCGCTACCTCGTCGTAGACGGTGTCCGCGGTCGCCGGTGACAGCGGCGTGGTCACCCCGAACACCTCGCGGAACGTCTGCTCCAGCCAGAGTCGGGACGGGGTCGCGCGGAAGAGGTGCCAGTGGTCGGCGAACCGGCGCCAGATCCGCCGGCCGTCCGTCTCCACCGGGCTGCCGTCCAGCGTCGGAACGCCCAGGTCCGCCGGCGGCACGCCCTGGCTGAGCAGCATCCGGGTCAGGTAGTGGTCGGGCACGATGATCAGCTGTGCGGGATCGGGAAACGGCCGGTCCTCGGCCAGGATCGCCGGATCGACGTGGCCGTGCGGGGAGATGATCGGTAACTGCGCCGCCACGGCGTACAGGCGCCGAGCCAGCGAGCGCTGGCCCGGTTCGGCCGGGAACAACAGGTCGGCGCGGGAGTCGGTGGGCACGGTGGGCGGCTCCTTAGCGATCAGGGAGGGTCAGCAGGTCGGCGACCCGGACGACGTGGCCGGTCTCGGCCGACCGGTTGGCGGCCAGGCCGGTGAGCAGGGCCAGGGCGCCGTCGCGCGCGGTCGCGGTGCGGCCGAGCGGGTCGGCGGCACCGCCGAACAGCACCCGGGTCATCCGGGCGTCCGCCCCGCCGTGGCCCTCCCGGGTGTGGCCGTCGACCGGGATCTGTCGCGGTGGCTCCCAGAACGGGCGCAGGGTGAGGCTCACCGAGCCGGACTCCGTCGCCGCCTCGTCCCCGTGCAGGGCGGCGCCCTTCAACGCCCCGGCCGCGGCCGGGCTGACGAAGTCGCTCTCCACCACCTCCAGCTCCAACCGGCCGCGGCTGCCGTTGACCATGACCCGGTAGCCCTCGTACGGGGCGTACGCGGTCAGGTGGTACGTCATGGTGGCGCCCGTGGAGTAGCGGGCGAGGACCGCCAGGTCGTCCTCGATGGTGACGCCGGGCGCGAAGACGTTGCGGTCGCGCCGGTAACCGTCCTCGACCTCGGCGTGGAGGTACAGCTCCCGCAGCCGCGGATGGTCGGCCATGCGCAGGGCGAACGGATCGTCCACCGCCGCGTCGGCTCCGTGCGCCCGGTCGTAGTCCCGGGCGTACCCGTGCCGACGGCCGGGCTCGCCGTAGAAGAACAGCCGGCCGGCGGCGTACACCTCGACCGGGGTGGCGTCCAGCCACCAGTTGACCAGGTCGAAGTGGTGGCTCGCCTTGTGTACCAGCAGGCCGCCCGAGTTGGCCTTGTCGCGGTGCCAGCGGCGGAAGTAGTCGGCCCCGTGCCGGACGTCGAGCAGCCACTCGAAGTGCACCGAGCCGATCTCGCCGACCGCCCCGTCGGCGAGCATCCGGCGCAGCCGTTCGTGCAGCGGGTTGTAGCGGTAGTTGAAGGCCACCCGTACCGTTCCGCCGGTCTCCGCCACCGCGTCCAGGATCCGCCGGCAGCGCGGTGCGTCGACGGTCATCGGTTTCTCGGTCACCACGTCGCGACCGGCCCGCAGGGCCGCCACGATGTACTCGTCGTGGGTGGCGTCGACAGTGGTCACCAGCGCCACGTCGACCCGTTCCTTGTCGAGCATGGTGACGAAGTCGGCGGCCGGATAGGTGGGCACCGGGGTCTTGCCCAGCTCGGCCAGCCACCGGTTGTGGGTGTCCATCCGGGACTTGTTGACGTCGGCGAACGCGACCAGCTCGGCGGTGTCGGCATGGTCGCGGACCAGGGCGCGGACGAACATCTCGGCCCGCGCGCCGGTGCCCACTATCGCGTAGCGGAGCCGGGCCGGGGATCGCGGTGGCATCGGGCGGTCGCCTCCCAGGGCTGAGCGAGACCAGGCTGCAAAGGTTTGCAGCGAAGTAACCACGGCGCCCCCGATCGCGTCAACGCTTCGGATCCAACCCGGGCTATACATCCTGATTCGTCGGTCTATGCCGCATCAGCGAAGCCGTGCAGACATCGAACCGAAACGGTGAGGCGTTGACAGCGGCGCAACCGTTTGCATTAATTGGCGGCACCTCGTGACCGTCGCCACACCGGACGGAGCAGCCCTCGTGCCAGCCACCATTCGGGACGTCGCCAAGGCATCCGGCGTGCACATCTCCACGGTCTCCCGGACCTTCTCGGCTCCACACCTGGTCAACCCGGAAACCCGGGGCCGCGTGCTGGCCTGCGCCGAGGAACTGGGCTACCGGCCCAACCGCGCCGCCCGCGCCCTGATCACGGGACGGACGCACAACGTCGGCCTGATCGTCGCCGACATCGCCAACCCGTTCTTCCCGCCCCTGATCAAGGCAGCGGAGCGGCAGGCCCGACTCCGCGACTACCACGTCTTCGTGGCCGACACGAACGAGGATCCGACCGCGGAGGAGGACCTGGTCCACGCGCTGGCCAAGCAGGTGGACGGGATCCTGCTGTGCAGCCCACGGATGAGCAACAGCCTGATCGAACAGCTCAGCCGGGAGGTGCCGCTGGTGGTCATCAACCGGCAGGTGCCCGGACTGCCGTGCGTCGTGATGGACGTCGGTCAGGGTGCCCGGTCGGCCGTCGAGCACCTGCTCGGCCTCGGGCACCGCACCATCGCGCTGCTCGGTGGCCCCCGGGGGTCGTGGACCAACCGGGAGATGCGGCGGGCGGCGAGCGCCGCGGCCCGCGCCGGTGGTGCCGACCTCGCCGTGCTCGGACCCAACCCACCCACCGGGATCGGCGGCAGCGCGCTGGCCGAGCAGGTCCGCCGCTCGGGTGCCTCCGCCGTGCTGGCCTACAACGACCTGATGGCGATCGGCCTGATCGAAGGGCTCGACGCACTCGGGGTCCGGGTGCCGCAGGACGTGAGTGTCGTCGGCATCGACGACATCGCGCTGAGCCGGCTCACCCGGCCCAAGTTGACGACGGTGGCCACGCCAACCGCGGCCGCCGGCCGGACGGCCGTCGACATGCTGCTGCAACAGGACGCCGGCACCTCCCGCGTCATGCGGGCCGGCCGGTACGCCGCGGCCGACGACCGTCGCACCACCGCCCAGGTAATGCTCCAGACCGAACTGGTCATCCGCGACTCGACCGCGCCGGTGCTCCGGAGCGGCCGTAACCCGTCCGGTGCCGGGCTGGCCGGCCCGGGTCCGCATCGCCCTGCGGACCCGGACCATCCGGTCGTGACCACCGGTGGGTCCGTCGCTTCCTGACACAAGGAGTGAGCGCTCATGCACCCCGCAACGTCCACCACCGCCGGCGCACCAGCCGGACCATCTCACCGTACCCTCGTGTCCCGACGCCGAACGCTGCGCGGTCTGCTCGCCGCGCTGGTCACGGTGCCGCTGGTCCTCGGATCCGCGGCCTGCGGTGCCGACTCCTCGTCGAGTGCCGACCCGAACGCGCCGGTCAAGCTGTCGGTCTTCTGGTGGGGCGGTGAGGCCCGGGCCAAGCTGACCGAGGACGCCCTCGCCCTCTACACCAAGAAGCATCCGAACGTCACGTTCGAGAAGACCTGGCAGGCCAACCAGGGCTACTTCGACAAGCTGGCCACCCTCACCGCCGGCGGCAACCCGCCGGACCTGTTCCAGATCGACGACAACTACCTCACCGAGTACGCGTCCCGGAACAGCACCCTCGACCTGACCTCGTACAAGGACGACGGGAAGTTGGACGTCTCGAAGTTCCCCGAGAGCCTGTGGCAGTACGGCATGGTCGACGGCAAGCTGGCCGGGATCGCCGCCGGGGAGAACACCCAGGGACTGGTCTACAACAAGACGCTGCTGACCCAACACGGCCTGCCGGAACCCACCACCGGCATGAGCTGGGAGGAGCACATCGCCTGGGCTGAGCAGGTGTCGAAGACGACAAAGGTGCCCGGGACCCAGGACCCGAGCGCGGTCGACAAGGCGTTCTGGATCTGGCTGCGGCAGCAGGGCAAGGACCTCTACAAGGGCACCGAACTCGGCTTCACCGTCGAGGACGCGACCAGGTGGTTCGAGCTGTGGAAGGGCGCCCGGGACCGGGGCGCCACGCCGACCCCCGACGTGATCCACGAGGGCAACGCCACCGACATCACCAAGCAACTCGTGGTCACCGGCAAAGCCGCCACCTCCTGGGTGTGGGTCAACCAGATGCCCGAGTTGAAGAAGAACACCAAGAACGAGTTGGGTGTGGTGGCCTACCCGGGCGATCCGAGCGCGCAGTGGGCGCGGGCGTCCATGTACTGGTCGGTGTTCCGCGGCAGCGAGCACAAGGACGTCGCCGTGGACGTCATCAACTTCATGATGAACGACCCGGAGGCCGCCAGGATCCTCGGCACCGACCGCGGCCTGCCGTCCAATATGGATATCCGGCAGGAGATCAGTGCCAATGTCACCGACCCGGCGATGAAGCAGTCGATCCAGGTCGAGACCGAGCTGGCGGAGAAGTTCGGCAAGGCGCCACAGGTCCCGCTCAAGGGACACAGCAAGGTCCGCAGTGAACTCACCAAGGCCGCCGAGAACGCGCAGTACGGCCGGGCCACCCCGGCCCAGGCGGCGGCCCAGCTCGTCGAAGCCTGCAAGTCGGCGATCGCCTGATCACGCCAGCGACGAACGCTCGGAAAGGAGCCGGCTGGTGGTCCTGACCACGGCGCCCGACCCGACCCGGCCCGGCACCGCGCCCGCCCCGGGCCACGCCACCCGGCGTGGACCGGGGCGGACCCGGGACGGCGAGGGCCTGGCCGGGTACGTCTTCCTCTCACCCTGGCTCGTCGGGCTGATGGCCATCACGGCCATCCCGATGCTGCTGTCGCTCTACCTGAGCTTCACCAACTACGACATCCTGACGCCGTGGTCCGAGGTGGAATGGGTGGGGTTGGCCAACTACGAACGGATGTTCACAAGCGATCCGTCGTACTGGCACTCGGTCCGGGTCACGCTGACCTTCGCGCTGATCGCGGTGCCGCTCAAACTGGCCGCCGCGCTGGCGGTGGCCCTGCTGCTCAACCGGACCTGGCGCGGGGTCGGGCTGTTCCGCAGCCTGTTCTACCTGCCGTCGCTGCTCGGCGGCAGCGTCGCGCTGGCCATCGTCTGGGTAAGCATGTTCAACCGGGACGGCGCGTTCAACTCCTTCCTGAGCCTGGTCGGGATCCAGGGCAAGCCCTGGGTCAACGATCCGGACTGGGCGTTGCAGACCCTGATGGTGCTGGCCATCTGGCAGTTCGGCGCCCCCATGGTGATCTTTCTGGCCGGGCTCAAGCAGGTGCCGACGGAACTGTACGAGGCCGCGGCCGTCGACGGCGCCGGGCCGATCCGCCAGTTCCGTGACGTCACGCTGCCGATGCTCTCCCCGGTGATCTTCTTCAACCTGGTGTTGGAGACCATCAACGGTTTCCAGGGGTTCACCGCCGCCTTCGTGCTCAGCAACGGCACCGGCGGGCCGGTCGACTCCACCCTCATGTACACGCTGAACCTCTACATCGCGGGCTTCACCGACCTGGAGATGGGCTACGCCTCGGCGATGGCCTGGGTGTTCCTGGTCGCGATCGCGGTCATCACCGTGGTCTTCTTCAGCACCGGCAGGTTCTGGGTGCACTACTCCGACGGGGAGCGGTGATGGCGACGGTTGCCCCGACGATCGGACCGGACCGCCGCGGTCCGGACGGCAACGGTCCGGACGGCAACGGTCCGGACGGCCGCCGACCGGTCCGCCGGGTACCCCCCGGCAGCCGGCAACGTCAGGTCGTCCGGCTGATCGTCCTGGTCCTGATCCTCGCGGTGGTGCTCTATCCGCTGTTCTGGATGATCGGCACCTCGGTCAAGTCGCAGGAGGAGATCGTCAGCAACATCGGCCTGCTGCCCGAGAAGTTCACTCCCGGCAACTTCGCCGACGGGTGGGCCAACTTCGATGTCAGCTTCGGCCGGTTCTTCCTCAACAGCGCCATGGTGAGCCTGCTGACCGTGGTCGGCAACGCGGTGTCCTGCCTGTTCGCCGCGTATGCCTTCGCCCGGCTGCGGTTTCGGCTGCGCGGCTTCTGGTTCGCCATCATGATCGGAACCCTGCTGCTGCCCGGTCACGTGCTGATCGTGCCGCAGTACATCCTGTTCCGCAGCCTCGGCCTGGTCGGCGGCGAATGGCCGTACCTGCCGTTGCTGATCCCGCAGTTCCTCGCCACCGAGGCGTTCTTCGTCTTCCTCATGGTGCAGTTCATGCGGGGCATCCCGCGCGAGCTGGACGAGGCCGCGAAGATCGACGGATCCACCTCGTACGGCATCTTCCGGCACGTCATCCTGCCGCTCAGCCGGCCGGCGCTGGTCACCACCGCGATCTTCTCGTTCATCTGGACCTGGAACGACTTCTTCCGGCAACTCGTCTACCTGTCCCAACTGGAGGACTACACCGTGCCGGTGGCGCTGACCCTGTTCATCGACTCGACCGGCCAGAGCGCCATCGGGCCGATGTTCGCCATGTCGGTGCTGTCGCTGCTGCCGGTCTTCCTGTTCTTCCTGGCCTTCCAGCGAATGCTCGTCGAGGGCATCAACACCAGCGGGTTGAAGGGATGACCGCCCACCGGCCGTTCGGGGTGGACGGACGGCTGCCGACGCCCTGGCCGGAACACCCGCCGGCCCCGTCGCGGCGGGACTGGCGGGACGTGCTGCGGGACGCCGCCGACCTCGCCCTCGTCGGCATCCTGCTGGTGCTCGCGGCGGCGCCGGTGCTGACCGCGGGTGCCGCGGCGGCGACGGCGAGCGCGGCGGTGCACGACTGGGTGACCGACGGGCGGTGGCCCGAGCCGCGCCGGATCGCCGCCCGGTTCGGCCGGGCGCTGCTGCCCGGTGTGCCGGTGACCCTGCTGGCGCTGGCCGTCGGCACCCTGCTGGTCATCGACATCGCCGCGCTGAGCGCCGGCCGGGTTCCCGGCGGCGGGCCGGCGGTGCTCGTCACGGGGTTGGTGACGGCCGGGCTGGCCGGGTACGCCGCGCTGGTGGTGGTCGAGGTCGGGCGCGGTGGTGGCCAGGGTTGGCGGGCCGCCGCCCGGGCCGCCGCCGGGACCTGCCTCTCTCGGCCGGTCACCTGGGCCGCCGTCACCGGCGTCGGGCTCGTCGCGGCGCTGCTCGCCGTCCTGATCACCCCGGCAGCGGTGCCGATCCTCGCCGGGTACGCCCTCGCCGCGACGCACGCGGTCGCCGCCCGCGCCCGGGTCGCCCACCCGGAGCACCCGTGACCAGCGGCGACGAACCCCGGCTCGCCGTCGGCGGGATCGAGGTGGCCCGGTACGTCGTCGACCCCGACCTGGACCCGACGCACGGACCCCGTCCGTACCTGCACCCCGTGCGTACCCTGGCGGGCACGGTGGTGACCGACGCCCTGCCGGCCGACCACGTGTGGCACCTCGGTGTCTCGCTCGCGGTCCAAGACGTCAACGGCACCAACCTGTGGGGCGGCAGAACCTACGTCCGGGGCACCGGTTACACCTGGCGCTCCGATCACGGGCGGATCGCGCACACCGCCTGGGAGACGCGCACTCCACGACGGCTGGCGCACCGCCTCGAATGGCGGACGCCGGCCGGGGACGTGCTGCTCACCGAGCGGCGCACGGTGGCCGCGGTGGCGCTGCCGGACCGGCGGGGGTGGGCGCTCGACGTGGCGTACACGCTGACCGCGCCGGACCGGTCGGTGACGATTGGCAGTCCGGCCACCAACGGCCGCCCCGGCGGCGCCGGCTATGGCGGCTTCTTCTGGCGGGTGGCGGCCGGCGCCCCACCGCGGATCTTCACCGCCACATCAGCGGGTGAGGCCGCGGTCAACGGCACCGCCGAACCGTGGGTCGCGCTCGCCGGCACCGACACCGGCGACGCGAGCTACACTCTCGTGTTCACTGGCCTGGGTCCCGGCGACCGGTGGTTCGTCCGGGGCGCGATGTACCCGGGGGTGTGCGTGGCGTTCGCCTTCGACCGGCCGTACGTGCTGGCGGCCGGCGCCGAGCGGCGGGGACGGCACCGGGTGGCGGTGGTCGACGGCGACCTCGACCCCGTGGCCGCCGGCCGGATCGCCGCCCAACTCACCGGATCGGCCCGATGACCGGCATCGGGACCGGCGGGACACCCGAGGTGGTGACCGTGGGCGAGACGATGGCGGTGCTCGCCCCGGATCCGGGGGTTTCGCTCACCGACGCCGAGCGCGTCACGCTCGGCGTCGGGGGCGCCGAGTCCAACCTGGCGGCCACCCTGGCCGCCCTGGGACACCGGGTGGCGTGGGTGAGCCGGGTGGGCAACGATCCGTTCGGGCGGAGGATCCTCCGGCGGCTCGCCACCGACGGCGTCGACATCGACCTCGTCGATGTCGACCCGGTCGCGCCGACCGGGCTCTACGTCAAGGAGCCGGGGTCGGACGGGACCCGGGCGCACTACTACCGGACCGGGTCGGCGGCTTCCCGGCTGAGCACGGACGTGCTGCGCCGGCCGCGGCTGACCGGGGCCCGACTGCTGCACCTGACCGGAATCACCGCCGGACTGTCGCCATCCTGCCTGCGCCTTGTCGAGCACGCCATGACGGATCGGCCGTTGGCAGGGGCCATCGTCAGCTTCGACGTCAACTACCGACCCCGGCTGTGGCAGGACCGGATGGCCGGTGACCTGCTGCTGCGCCTCGCCGACGCGGCCGACGTGGTATTCGTCGGGTTGGACGAGGCGCGCACCATCTGGGGCGCCGTGGATCCGGCCGAGGTCCGCCGGCTGCTGCCCGGCCCGGCGACCGTGGTGGTCAAGGACGCCGCGGTTGGTGCCACGGCCCTGCCCCGGCACGGGCCGGCGACCTTCGTGCCGGCGTTGCGGGTGCCGGTGGTGGAACCGGTCGGTGCCGGCGACGCGTTCGCGGCCGGCTACCTGTCCGCGCTGCTGCGCGGTCTCGGCGAGGTCGCCTCCCTGCGACTCGGGCACCTGCTCGCGGCCCGGGTGCTCGCCGTGCCCGGGGACAACGCCGCGCCGCCGGACCAGGATCGCCTCGCCGCCCTGATGACCCTGCCCGACCACGAATGGTCAACCCTGACCGGGGTCTGAGCGCCTTCCGTATTCCGCGATCTGGCGGGTAGGCAGATCCACTATGTACCGACCTGCCCGCGCTCGCGCGAGCCGCGACTACCGCGTGCCCCGCCCGCCGAGCCCGACATGGGGCGGATCGGGCCGAGGATGCGGTCGGCGGGTACGAGGCCGAAGGCACGGGAGTCCACGCTCTGCCGCCGGTTGTCGCCGATCAGCACGAAGTGTCCGGGCGGCACGCGGGACGCTCCCGCGTTGGACGTGCCGACCAGTTCGGCAGGCAGCGGGTCACCGGGAACGGCGACCGCCCGCTTCACGATCCACCGCCGGTCCGCGCTCGGAGCCGCGCGCGCCGACAACGGCGTGGTCCGCCAGACGCCCGCGTCCGGGTTCTCGGCCACCACGATGTCACCGGTGCGGATCTCCCGGGCCCGGATCCGTCGGACCAGCACCCGCTCACCGGGCCGGAGCGCCGGCAGCATGGACGGACCGTCCACCGTCACCAGCACCCACCGGCGGCGGAGGCCGGCCAGCAGGAGGCCCAGCGCCAGCCCGGCCAGGCCGGTGAGCACCAGCGGCATCCGCCACCCCCGTCAGGCCGCCGCCGGCTGGTAGCCGGCGGCCTGGAGGTTGAACAGCCGGGCGTACGCTCCCTGCGCCAGCAGGAGTTCGTCGTGGCTGCCCTGTTCGGCGATCACCCCGTCGCGGAGCACCACGATGTGATCGGCGTCCCGGACGGTCCCCAACCGGTGCGAGATCAGCAGCGTGGTCCGTCCCTGGCGCAGCTCGCGGAGCCGTCGGTGCAGGTCAGCCTCCGCCTCGGCGTCCAGGCCGGAGCTCGGCTCGTCGAGGATCAACAGGTCCCGGTCGGCGCGCAGGAACGACCGGGCCAGCGCCAGCCGCTGCCACTGGCCACCGGAGAGCAGTACACCGATGCCCGGCGCGGCGTGCTCAGCGGACTCGGCGAACAGCCGGCTGAGCTGCGTCGCGTACCCGCGGGGGAGGGCCGCCACGGTGTCGTGCGCGCCGGCCCGCTCCGCCGCGGCGACGATCCGTTCGGTGTCGTCCAGCGCGGCGCTGTCACCCACCCCGATGTTTTCCGCGGCGGACAGGTCGTAGCACATGAAGTCCTGGAACGTGGCGCCGATCCGGTCCCGGAGCTGGTTGATGTCCAGCTCCCGGTAGTCGACCCCGTCCCAGCGCACACTGCCTCGGCTCGGATCGTAGAACCGGGTCAACAGCTTCACCACGGTGCTCTTACCGGCTCCGTTGAGCCCGACGAGTGCGACTGTCCGGTCGTACGGGATGGTCAGGTCGACGCCGCGTAGCACCCACGGGTGGTCGTCGCTGTACCGGAACCAAACGTCGCGCAGCTCGATGGCGTCCCGCAGCGGGGGGACCGCTACCGGCTCGGCGGCCAGGGCCAGGTCCGGCGTGGCGGCGAGAACCTCCCGGTAGTGGGCGAATCGGAGCAGGGACTGGTGGGCGTCGGCGAAGCGGCTGATCCCGCCCGCGACGGCCCCCTGCACGCCGGCCACCGCGGCGATGAAGAGGGTTACGTCGCCGATGCCAAGCCGACCGGAACGGGCGGCCTGGACGGCCCAGACCAGGCCGGCGCCGGCGATGGCGGCGGCCGCGATCGTCAGCCCACCCTGCACCAGGACCTCCTGGCGGTCCATCCGCCGGTTCGCCGCGTTGAGCGCTCGTAGCTCCCGGAGCATCCGCCCGCCGAACAGGTCACCGAGATTGAACAGGCGGATCTCCTTGGCCGCCGCCAAACCGGTCAGCAACTCGGCGTAGAAGTACTGGCGCCGCTCGGTCGGGCTGAGCGTCCACAGTAACTGGGCCCGCTGCCGGGACAGTCGCAGTTCGGCCTGGGCGGTGGGCATGGCGGCCAGCATGAGCACACCCACCATCCAGGGATTGAGCAGGGCCAACGTAGCGGCGAAGCCGGTCACCGTGACGACGCCGCGGAGGAGTTCCAACCCACCACCGGCCACCGCGATCGGGCTGTTGCGACCGGCATCGTCCGCCAGGTTCAGGTGGTCCCGGAAGGCCGGGTCCTCCAGCCGGCCGATACCGGGCAACCGGTTGACCGCGGCGTACATGTCGGTCTGTGCGCGGAGCCCGACGGCCCGCCGCCACTCCGCGCTCACGTACCGCTGGAAGTGCGGCAGTGCGGCAACCGCCACCCCTGCGACGGCGAGCCCGGCGGCCAACCCGACAACCGTGCCCAGCGAACCACCCCCGGGGCTGGCGAGCCGGTCGACGATGAGTTTGGTGAGCAGACCAATGCCGACCGGCAGAAGACCGGTGACTATGGACAGCGACAGCTCGGCGAGGGCGATTCCCGGAGCCGATCGGTAGGCGAGGCCGATGGCGGCAGTCACCAGCCGGCGGTCCACACGTTGGACTTCCGGCGTCATGAGCAGACGGTCGGCGCTGGCGCGATCCTGACCGCCCCGGTCAGCGCCGGATCGGGCGGACCCGACGGGCGTGTCCGGGCCACCAGGTTGCTGAGGCATGGCACGCGAACAGTACTCCTTCGCCTGGAAAAGCGGTCCGCCCCCGACAGCCGGCCGAGAGTACTCTCGGCCGGCTGTCGGATCCCCGGTATCTCCTACCCACAGCTAACACACGTGGGTGGTGGTGTAGCAGTTGTAGCACTTGCAGTTGCTGTTGGTGAAGCACGTGCAATACCGCTCGACGCCCTTCCAGCAATCCTTCCGCTGGTAGGTGTAACCGCAGTCGGCAGCCGAGGCCGTCGCCCGCGGAACGACCAGACCGAGCAGTCGGTCTGCCATCTCGTTCACGATTCGCAACATTCGATCACCTCCCTTCATGTGTACGGCGGCCATCGTCGGCTTCCCAACTGGGCAGCGACGAGACGCCTGTTGGACGTGCCCCCTTGACCGGGGGAACGATCGGCCGGCTGGTTTCCCTCCGTGCACGTCGACGTCACGCGGCTGTCAGGGTCGGCAGGCCGGTCCATCCGCTGCCGCTGTGCCGGACGTCGCCGGACGGGTCGAGCAGGCACCAGGCGGGAAAGGCGGCAACCTGGAATGCGCCAGCGACGCGCCCACCGGCACCGTCGACCACCACCCGGCTCACCTCGGCGAGCCGGGTGGCCATCTCAGTTGTCTCCGGACCGTCCGCTCCCACCACGGTGAGGACCTGGCTCCGTCCCCCGGGGAACTCGGCCGCCTCCACCAGGAACTGGGGTAGCGCCTCCACGCACGCAGCACAGTCCGGAGAGAAGAAGGCGACAAGCACCGATCCGGTCAGATCTGCCCGGCGTACCGGCTTACCGTCGGTGTCCGTGGCCGCGAAGTCGCCAGGCCGCTGGCCGGTCTCGATGATGCCCGGCCCGGATCCGGCCGGGCCGGCGGCCAGCCGGGTCGAGTGTTCCCGCAGCCGGCGGAGGACCCCGAGGGTGAGCAGCAGGTTGAGGACGCCGATCGCGCCGACCAGTACGACGGCGGTGATGAGGTAGGGCACGATACCGCTCCTTGGGATTGCTCAGCAACGACCGCTGGTCCGCCAGGGGCCGCACACGCAGTTGCTGTTGGTCCAGCACTGTCGGCGCAGGTAAACGCCGTCCTCGCACTTGGACTCGTAACGTGGCGACCCGCAGTCAGCCGCGGAGGCCACGGCCTTCGGCGCGACGAGGTCGAGGAGCCGGTCGCTCAGCACGGTGACGATTCGCAGCATGTGCTTTCTCCTTCTGGTCGGTACGACAGCCATCGTCGATCTTCCGATTGGTCAGCGACTGGATGCAGAATGGACGGTCGAGCGTCCGGGTGCCGCCGTCGGTGCGGTGCCGGGACGACGGGGGAGGCGCGGTGCGGCCGGTCGACGGGTCGGGGGAGTTACGGCTGTGCCTGCTCGGCCGGGTGCGTCTGTGGCAGGACGGGACCGAGCTGCCGGTCGGCCCACCGCAACGACGGGCGGTGCTGGCGCTCCTCGCCCTCGCCGAGGGCCAGCCGGTCGGTCGCGACGAACTGGTGGACGCGCTGTGGCCGACCGACCCGCCGCCGACGGTGAGCAACGTCGTGCAGACCCACGTGAAGCACCTGCGCCGCCTGCTGGAACCGGACCGGCCGGCGCGCGCCAGCAGCCGACTGCTGCCGTCCGTCGGCACCGGGTATCGCCTGGCTGTGGGTCCGTCCATGGTGGATCTCGACCTAATGCGGTTCCGCGAACGGGTGGCCGAGGTCCGGGTCGCGATCGGCACCGGCGATCACTCGCGGATCGGGGAGGCGACCCGTCGCGCCCTCGACCTGTGGCAGCCGCCGCTGGCGGACCTGCCGGCGCTCGGCGCCCATCCGCGGGTCGCCGCGCTGACCGCGGAGGCGCAGTTGCTCCTCTCCTGGCACGTCGACGCGGCCATCCGCTCGGGTCGGGCCGAGGACGTGTTGGCCCTGGTGCGGGAGCAGGCCCGGAGCCGGCCGCTCGATGAGCAGGCCCAGGCTCAACTGATGCGCTGCTACCTGGCCGTCGGTCGGCGGTCGGAGGCATTCGCGGTCTACGAGGACACCCGGAAACGGCTGGTGGACGAGCTGGGCGTCGACCCCGGCACGGTGCTCGTCGAGGCACATCGGGACGTGCTGGAACCGGAGCGGATCACTGCTCCGGCCGGGACGCCAGCGTCGGCACCGGTACCGGCCCAGCTACCACCGGACACGCCGGCGTTCACCGGACGGGTCGGACCGTTGCGGTGGTTGGACGACCTGCTGGACATCCGTTCCGACGGAGCGCCGCTGGTGGCTGTGGTGACCGGAACCGCCGGGGTCGGCAAGACCACCCTGGCGGTGCACTGGACGCACCGGGTCGCCGATCGGTTTCCGGACGGGCAGCTCTACGCCGACCTCCGGGGGTTCGACGCGGGCGTCGGACCGATGCGGTCGGACGAGGTGGCGCGCAGTTTCCTCGCCACGCTCGGCGTGTCGCCCGACCGCATTCCGGCGGACCTCACGGCCCAGGTCGGGCTCTACCGTAGTCTGCTCGCCGGCCGGCGGATGCTGATCCTTCTCGACAACGCCCGCCTGGCTGACCAGGTCCGCCCGTTGCTGCCCGGCTCGGCTGGCTGCCTCGTCCTGGTCACCAGCCGCAACCAGCTACCCGGTCTGGTCGCGGCGGGAGCGCGACCGCTCGACCTGGACCTGATGACCAGCACCGAGGCCCGGCAGATGTTGATCAGCAGGATCGGGTCGGAGCGGGTGGGGCGCGAGCCGGAGGCCATCGGCCAACTCGCCGCCGCCTGTGCCCGGCTGCCGCTGGCCCTGGCCATCGTGGCAGCGCGGGCCAGCACCCAGCCGCAGCTTCCGCTCGCCGCGTTGAGCAGCCAGATCCGCGCCGGTGACGGCGACCTGACGGCGTTCGCCGACGAGGACGAGGCGTTCGACGTGCGGGTCGTCTTCTCCTCGTCGTACCGGGTGCTCAGCGCGGAGGCGGCGGCGCTGTTCCGGATGCTGGGCCTGCATCCCGGGCCAGACATCGCGATCACCGCGGCTGCCGCTCTGGTCGACGTCCCGGTGCACAAGGTCCGTCCGTCGCTGGCGCAACTGGCCCGCGCGCACCTGGTAGTCGAGCACCGGCCCGGACGCTTCGGATGCCACGACCTGCTTCGCGCGTACGCGGCGGAACTGGTGCGCGAGGTGGACCCGGAACCGGTCCGGCGAGACGCGCTGCGCCGGATGCTCGACCACTACGTGGCCTGGGCCGCGACCGCCGACCGGCTGATATCGCCGTACCGGCATCCCGGGCCGGCACCATCCCGGCCGGGGAGCGGTTCAGGCGACGCCGACGGGACGCCGGAGGCCCCCGCGCCGGACGAGGCCGGGCCGCCGGGTGACGCGGACGCCGCGTTCGCGTGGTTCGCCACCGAGCACCCGGCGCTGCTCGCGTTGATCGACCAGGCGATCGAGGCCGGTCTCAACCGGGAGGTGTGCGAGCTGGCGTGGCACCTGACGTCCTTTCTCGACCGGCGGGGGTACTGGCACGACCAGGCGGCGGTCCAGCGGATCGCGTTGACGGCGGCGGACCGCCTCGGTGACCGGGCGCTGCAGGCGCGGACACACCGCGGCCTCGCCC
Organism: Plantactinospora sp. GCM10030261; assembly: GCF_042666615.1. Lineage (NCBI taxonomy): Bacteria > Bacillati > Actinomycetota > Actinomycetes > Micromonosporales > Micromonosporaceae > Plantactinospora > Plantactinospora sp. GCM10030261. The sequence goes on from NZ_JBHTDD010000002.1 coordinate 260,923, forward strand.
GGGCGTACACCCGGCTGGGCAGGCACGAGGACGCGGGCCGGGAGCTGCGGCAGGCGCTCGACCGGTTCGAGGCGCTGGGGGACGACGCCGGCCGGGCCAACACCGAAATGAGCCTCGCCGATTCCTGCGAGCGCCGCGGTCACCACCGGGAGGCGCTCACCCACGCGCAACGGGCCCTGGCGTTGTACGAGGGTGCCGGATACCGGCCTGGCCAGGCCAACGCCCTCAACGCGGTGGGCTGGTGCCACGCGTTGCTCGGCGACCACGCGCGGGCGTTGACCTACTGTACGCGGGCGTTGCGGTTGCACCAGCGTCTCGGCGACCGCCGGGGCGCCGCTGACACCTGGGACAGCATCGGGTACGCCAACCACGGGCTGGCCCGGTACGGACCGGCTGCCCGCTGTTTCCAGCGGGCCGTCCTGCTGTTCCGGGAGGTGGGTGACCGGTTCGCGGAAGCGATGTCGCTGCTCCGGCTCGGCGATACCCACCAGGCGGCCGGCGACGCGGACGCCGGTCGGGTCGGTTGGTCGCAGGCCCTGGAGATCCTGACCGAACTGAACGATCCACGGGCCGCCGAGGCCCGGCGCCGGTTGGCCGACCACCGGTGACCTGGCCGTCGACTTTGGTCGGCCGGGCGCGGGGCTGATGGCCGTCGCGGGCGCCGTCGTGGACACGGGAGGGTGACGGGGCGACGCGATCCAGGAGGAGCCGATGCCCGCGATCCGGCACACCAGCGACCCATCCACCGACCAGGCTGACACGCCGGGGACCGAACGGGCGCCGTGGTGGCGCCGCCTTCCGCCGATCGTGGCGCTGCTGCTGCTCGCGCCGTGGGCGGCCGAGTGTTCCTGGGGCGGGTTCACCGTCGTCGACTATCCGGGCGTCCTGATCATCCTGGCCCCGATGTACGGGGGAGCGGCGGTGCTGATCCGTGAGGTCGCCCGGCGTACCGGTGGCGGTTGGCCGGCGATCGTGCTGCTTGCCGGGGCGTTCGGGGTGATCCAGGCGGGCCTGGTCGACCAGTCGCTGTTCAACCTCGGCTACCTCGAGGACACCGAGTTCGCCGACCTCGTCGAGGCGAACGGCCGAACCGTGGTCCCGGGGCTCGGGTTCGACGCCGGGCAGGCGATCGACTTCGTCGGTAACCACATCGCGCTCAGCATCTGCGCGCCGATCGCCCTCGTGGAGTCGTTCCTGCCTCCGCACCGGCGGAATCGGCCCTGGCTGGGCGGACCCGGCCTGCTCGCGGTCGGCGTCCTCTACGTGCTGGGCAGCTTGCTGATCTTCAGCGACGACGGCGGTCGCAAGGGTTTCCTGGCCAGTCCGGCACAGGTGACGTTCGCGTCGGTAGTGACTCTCGTGCTGGTGGGCGCGGCGCTGCTGCCGCGCCGGCGGCCGGTCGCCCGCCCGGGCCGGCCGCCCCGGCCGGTCGTGGTCGGCCTGGCAGCGCTCGGCCCGCACGCCGTCGGCTACCTCGTGTACGGGACCGGCTGGCTGAGCGTCGTCATCCGGCTCGCGGCGGCCGGCGTACTGGCGGTGCTGCTGATGCGCTGGTCGCGTCGGGCCGGCTGGGGCCACCGGCACGTGCTGGCGGCGTGCGCGGCCGGGTTGGCCCAGGCAGCCGTGACTGCCTACCTCGTGCCACCGTACGCCCCGGCGTCCCCGACGGTCGCGCTGGTCAGTGACATCGCGGTGAGCGTGATCACCGTAACCCTGGTCGTCGCGGCGTTCCGTCGGCTGCGGCCGGCGGACGGGAAGCCGGCGGCGGACCCGACGGACCCGGCACCGGCGGACGTCCCGGCGACGCCGGATCAACGGGCGTCGTGAACCAGCAGCGCGACCTGCACCCGGTTGGTGAGGTCCAGCTTGGTGAGGATGCGCGTCATGTACGCCTTCACGGTGGCGGTGCTCATCAGCAGTTCCCGCCCAATCTCCTGGTTGGTGCGTCCCTGGCCGACGAGGAGCGCGACGGAACGCTCGGCATCGCTGAGTCGCCCGAGGAGTTCGCGCGCCCGGTCCCGGCGGGGGTCCGGCTCCGGCTCGGCGGCGAACGCCATCACCCGGCGGATGACGTCCGGGGAGAGCATCGGCTCGCCATCGGCCACCAGCCGGACGGCCCGCGCGATCTGGGCCGGCGGGGTGTGCTTGAGCAGGAAACCGCTGGCGCCGACCCGTAACGCCCGGCGGATGTGCCGGTCGGTGTCGAAGGTGGTGAGGATGATGACCTCGGGCGGATCCGGCCGGACACACAGCCGTTCGGTCGCGGTGAGACCGTCGACGCCGGGCATCCGGATGTCCATCAGCACCACGTCGGGCCGATGCCGGTTGACGGCGGCCGGCACGTCGGCGCCGTCGCCGGCCACGCCGACCACCTCGATGTCGTCGAACTCGTTGAGCATCATGGTTAGGCCGGCCCGCACCAGGGCGTCGTCATCGACGACCAGAACCCGGACCGGGGCGGCGGACCGGTCGGTCATGGCCGCCATGGTAGCCAGGCCCACAGCCGGAAACCGCCGTCGGTGGTGGCTTCGTGCCGTAACCGGCCACCGGCCAGGTGCATCCGTTCCTGCAATCCGATGAGCCCGCTGCCCGAGCCGGGCAGTCGCGCCGAGCCCGACCCGGCTGGCGGGCCGTTGCGGACCTCGACGACCAGGCCGGCGCCGCCATCATCGTGAACAGCCGCACCGCCGTCGGCGTCGAGTGCCGCGGTTTCGTCGGCCCGGTCAGTCGTGGCGCCGTCGACGTGGGGAGCCACCGCGTCGTGGGTGGCACCGCCGATCCGGACGTGCACCGGGGCGTCCGGCGCATGCTTCCGGGCGTTGGTCAGGCCCTCCTGGACGACCCGGTACAGGTGCCGGCCGATGCTGTCCGGCACCGCGGCCAGGTCGGCGGCGTCGCCGTCGAGGCTCACCCGCATTCCCGCCGCCCGCGACTGCTCGACCAGCGCCGGCACACCCGACAGTGTCGGCTGTGGCCGGTCGCCGTCCGTGCCGTCGTCGCGGAGCATGCCGATGACCTCTCGGAGGTCCTCCAGCGCCTGGTACGCGCATTGCCGCACGACCCCGGCGGCGTGTCGTTCGTCCGGATCGGCGGATCGGCGTACCTGCAGGGCGCCGGCGTGCATGGCGAGCAGCGAGATGCGGTGGGCCAGCACATCGTGCATCTCCCGGGCGATGCGTTCCCGTTCCGCGTGCCGGGCCTCCTCCACCCGCAGCCGTTGCCGCTCCTCGGCCTCCGCGGCACGGTCCCGCAGCGCCTGGACGAGCAGGCGCTGCGAGCGGATCAGCATGGCGGACGCGGCCAACGCGGCGTCCAGCGCCAGCACCACCACGAGGCCCTGCCAGAACTCCCTGGTGTCTCCAGCGACGACCCGGAACAGCGTGCCGACGGTCGCCACGTGCGCGGCCAGCACGGCGGTGGCGACCGGCCACGGCCGGTAGACGGCCACCGCCGCGATGGCGACCGCGGTCGGACCCAGGGCGGCGGCCGACGCCGCCAGCGAGGGGATGAGCACCAGGGCCAACGCCACCGGCCAGCGCCGGCGCAGCAGCAGCGCGCCGCAGGCCAGGCCGCCCACGACAAGATCGACGACCGGGAAGCCGGCGCCGTGGTTCGCTGCCGTCTGGATCGAGTCCAGGAAGAACAGCCCGCCGAGGAGCGCGGCCAGGGTGACCACGCCGACGTCCGCCCAGCGGTCGCGGCGCCATGACGGATCCCGCATGGTCTCACCGTACGACCCGCCGGGCTCGGCGCGCGCCGGCCGACCGGCGATGCCGGCGTCGACCTTGGTCGCCCTCACCGGGCAGCCCGGCGCGGGGCGCCGTCCCGGAGGTGGGACCGGCACCCCGTCGCCTGGCGCGGCGACTACCCGGGAACCGCGTCCAACGCCGGAATGAGCCGCTCCTCCTCGTACGTCAGATGCCTATCGAGTTCGGCGGTGAGTCGGTCCACGTCGCGAGCCAACCTGCTCGGGTCCGCGTCGTCGGCCGCGAGCAGCGCGCGCAGTTCCTCGACGAGCGCGGCGATGGCCAGGTGTTCCGCGGCGAGCCTGTCCAGCACCGGCCGGAGTTCGGGATGCCGTTCGCCGATCGCCGGGAACATCCCGCCGTCCTCGGCGGTGTGGTGGAACTCCAGGTTGGCGCAGAGGGCCAGGCAGTTGATCCGGAGCTGGGCACCGAGTCGGGGACCGGACCGGGCCGCCTCGGCGCGGACCAGGGCCAGCTCGCGCCGGAAGGCGTCATGGATGAGCCGCAGGGCGGCGCCGAGCGAGGACGCCCGCGGTGGCCCGCCGGAGACCTGGCGCAACGCGACGACCGGGATCTGCCGGTCGGTCTTCGCCTGGTAGTCGGCCCATCCGGGATCGGCCTCGACCGCCCGGGCGAACACCTCGTCCCGCTCGGCACCGGTGAGGACGGTCGCCTCCGCCTGGTAGGTCACGACGCCGTTCTCTACGGTCACCGTCGGGTTGGCCACCAGGTTGTGGAACCACGCCGGATGCCGGGGGGAACCGGCCGCCGAGGCGATGACCACAATGCGGTCGGTGTCCGGCAGGTACGCGACCGGGGTGGTGTGCGGCCTGCCGGTGCGCGCGCCGGTGGTGGTGAGCAGGATCAGTCGGGCGTCTTGGAAGTAGCCTCCGACGCGCCCCCCGTTGGCCCGGAACTCGTCGATGATCTGCTGGTTGAAGTCGTTCGGCATGTGCTCCGTCTCCGCTGTGAACCCGCGACCGTACGCGGGCAGGGTTGGCCGACCGCGCCGAGAACGCGGGCAGGCAGGTGACGCGACAGTGGCTCACCGCCGCGGCGTGTGGGGGAGATGGATCGATGCTGGCGGGCCCCTGGCCCGCCCGATCGTCATTCGGCGGCCGGATATCCCGTCCGCTCGTGGCCCAAGGCCGACCCGGCAGTCACGCTGTCGATCTTAGTACGGGCCGTCGAGGCGGGGAAGGGCTGCGGTGGTGGGACGGAACTGCCCGCGGCGGTCCGGCGCATAATGGTGGAGCCAGGCCCCACGAACATCGCCCGGAGCAAAAGTTCCGGTCCGGCCGATCCGCCGGTCGGATGTCCGGCCGGAGGCCGGGTCATCCGCCTCGCTCGGCGAGCCATTCCGCCCGCAACCGTCGGGCCGTCAGTTCCCCGGGAAAGTTCGGCAGCAGCGTGCTGAGTGGGCCGGCGAGCAGGAGACCGGGGAAGCCGAGCAGGGCGGCCAGGGCCACCCCGGTCAGCTGCCACTGGCTGTCGTGCGCGGCCCCACCCTCCCGGCCGTGCACCACGAAGCCGTGCAACCGAAGGTGGCGGACGACGTACCAGAAGACGGCGACGCTCGTACACGGTCCCGCCGGTGCCGGGACGGTGGCCCCACGCCGACGCCCGTCCCGGCCCGGTGTGCCGGGTCAGCCGGCGACGGGCACCCGGTGCAGGCGGATCTGCCACACCTCCGGGCCGTCCTGGAGCCACTCGGCGGCGACGGCGTCGCCGTACCGCTTGTCGATCTGGGCGAGCAGCGGGCGGGGGGCGTGCGGCGCGACCAGGACCAGCGCCCCACCGGCCGGCAGCCCGTCCAGCGCCGAGAGCACCTGGGCGTGCCGGTGGGCGTGCGGCACGTTCCGGACGTCGAGCCGCTCGTCGATGCTGAGCACCGGCGCCTCAGCGGTGGCCGGCGCGGTGTCCCCGCCGCAGCCGCAGGTGCCGCCGCACCCGCCTCCGGAGTCGGCGTCCGGCGCGTCGTTGCCGGGTCTGGCCGGCTGGTGACCGCCGACGAGGTCGTGCATGCCGTCGAGGAGGCCGGCGAGGGAGACCTCGGGTGCGGCGACCAGCAGCGGTACGACGAGGTCGTTCTCCTTGGCCAGGTGGGTGTCGAACACGGCGGCCAGCGCGCGGGCGGCCACGGCGCCGGTGGCGGCCTCCAGTTCGGCCACCAGCCCGGCGATCGCCCGGTGTTCGTCGAGCATGCCCTCCACCAGCAACGCGCCGCGGTCCAGCGCGGCCGCCGCCGGATACAGCGCGGCCTCCTCGGCGTACGCGTGCGGTAGCAACTCCTCGTGCAGCCAGCGGGCGAGGTCGGTGCGGTGCCGCAGGGCGGCCGGAATGTCACCGGCGGCGGCGGCGTCGACGACCCGGCCGGCCCGGGACGTGAGGGCGGTCGCCAGCTCGGCGTGGTGGCGGACCACGGCGTCGGCGGCGCGGCCGTCCGCGGCGGGATCGGGATGTGACATGAGGCCCTCCTGGGTTTTGAGGCCGTTCGGCGTTGTAACGTTATCTACCGTGGAAACCATCGGAACAGGGCCCACCGGGGAGACCATCGACACGCCCCGACACCGGGCGCTCGGCACCGCGAGTCGGGTGGCGATCCTCAGCCTGGTCAGGGCCGCCCCGTCCGGGGTGACGACCGCCGAGATCGCGGAACACTCCGGTCTGCACCTGTCCACCGCCCGCGCCCACCTGGACCGGCTGGTCGAGGCGGGCCTGCTGGTGAAGGCCCGGGCCAGCGACGGGCAACCGGGTCGCCCCGCGTGGCGCTACCGGGCCGTGGCCGACGATCCGGCTCCCGCGCCGTACCGGTCGCTGGCGGCGGCGTTGCTGGACCACCTGGGCGATGCCGGAGGCGACGTGCGTGCCACCGCCGCCTCCGTCGGGCAGGGGTGGGGCCGCAAGCTGGCCGCCGCCGCCGCGGAACCCGGAACCGGTCCCGTGCGGACCGTCCTCGACGTGCTGAACGGGCTGGGCTTCTCACCGGCTCCGGCCGGAGAGGGAGCCGGTGGCGCCACCGAGATACACCTGCGGACCTGCCCGTTCCTGGACCTCGTGGGGCGGAACCCGGACGCCATGTGCGGCCTGCACGCCGGGGTCGTCCGCGGCGCGCTGGAGCACGCCGGCGCGCCGTCCGGCGCCGCGGTGCTCGAACCGTTCGGCGCGCCCACCGCCTGCGTGGTGCGGCTGTCCGCGATCCGTCCGGCACCCGGGACCGGTCCGGCATGAGCCGGGGACCCACCACGTCCGGCGTGGCATCGACGTCCGGTCCGGCGTCGACGTCCGGTCCGGCGTCGACGTCCGGTCCGGCGTCGACGTCCGGTCCGGAGCGGGCGTCCGGTCCGGCTCCGGTCGGCGGGACGGGCCGGGCGGGCTGGCACCGGCGGGTGGCCGTGCTGCCGATCGCGTACCTGGTCGGGCTCGTCGTGCTCGCCTTCGGGCACCCGTTCCTGCCGGGCTGGCGCTGGCTCGCCATCCACCTGCTGCTGCTCGGCGCGGCCACCAACGCGATCCTCGTCTGGAGCGCGCACTTCACGGTCGCGGTGCTCCGGGCGCCGGCACCGGTACGCCGAGTGGGTGAGAGCGTCCGGCTGGCCGTGCTGAACCTCGGCGTGGTCGCGGTGCTGGCCGGCGGGACGGCCGGGCTGCCCTGGGTCGGGGTCGCCGGGGCGGCACTGGTCTGCGGTGCCGTCGGTGCCCATCTCGGCTGGCTGGCGGCGCGGCTGCGGACGGCACTTCCGGCCCGCTTCCGGATCACGGTCCGGTACTACCTGGCCGCCGCGCTGGCGCTGCTGGTCGGGGTGCCGGTCGGCGCGTGGATGCTCGTCGACGGCTCGGCCCGGCCGCGCCTGATCCTGTTCCACGCGCATGTCAACCTGCTCGGCTGGGTGACGCTCACCGTGCTCGGCACGCTGCTCACGCTCTGGCCCACCGTGCTGCGTACCCGGATGGCCGGTGACGCCGTCGCCGCCGCCACCCGCGCGCTGCCGGCGGCGACCATCGGGCTGGTCCTGCTCGGTGCCGGCCTGCTGGCCTGGTGGCCGGTGCTGACCGGCGCCGGCCTCGCCCTGTTCGCCGCGGCCGTGCTGGGGGCCCTGCGTCCGGCCGTCGCCGTCGTGCGGACGAAGGCGCCCGGATCGTTCGCCGGCGCTTCGATAGCGGCGGCAGGCGGTTGGCTGGTGGTGGCACTGGCCGTCGACGGCTGGATTCTCGCCACGGCGAGGGGCCCCGACAGCGCGGCCGGTCGGTTCGGCGCCGTGCTCGTCCCGCTGCTCGTCGGCTTCGTGGCCCAGGTGCTGATCGGCGCGCTCAGCTACCTGCTGCCCATGGCGCTCGGCGGCGGACCGGCCCGGCTCCGCCACCGGATGGCCGTCCTGGACCGCCACTGGCCGCGGCGGGTGGCCATGGCGAACACGGCGCTCGTCGTCTTCGCCCTGCCCAGCCCGCCGTACGTCCGCATCACCACCTCGTTGTTGATCCTCGCCGCGCTGGCGCAGTTCGTCGTGCCGGCCGTCCGGATCCTGCTCACCGCCAGGAGATGACCGTGTCCACCGTCCCTGTCCCCGGCGCCCGCCGCCCGCTCGGCGGCGCGGCGTTCGGCGTCGCCCTGGTCCTGCTCGCCGTGCTGGTCGGCGTGGCGGCTCAGCGGGTCGTCGCCGGACCGCCCGGCGATCCGCCGGCGGCAGGCGCCCCCGTCACCGCCACGGGCCGCACCACCACCGTCGCCGTGATCGCCGACGGGATGCGGTTCCATCCGGGGCGAATCACGGTCGCGCCGGGCGACCGGCTCGTCATCGAGCTGACCAACCGCGACGAACGGCGGCACGACCTGGTGCTGGCCAGCGGCCCGCGAACCGTGACGATCGGCCGTAACGGCACCGCCCGGCTGGACGTCGGGGTGATCGCCGGGCCGGTCGCCGGCTGGTGCTCGCTGCCCGGACACCGGCAGGCCGGCATGACGCTGGAGATCGCCACGACCGGCACGGCGCCCGCGGCACGATCGAGGTCAGGTGACAGCATGAGCACGGAGATCGGACCGAGGACCACTCGCCGACCGCGTCGCTCGGCCGCTGAGCCGCGCCGCCCTGCTGCTCGGTCGCGCCGCCCGGCCGCTGAGCCGCGTCGCCCGACCAGCCGCCGTGGCCGGATCCGCCGCTTCCTGCCGCCCCAGCACGGCGCGTGGGCGATGCTGCTGCTGCCGTACCTCGCCGGCGTGCTCGCGGTGGGGTGGAGTTGGCCACACCTGCCGCTGCTCGGCGCCTGGTTGGCCGGCTACCTGTGTTCCTACTACCTGTTCCAGGCGGTCAAGAGCCGCCGGATCGGACGGTTCGCCGACCAGCTCCTTGCCTACGGGCCGGTCACCGCGATGCTCGGCGTAGTGGTGGCGGTCGCCCGACCGGCCGTGCTGTGGTACGCCCCAGCCTTCGCCGTCCTGGTGGCGGTGAACGTGTGGTATGCGGCGCGGCGCCGGGAACGCGCGATCGGCAATGATCTCGCGTCTGTCGTGCAGAGCTGTCTCATGGTTCCGGTCACGGCGACTGTCGCCGGGGTCCCGGCCGAGCGGGTCGGCCCGGTGTTCGGCGCCGTGCTGCTCTACTTCGTCGGTACCGTCCTCTACGTCAAGACGATGATCCGGGAACGGGGACACGCCGGGTACCGGCACGCCTCGGTCGCGTACCACGGAGTCGCCCTGGTGGTCGCGGCCTGGTTGGACCCGCTGCTCGCCGGGTTGTTCGCCCTGTTGTTGTCGCGGGCCTGGGTACTTCCCGCCCAGCGGCTGGCGCCGAGGCAGGTCGGGGTCCTGGAGATCGTGGCCTGCGTCCTGCTGCTGGCCGTGACACTGGCGCTCTGATCCGACGCGGGGAGGAGGAATCCCCGGCCCGGGCCGATCGACCGGGACCGGGCCCGCGGGACCGGCCGGGCGCATAATGGTGGGGTCCGACGTCCCGCTCGCCGGCAACGAGGCGACGGGGCGCACCGGCGACCGCCGATCGCGGTCGCGATCGAGAGCAGCGGAGACGGCGGAACGGTGACTCAGGCGATGCCCAACGTGACCAGGAACACCCGGCAACGGGCCGAGGTGCTGGCACTGCTGCGCGAGGTCGAGGGCTTCCACACCGCCCAGCAACTGCACCAGATGCTGCTCGCCCGTAAGGCCCGGGTGGGGCTGACGACCGTTTACCGCACCCTGCAACTGCTTGTGGAAGCTGGGGAGATCGACTCGACCAGGCTGCCCGGCGGGGAGCAGCTGTTCCGCCGGTGCAGCCAGAGTCGACACCATCATCATCTGGTCTGCCGGTCCTGCGGCCGCACCGTGGAGGTGGCCGGCCCGGCGGTGGAGCGGTGGGCGGACCGGGTGGCCGAGGAGCATGGGTTCACGGACGTCGGTCACACGCTTGAGATCTTCGGAAGGTGCGCGGACTGCTCGCGCTAATGCGGTGTCCATGGACGTTTGCGGGTTCCGGTGTGTGCCGGGCTGGTGGACGGAGACACCCACAGTCACCGAGGACAGGTCCCGTGAGGCGACCCGACTGGGGCCTTTGCGCTGCTGTAGCCCACGCAACAGCAACCCACGGTAATCGCGCAGGCCAGCCACCACACATCGACTGTTCGCTATCGTGCCAGGTGGTATCCGGTGTTGCGTGGGCTACAGCAGTGCAAAGGCTACCGAGACCACCACCGTCACCCCACAAGACATCACACACGGTATACAGCAGGAGGCCACCGACCGTCATCACGTTCCGCAACCAGCTCCTACCTGCCCCACCTGCGCTGACAAACCAGGTGAACGATCCTGGACGCCGCGCTAGCCGCTCGCCGGCTACCCCACGTCATCGGCGGTACCTCAACGAGTGACGCGCGTGGGTACCATGCGGGATGGCAGCCTGATCGATGCGCGACGATCATCCGGGAGCTTCCATGACCGACCTGACCTCGCACGCCGACCCGTTGCACCTGGACGACACGTGGCTCGCCGATCCGCACGCCGCGTACGCCGTGCTGCGCGAGGAACGGCCGGTCGTCCCGGTGCGGCTGTCGACCGGGATCCGCGCCTGGCTGGTCACCCGGCACGCCGACGTGCGGGCGGCGCTCGCCGATCCCCGGCTGAGCAAGGACAGCACTAGGCTCGCCGATCTGATGGCCCGGCAGCCCGACGCCGACGTCGTGGCCGTCGTGGGCGATTCGCTCGCCGAGCACATGCTCAACTCCGACCCGCCGGACCACACCCGCCTGCGGCGCCTGGTGGGTCGGGCCTTCACCGGTCGAGCCATCGCCGGGCTCCGTCCTCGCATCCAGCAGATCGCCGACGAACTGCTCGCCGAGACCGAGGCGAGGGCCGCCGGCAACGGGGGCGTCGTCGACCTGCTGGACAGCTTCGCCGTTCCGTTGCCGATCACCGTGATCTCGGAGTTGCTGGGTGTGCCGCTGGAGCGGCGGGACCAGTTCCGGGACTGGTCGAACACCCTGCTGTCCAACGCGGCGCCCGACGTTCGACGCCCGGCCGCCGTGGCCATGGCCGGCTTCCTGCACGGCCTGATCGACGCCAAGCGGCGCCGCCCAGCCGACGACATGCTCTCGACGATCGTCGCCGCGACCGAGGACGCCGACCGGCTCTCCGAACGCGAGGCGGTCTCGATGGCGTTCCTCCTGCTGGTCGCCGGGCACGAGACGACGGTGAACCTGATCGGCAACGGGATGCTGGCCCTGCTGCGGCACCCCGACCAGATGGCCGCGCTGCGGACCGATCCGACGCTGGTGCCCCGCGCCGTGGAGGAGTTCCTGCGCTACGACGGGCCGGTCAACCTGGCCACCCTGCGATACACCACCGAACCGGTGACGCTCGCCGGCACCACGATCCCCGCCGAGGAGTTCGTCCTGGTCTCCCTGATCTCGGCCAACCGGGACCCGGCCCAGCACCCGGACCCCGACCGGCTGGACATCCGTCGCGACGCCGCCGGCCACCTGGCGTTCGGCCACGGCATCCACTACTGCCTGGGGGCTCCATTGGCCCGGTTGGAGGGCGAGATCGCCTTCGGCGCGTTGCTGGCCCGGTTCCCGGATTTGACCCTGGCCCGCGAGCCCGCCGAGTTGACCTGGCGGCCGAGCAGCCTGATCCGGGGCCTTGTCGAACTGCCGGTGCGGGTGGGCGGTCAGGGCGGAACCTGACGAGGGCCACAGCGGACCGGCGGACCCTGGCGGAAGACCGGCGATACCCAGCGGTAGGCCGGCGATACCGAGCGGTACGGCCGTCCGGTGTCGACCGCTGGCCGGCCGGCCGATGGCTGCGGCTGGCCGTTCGAAGAAAATCCAACCAGCGCCACCGGACCTGCGGGTATCGACAACCGTCCGGGCGCGTGGGGGAGGGCCTCGGATGGAGGGTACGACGTGGGAGCTGTCGGGCTACACCCACGTACGGGAACTGGGCAAGGGCGCGTCCGGACGGGTGCTGCTGGCCACCCATGACCGGACCGGCACCCCGGTCGCCATCAAATACCTCGTACCGCGGTTCGGCGACGCGACGGCCTTCACCGAGGCGTTCCGGGCCGAGGCGCTGCTACTCGCGGAAATCGACGACCCGTTCGTCGCCAAGCTGTACGAGTACGTCGAGTCGGCGTCGGGCGCGGCTATCGTCATGGAGCTGGTCAACGGCGTATCACTGCGGCAGATGCTGCGGGCGCACGGCGCCACCGACCCCGCCGCGGCGCTCTGCGTACTCAAGGGTTCGCTCCTGGGCCTGGCCGCCGCGCACGACCGGGACGTCGTGCACCGCGACTACAAGCCGGAGAACGTGCTGGTCACCGCCGACGGTGAGAGCAAGCTGGCGGACTTCGGCATCGCTCTGCCGTCCGGTGTGCCCACCGGCGTCCAGGTCACCGGCACCCCGCGATACATGGCGCCGGAGCAGTGGAAAGGCGGACCGGCCAGCCCGGCCGGCGACATCTACGCCGCGACTGCCACCTTCTACGAATGCCTCACCGGGCGGCCGCCGTACGAGGGCCCGGACCTCGTCGCGCTCTGGCACCAGCACGCCTACGCACCGATTCCGACACCAGAGGCGCCCGAGCCGGTGGTCGAACTGGTCCGCCGTGGGCTGGCCAAGGACCCGGCCGAGCGACCGTGGTCGGCGCGCGCCTTCGTCGACGAATTGGCGGAGGCCGCCGGCCTGGCGTACGGCACGGATTGGGAAGACCGTGGCTGGCCCGAACTGGCACGGCGAGCCGCCCTGCTGGCGGCCCTGTTCCCGTTCGCCGATCGGGTCGGCGGGGCGACGGCGGTGGCCAACACCGTGCTGGGCACCGCCGCTGGCGCCGGAGCCGGCGCGGATACCGGGACCGGCCCGGCGAACGGTGCCGCCGGGCGCCGGTGGGCGCGGAAGGCCGCGCTTGTCGGCGGGCTCGCGGTGGTGCTCTCCAGCGGCGGGATCGGGCTCAGCTACGCCGCCCGGGACACCCCGGCCGCCGTCGCCGACCCGGCCCCGCGGCCGTCGGCCGTGACCGCCCTGACCCCGGCCGGGGTTCCGACACCCGGCGCGACACCGGCGGCGGGCCCGCCGGCCACGCCCACTGCCACGCCCACCGCCACGGCCACTACGCCCGGCCCGCCGGGCCCGCCGGACCCGGTCGGGGGCGGTCCGTCCACCGTTCGGACGCCCGGTCGCGGCCCCACGAGCACCACCAGTTCGTTACCGTTGCCGCCACCGCCCGCGGACGTCGTGGCGCCCACGGTCGGGCGCGTCGCCGCCAGCCCGACCGCCATCGACCCGGCCGGTTGCCCGTACGCCCCGACGTCCAGTGTGGTCACCGCCATCGCGTCGGACGACCGGACGCCGCCCGAGCGACTGCGGGTCAGCTTCCAGTACACGATGCTCGGGCAGTCCGCCACGGTGGCGATGAGCCATCAGGGTGGCGGCCGGTTCGGCGGGGTCCTTGGCCCGCTCACGCCGCCGCCCGGGAACGAGCAGCGTATCCCGGTCACGATCTCCGTCGCGGCCACCGACGCGGCCGGGAACCGGTCCGCCGCGGCGGGTCCGGTCTCGGTGGTCGTCCACGGCTACTGCACCCCAGGCTAGGAGGTGTCTCGTGGCACAGTCCCCGCCGCCGGGCGGCTGGCACCCCGCCGACCCGGACCGGACGGACCGGATTGGCTGGCACCCCGCCGACCCGGACCGGACGGACCGGATTGGCTGGCACCCCGCCGACCCGGACCGGACGGACCGGATCGAGGCGCTGCCGACGGAGGCGCTGCCCACCGAGTACCTGTCGGATGGCGGGACGTCCGGGGAGTACCTGTCGGACGGGGCGTTGTCCACCGACGCCTTTCCGGTGCGCGCCGTCGGGTCCGACCTCGGGTCCACCCACCCCGTACCGGATTTCGTGCCGACCCGGCGTGTCGACCCGGGGCGGTTCTCGACGCGGCGGGCGAGCGATCCGGCGGCGTTCGGCGCCAGTGGCGCCGAGACCATCCCGGCGGGCGGCGCGGAGACGATCCCGGCGGGCGGCGCGGAGACGATTCCGGCGGGTGGCGCGGAGACCATCCCGGCGGGCGGCGCCGCGGAGACGATCCCGGCCGGCGCCGCGGAGACGATTCCGGCCGGCGGCGGCGCCACCGCACCGGCCGGTGAGGTACGGTTCGGCCCCGGCGTACCGATGGCACCGACGGGCTGGCCCCGGCCACCGGCAGCCCCGCCCCGCCGGCGTCGCTCCCCGGCGCGGGTGGCCGCGTCGGTCCTGTCCACCGTGCTGACCCTCGCCCTGGTCGGCGCGGTCGGGATCTATCTCTGGCAGCGGCTCCAGCCGCTGGAGATCGTCTCGGTGACCGCGGCGGTGCCGCAGCCACCGGGTAGGACGTGTGACACCACCGTGGATGTGGTGGCCACCGTACGGACCAACGGCAACGCCGGTACGATCGGCTACCAGTGGTTCCGGTCGGGGGCCGAGCCGAGCGGGGTGTTGACCGAACGGGTGGCACGCGGACAACGGACCGTCAGTCTGCATCTGGCCTGGGCGTTCAGTGGGACCGGGACAACCACCCAGACCGCCACGGTCAACGTCGTCTCCCCGTCACCGGCTCAGGCCAGCACCGAGGTCACCTACTCCTGCGGCTGACGACCGGATGCCGGGAGATCCCCGGGCTCGGGGGAGCCCGGGGATCCCGGCATGGTCTCCCGCGGTCAGGGACCGCAGATCGCCTGTGCCACCAGGTCCCAGCTCGCGTTGGTCGGGCTGGTCTCCACCGCGTAGACCGACGCTGTCCGCTGGTCACTCGACGGGAACACCTGCTGGATGGCCACGCCCGCCGGGGTGTCGGTAAGCGAGGTCCCGCCGCTGGTCGCGGCGGCGACACTGTGCAGTCGGGTGCCGACCGGGCACTGCACGGATGCCGACTTGGCGTTCGCCGAGCCGGTCTGCGTCGACGGAGCGCCCTGCACCGAGAAACCGGAGATCGGGTTCGCGCAGATCGCGTACGCGGTCACGTTCCAGGTCGCGGCATAGCCGTTGGCGTCCTCCTTCGCCGTCACCCGCGCGATGTCGCGGGGGCCGGACGGTCGGGCCAACTGGAGGCTGACCTGCCCACCCGGGTTGTTGATCCGGGCCCCGGTGCCGATCGCCCGCTTGGTGCCGCCACACCCCGCGGCCGTCTCCTGCACCGTCGACGAAGACGGTGCGGTGGAACCGCTGACGACCTCATACCCGGCCGGCGCGGCGGCGCAGATCGCGTATGCCTCGACCCACCAGGTGCCGGTCATTCCGGGCGCCACCTCGGCGCCGGAGGCCACGTAGCTGTCCAGGTTGCCGGAATGCACCGGCTCCAGCCCGGTCACCATCACCTTGGCGTCATCGGCCGCCGCGAGGGCGAACACCCAGCCGCCGCCGCCCACCACCACCTTGCCGGCCGGGCAGGCGGCGATCGCCGTCTTGACCGGCTCGGAGTCGGTGAGCGACGTCGCGCTGACCCGCTGCCAACTCGGCAGGGCCGACGCCTGTGGCGCCCCGCCGAGCTGCGTACCGGCGATCATGACCAAGCCGAGGGCCAGCCCGGCGGCCACTCGCCACGTTCGTGCGTTCATAACTCTTTCTCTCCTTCTACCGCGTCTCCGCCTCCGTCGGCGGCGACGGGAGAACCTTCGCGGGCGCGGTGTCCCGGGTTCGAGGGATCGGCGTCCCGGGGCCCCGGGTGGTTCGCCCGAGATCGACCGGCGGCGGCCTCCGGTTGGTCCCGCCCGTCCGGGACGGATGTCCCGTGCGGGCGGGGCGGGTTTCCGGTCAAGCTGTCGGAGATTCGTCAGTGAACAGGGCGAACGCCGCCGGAAATGTCAGCTGTGTCGATGGGCAGTGCTCTTACGCTGAGGACTGGCCGGCAACCGGTGACGTGACCCGGCGGGCCATCCCTCACCTCTGGCGTCCGGCGTGGACGCCGCACCGAAAGGAACGACGATGCATTCGTTCACCGGAATCCTCGTCATCCGCAGTGACGACGCCCGGGCGCACCTGTACCCGGACGTGACCACGTTGCTTGCCGACACCGGCATCGGCGCCGTCGGCGACACCGCCCACCCCGTCGAGTTCTTCGACAGTGCCGGTCGCCGGCTGGCGGCCAGCTTCGACAGCACCTGGCGGCTGCAGAAGTTGATCCCGGCCAAGGACGAGCCGCAGCCGGAACTGGTGCTGGCCCGGTTGGCGACGGCGATCCGGCTGATGGAGGAGTACCTGCGGGAGAACCAGGACAAGGTCACCGAGGCCGGGCTCGACCTCGACCAGGGGTTGGCTCGGTTGCCGAGGGCCGAGGCCGCCGCATCGCTGCCGGACATGCTGGCCGACTGCGCGCCGCTGATGGGTCACGGCAGCGAGGACTCCCGCGATCCCTGGCACAACTTCTGGGTGCACGGCGTCATCTGACCGCGGCCGGAACCGGAGAAGCGCATGGAAACCGACGGCAACCGGCGCGTGGCTCGCCCGGTGCTTCTGGCGGCGGTCGCCGCGACGATTGTGGGAGCGTTGGGCGTCCACCTGTTCGGCCTGGACCGGCCCGCCGGGTACCTGATCGCCCTGACCGCGCCCGTCGCCGTGGCGTACACCGTGATGGGCGCCGTCGTTCTCGCGGGCCGCCCGGGACATCGGATGGGCCGGCTGATGCTGGGCACCGGCGCGGTCGCCGCCCTTGCCACGGTGGCCGCGAGTTGGTCGTCCTGGCTGCCGGCGGCGTGGCTGAGCCAGTGGTCTTGGTGGCCGGCCTTCGGGTTGATCTTCCTCACTCTGGCGCTCTTCCCCGACGGGCGGCTGCCCGGTCCGCGCTGGCGGCCGGTGGTCGTGCTGATCGTGACCGGCACGGCGGTGGCAACCCTCGCGCTCGCGGTCGCCGCCGTGGACCACCCGCGGGACCTGCTCACCGAGGTCATCGAGTTCACCCCGCGGGCCCAACTCCTGATCCGGGTGGCCGCGCTGGCCGCGGTGGTGGCCCTGGCGGGCCTGCTCGGCGCGCTGTGGTCACTGTGGCACCGCTGGCGGCGGGCCGACGGAGACGTCCGACGTCAACTCGCCTGCCTGTTCCCAGCGGTCCTGGTGATCCTGCTGAGCCTGGCCGTGCTGAACCCGCTCGGCATCGGCGCGAGCTATGTGACCACGGCGGTCGCTGTGCCGGTGGCGATGTGCGTGGCGATTCTGCGGTACCGGCTGTACGGCCTGGACCATGTGGTCAACCGTTCCATCGTCTGGTTGGTGATGAGCCTGCTGGTGATCGCGGGGTTTGTCGCCGCCGTGACCGTGCTCCGGGAGGTGCTGCTGGCTGGCACGGCCCGCGCCGAATCGATCGGTTCCCTCGTGGCGACGGGTCTGGTCGCGCTCGCCTTCGAACCGGCGCGGGGGCGGGTCCAGCGCGGCGTGGACCGCTTGGTCTACGGCGACCGCGACGATCCGTACCGCGTGATCGCGCGGCTGGGCGACCTGCTGGCGGGCACGGGCGAACCGCAGGCGGCGTTGCCCCGGCTGACCACGGTGGTGGCCGACTCGCTGCGACTGCCCTACGTGGCGGTGGAGGTGACGGGTCGGGACGGCACGCAGGTGCTTGCCGAGCATGGTCGCCCGGTGCCCGGGGCGGAGATCTTCGACCTGGTCGCGCGCGGGGAGAGGCTGGGGCAGCTGGTGGTCGCGCCGCGCGAGCGGGGCGGGCGACTGACGCGGCGGGAACGCCGGTTGCTCGGCGATGTGGCGGCGCAGGCCGCCATCGCGGTCGAGGCCACCCGGCTGGTACGCGACCTGCGTGACTCCCGGGAACGACTGGTGATGGCCCGGGAGGAGGAGCGGCGACGGCTCCGGCGGGACCTGCACGACGGGCTCGGCCCGACGCTGGCCGGGATGTCGATGCAGGTCCGGGCGGCCCGCAAGCTGATGGCCGAACCTTCGCGGGCGGACGAGATCCTCGCCATGCTCGCCGACGACCTGCGCGGCTGTGGACGGGAGTTGCGCCGGCTGGTGGACCAGTTGCGACCGCCGGCTCTCGATCGTGGGCTGGCCGACGCCCTGCGGGCGGAGAGTCACCGCTTCGACGGGCCGGCGCTGGCGGTTCGGCTGACCGTCACCGACGACCTGGCCGGGCTGCCAGCGGCCGTGGAGGTGGCCGCGTATCGTATCGCCGCCGAGGCGCTGACCAACGTGGCCCGGCATGCGAACGCGACCACCTGCCGGATCACCGTGACGCGAGGCCGGTGGCTGACCCTGGAGATCGTCGACGACGGGACCGGCATCGGCGCCACCGCCCTCGGCGGCGCTGTCTCCGCTGTCGGTGGGGTCGGCCTCGACTCGATGCGGGATCGGGCCGCCGAGCTCGGCGGCGACTGCGAGATCGGCGACGCGGCGCCGCACGGGACCGCCGTCACCGTCCGCCTGCCGTTGCCGGCGGCCGGGGTGCCGCCACCGTCGGTGGGCGCGGCGTCGGCGGGTGTGGATCTGGGAGTCCTGGCCCCGGCGGCCGCTCCGGTCCCGGCCGATCCGGTGGGATCGGGGACGGGCGAATGACCGGCGAGGTGCACGTCCTGGTGGTGGACGACCACCCGGTGGTACGCCGTGGCCTGCGGACGATGCTGGCCGGCGAGCCGTGGGTGGGCTGTGTGTCGGAGGCGGCCACGGTAGCCGAGGCGGTCCGAGCGGTCACCACGCGGCCAGTCGACGTCGTGGTGATGGACGTGGCGCTGCCGGACGGCGACGGTGTGGCGGCGACCCGGCAGGTGCTGAGGGCGCGACCGGACGCCACCGTGCTCATGTTGACCATGGCCGACGACGACGAGGTGGTGACCCGGGCGCTGCGCGCCGGAGCCCGCGGTTACCTGCTCAAGGAGACCGATCCGGACCTGATCCTCGACGCCGTGCGGACCGTGGCCGCCGGTGGAGTGGTGCTCGGGCCGAGGATCGGGCCCGCGCTGCTGGCCGACGCGCCGGGCTCGGCCGGGCGGCTCCCGCCACCGTTCGACCAGCTCACCGCCCGGGAACGGGAGATGCTTGTCCGGTTGGCGGCGGGGGAGAGCAACGCCCGGATCGCCCGGCACCTGGGCGTCAGCGAGAAGACGGTACGCAACCAGCTCTCCACCGTGTTCGGCAAGCTGCGGGTCGGCGACCGGGTGCAGGCCGCGTTGCTGGCCCGCGACGCCGGCCTGACCTGAGGGATCGCGTCAACCGCCCATCAGCACGTCGGCCAGGTTGAACCGGACCGGCCGCTCCAGCTGCTCGTACGTGCAGGAGCGCGGCTCCCGGTCGGGACGCCAGCGCTCGAACTGTGTGGTGTGCCGGAACCGCTGGCCCTCCATGTAGTCGTAGCGGACCTCGACCACGCGTTCCGGTCGCAGCGGTACGAACGACAGGTCCTTGCCGGCGTTCCACCGGCTCTGTTCGTTGCGGCGCGGCGTGCGCTCGCCGCTGGAGTGCGCGGCCCAGTCCCACGGGTGGCCGTCCAGCGCGGTGACCAGGGGCTGCAACTCGGTGAACAGCTCCTTCCGGGTGGCCATCGGGAACGCGCCGATCACCCCCACCGACACCAGCACGCCACGGTCGTCGTAAAGCCCGAGCAGCAGCGATCCGATCCGGTCGTCGCCGGACTTGTGCGGCCGGTAGCCGGCCACCACGCAGTCGGCGGTGCGCTTGTGCTTGACCTTGGCCATCACCCGCTTGTCGGGCTGGTAGGTCAGGTCGGGGCTCTTGGCGATCAACCCGTCCAGGCCGGCGCCCTCGAACTCGGCGAACCAGCGCCGTGCCGTGTCGATGTCGGCGGTCAACGGGGTGACGTGCACCGGCGGCGCGGCCCGGGACAGCGCCCGTTCCAGCACCTGGCGGCGCTCGGCGAAGGGCCGGTCGGTCAGGTCGTCGTCGCCCAGGGCGAGCAGGTCGAAGGCGACGAAGCTGGCCGGGGTCTGCGCCGCGAGCAGTTTCACCCGGCTGGCCGCTGGGTGGATGCGCTGCTGCAGGGCCTCGAAGTCCAGCGTGTTGCGTCCGGTGTCGGCGACGATCACCTCTCCGTCGATCACCGCCCGCTCCGGGAAGTTGGCCAGGACGGCCTCGACGACCTCGGGGAAGTACCGGGTCATCGGCCGCTCGTTGCGGCTGCCGATCTCCACCTCGTCGCCGTCCCGGAAGATGATCGACCGGAAGCCGTCCCACTTCGGCTCGTAGACGTGGCCGCTGGGTATGTCGGCGACGGGTTTGGCCAGCATGGGCGACACGGGAGGCATGACCGGTAGATCCATCGGGCCATCGTCCCGCTGGTCGGCGCCCTTGTCTACGCCAATCGCGGTCGAGCCGGACCGGACGTTCGTGCCATGTCAAGGGGTCTGGTGCCGGCCGAACTTTGGCAATATCCTCCAGACAGTCTCGTAGCCATGTAGATCTTTTTCGTCCTGGGCCACCCCGTCCGTACTCCAGGGAAGGAACCCACCATGTCTCCCGTGCCGTCCGAGATCGACCGCCGAACCCTGCTCCGCGCCGGGCTCGGCGGCGCCACGCTCGCCGTGGTCGGCAGCCAACTCGCCACGGCGGCGCCGGCGCTCGCCGCCCAGCCCGGCGCCGACCTCGACTGGATCATCAGTTGCGACGAGTGGGGCGCCCGGCCGCCGGCCAGCGAGATCCAGCTCAGCGCCATCCCGACCAATAAGATCATCGTCCATCACATGGCCTTCCCGAACAGCACCGACTACTCCGTCGAACACGCGAAGCAACTCGCTCGGGACTGCCAGGACCTGCACATGGACGGCAACGGCTGGGCGGACACCGGTCAGCACTTCACCGTCAGCCGGGGCGGTCACGTGCTGGAGGGCCGCCACCGGAGCCTTGAGACGCTCGCCGCGGGGGAGCGGCAGGTCGTCTCCGCGCACTGTCCGGGCGAGAACGGGCGCTCGATCGGCATCGAGAACGAGGGCACGTACGTCGACGAGACCCCGCCACGGGCGCTGCTCGACTCGCTGACCACGCTCTGCGTGACGATCTGCCGGCAGTACGGCCTGCACGCGCACGACGTCTTCGGCCACTGGGACTTCCGGGCGACGCTCTGCCCCGGCGCGGCGTTCTACCGGCAGTTCCCGGCGCTGCGCCGGCGGGTGGCCGCGGGGCTCGGCACCCGCAAGGGCGACATCCCGGCGCGGCGTTGGCCGGACATCTGGCGATTCGTCGGTGGTCCGGTGGTGCGGGTGGCCCAGTACCTGCTGGCCCATCGCGGGTACGCGGTGCCCGTCACGGGTGTGTTCGACGCGGCCACCGTCGCGGCCGTGCAGGACTGGCAGGCGCGTAACGGACTGCCCGTCGACGTCGACGCCACGCTCACGGCGGCGACCTGGGAGACTCTCGCCCCCGAGCTGACCAAGCAGGCCAGCGGACTGCCGGTGCAGGCCATCCAGTTCATCCTCAACCACAAGGGGTACGCCGAGGTCGCGCTCACCGGGGAGTTCGACCATCCCACCAGGAAGGCCGTGCAGGACCTGCAGAAACTGCATGGATTGCCGCCAAACGGCCTGGTGGGCACGACCACCTGGTGCGCCATCGTCGGCGGGGTGGTGCGCCAGGCGTTCTGAGCCGAGGTGGTGAGGCGGTGCCGCGCGCGGCGACAGGACCTTGCCTACCGTTCGCCCGCGGTGGTGCGTACGGCCCACGCGTCACCGTCAACGGTGTCCGGTATCCCGACGCGGGTGGCGGCGACGAACATCTGCCGGCCGAATAGCCGCCAGGCCGGTCGAAGTCGCAGGTACCACCGGACGTACGCCGGCCGGATCCGCATCCGGGCGTCCTTCACCGTGTACGGCAGGAAGCGGGGAATGACCTCGTTCGGCTGGAAGCCACTCATCCGCAGCCCTTCGACGAGGCTGAGGTGGGTCACCGGCAGGTGATGGTCGAAGTAGTCCCAGTAGCGCTGCCCCACGAAGCGCAGGTTGGGCATGAGGACCAGGAGTTGGCCGCCGGGGCGGAGCACGCGGTGACACTCGGCCAGCGTGCGGAGCAGGGCTGGCTTGTCCGGCAGGTGCTCGAAGAAGTTGGACGTGAAGACCGTGTCCACCGAACCGGTGGCCACCTGGGGCATGTCGTCGCTGGGGGCCAGGACCACGTCGGCGTCCACCGCGTACCGGACCGTGTCCGGGTTGAGGTCCACGGCGATCCGCCGGCGGGCCCGGCACGCGTTGATGAACTCGCAGGACCCGGCGCCCAGGTCCAGTACGACGTGGTCGGCGGGGATGCGGTGGTCGAGGAAGCCGCGGCAGAGTTCCGTCCACAGCAGTCGCTTGGCCGCCAGGTCGGCGTCGGTGAACCGGCCGGCGTAGAGCCGGGCCAGTTCCCGGTCGGCGAGGCTTCCGGGCGCTCGGTTGGTCACCAGGCGATGGTAAACCGCAAAAACCCGCCAAACAGTCAAAAAGCGCCCTAACGTATCGTCATCGCCCATATATGGAGGAACGATGACCGGCGCGCGGAGCGAGATCATGGTGCTGGACGAACCCTTCGTCCGGGACGTCGCCATAGTCGGCGGCTGCGGGCGGGTGGGCCTTCCGCTGGGGTTGGCCCTCGCGGCCGGTGGACTGTCGGTGTCGCTGTACGACCTGAACGAGTCCGCTGTGGCGCTGGTCAACGACGGCGTCATGCCGTTCGCCGAGGAAGGCGCGAGTGACCTGCTGGACGCGCTGGTGCGGACCGGGCGGATCTCCGCCAGCACGGATCCGGCGGGGGTGAGTGGCGCCGAGAACATCATCGTGGTCGTCGGCACGCCCGTGGACGAGCACCTGAACCCGGACCTCACCGCCGTGCCCCGTGCGGTCGAACAATGTGCCGGGCACCTGCGCGACGGGCAGTTACTCGTGCTGCGCAGCACCGTCCACCCGGGCGTGACGGCGCTGACCGAGAAGCTCCTGGCCCGGCTCGGGCGCCGGGTGGATGTGGCCTTCTGCCCCGAACGCATCGCCGAGGGACGGGCGCTGACGGAGTTGTCCGACCTCCCACAGATCGTCGCCGCCCGGCACGATCGGGCCGTCCAGCGGGCCGAGAAGCTGTTCCGGCACCTGACCGACCGCGTCGTCGTCCTCACCCCCGAGGAGGCGGAACTCGCGAAGCTGTTCACCAACACCTGGCGGTACGTCAAGTTCGCCACCGCCAACCAGTTCTGGATGATGGCCAACGACGCGGGCCTGAACTACCAACGGATCCGGGACGCGGTCACCTACCGCTACCCGCGGGCGGCCGACCTGCCCATGCCCGGCTTCGCGGCCGGTCCGTGCCTGTTCAAGGACACCATGCAACTGGCCGCCTTTCATCGCAACAACTTCGGGCTGGGCCACGCCGCGATGCTGATCAACGAAGGGCTGCCGCTGTACCTCGTGTCGCGCCTGGAGGCCCGCTACGACCTCG
The DNA here is from genome assembly GCF_042666615.1 of Plantactinospora sp. GCM10030261. NCBI lineage: Bacteria > Bacillati > Actinomycetota > Actinomycetes > Micromonosporales > Micromonosporaceae > Plantactinospora > Plantactinospora sp. GCM10030261. Next base: position 284,534 of record NZ_JBHTDD010000002.1, read on the forward strand.
CCCGGATGCGGATCGGCATCCTCGGCATGGCGTTCAAGGGGGGCAGTGACGACTCTCGGGAGAGCCTGGCCTACAAGCTCCGCAAGATCCTGCTGGTCAAGGCGGGGGCGGTGACCTGCACCGACCCCCGGGTGCCGGACGAACGCCTGCTCGGGCTGGACGAGGTGCTGGCGGGGTCGGACTTGTTGATCATCGGCGCGCCACACCCGGAGTACGCCGACCTCCGGACCGACCTGCCGCTGGTCGACATGTGGGGCCTGACCGGGCGGGAGCCACTGGTATGACGCCACGGGTCTCCATCGTGGTGCCCGTCTACAACGAGGGCGCCGCGATCCTCGCCTGCCTCGACCGGATCCGGCGGGACGTGTTGCTGCCCGCAGAGGTGCTCGTCGTCTACGACACCACCGAGGACACCACGGCGCCGTACGTACGCCAGGTGGCCGCGACGGATCCCCGGGTGCGCCCCGTGCTGAACCGGTACGGACCCGGTCCCGCGCAGGCGGTCCGGTATGGAGTGGACGCGTCCGTGGCGCCGGTCGTCGTCGTCACCATGGCCGACGGGTCGGACGATCCGCGCCAGATCGACGATCTGGTGCGGCTCGTGGAGCGGGGGGTCGCGGTGGCCGCCGCCTCCCGGTACATGCCGGGCGGACAGCAGGTCGGCGGCCCCCGGTTGAAACGGACGTTGTCCCGCTGGGCGGGACGGAGCCTGCGCCTGTTCGCCCGGGTGGGCACCTGCGACGCGACAAACAGCTTCAAGGCGTACGCCACAGACTTCGTTCGGGCGGTCGGCATCGACTCACGCACCGGCTTCGAGATCGGGCTGGAGCTGACCGCGAAGGCGACCCGCCTGGGTCTGCCCGTGGCGGAACTGCCCACCATCTGGCTGGACCGGCGGTTGGGCGAGTCGCAGTTCGACCTGGGCCGGTTCCTGCCCGGCTACCTGCGCTGGTACCTGTTCGCCTTCGGACGTCCGCTGACCCTGGAGAAGCTGACCGATCGACGCCGGATCGCGCCCGAGCGGTCGACGACCCGGCCGGTCAACGCCGTGGCCGATCGAGGTGGCGACATGTCCCGGGAGATCCGTGATACCGAGACCAGCAAGGTCCATTAAGGAGTAATTGTGAGCAGAGTCCTGGTCACCGGCTCGGCCGGCTTCATCGGTGGGTACCTCGTGCAGGAGCTGCTCGGCCGTGGACACGAGGTCGTCGGTGTCGACAACTACTCGAAGTACGGGCCGGTTGCCCACTCGTACGACGATGATCCGCGCTACCGGTTCGTCGAGGGCGACGCGCGCGACACCGGCCTGCTCGCCGGTCTGCTGGCCGACTGCGACCACTTCGTGGCCGGGGCGGCGATGATCGGCGGGATCTCGTACTTCCACAGCTACGCCTACGACCTGCTCGCCACGAACGAGCGCATCATGGCGGCGTCCTGTGACGCGGCGCTCCGGGCTTTCCGGGGTGGGCGACTGCGCAAGGTGACCTACCTGTCGTCATCCATGGTGTTCGAGTCGACGGACCGTTGGCCGTCACGGGAGGGTGACGAACGCCGGGTACCTCCGCCGCTCTCGTCGTACGGCTTCCAGAAGCTCGCCGTCGAGTACTACGCCCGGGCGGCGTGGGACCAGTACCGGCTCCCGTACACGATCGTGCGTCCGTTCAACTGCGTGGGCGTCGGTGAGGGGCGGGCGTTGGGCGAGGCGGAGGTGCTCTCCGGCAATGTCAAGCTCGCCATGTCGCACGTGGTGCCCGACCTGGTGCAGAAGATCCTGAAGGGACAGGATCCGCTGCACATCCTCGGCGACGGGCAGCAGGTCCGGCATTACACCTACGGTGGCGACCTCGCGCGGGGGATCGCGACCGCGATGGAGCACGAGGCCGCGCGGAACGAGGACTTCAACATCTCCACGGACCGCTCCACCACCGTGCGGGAGCTGGCGGAACTGATCTGGCAGAAGATCAAGGGCCCGGAGCTACCGCTTCGACTGATCTCCGACAAGCCGTTCGAGTACGACGTGCGGTGCCGCATCCCCGACGTCCGGAAGGCCCGTGACGTGCTCGGTTTCCAGGCCAGCACGAGTCTCGACGAGATGCTCGACGAGGTCATCCCCTGGGTCGGTCGGGCCGTCGAGGAGGGTCGCCTGTAGCGGCGTTCCGACGAGAGCCGCCCGGTGCAGCCCGTTGGCCCGGGCTTGCGTCACCGCAGGGTGATGGCCTCGAACCGGACCGTGCCGGATCGGTCGAAGCTCAGCGTCCGGTAGCCGAAGGGGGCACCGACCGCGGATCGGGCGGGCACCGACACGAGCAGCGGTGCGTCGCGGACCGCCGCGGGTACGGGGTGGCGGGTGCCGTCCACGGTGGCGGTCGTCGGGCCGGGCTCCTTGAACAGCGTGCGGGTCAGCGCGGCGATCGGCGACGGGGCGTCGGGCACGTACCGGGCCACGACGATCTCCCCTGGTGCGGCCACCGGCGTGTCGACGCGTTCGCCGGCCCGTACGCTTCGCGTCGCCAGGCTGCGTGCCGGGCCGCACCGGTCGCCGACGTGCCGGAGCAGCAGCCATCCGCCCGATTCGGTCTCGACGCGGTAACCGCAGGTCAGTTCGAGCAGGTAGCGCGGGGTCTCCCAGCGGTGGTTACGGCCGTCGATGGCCAGTCCGGGGCGGCGGAGCACACGGTGGTCCGCCGCCGCGCTGGCGATGGCTCGGGCGTTCCGTTCGTCGAGGCCCACGGTGTACGCGGCGTAGGTCTGGAAGACCGGGACCGGCCGCCAGTCCAGCCCGTAGGCCCATGGGAGGGTCGCCTCCCAGGGGTCGACACTCACCGGGTGTCCCCGGGTCGCCGCGACCAGGTCCGGCGGGAGCCGGTACGCCTGGCGGGCCTGATTCGCCGCCCCTGCCAGGGCAGCCGCCCGCTGGTTCTGGTCGAACACGACCCGGCCTGTCTCCCGCCAACGGTCCATGGCGGCGATCGCGTCGAAAGCCTGGGCGTGCGGCAGCAGGCCGACGGCCAGCAGGGCGGCGATCAGCGGCGCGCCGGCCCGCCGGGCGTGCCCGGCCAGGGCGAGCAGCGCGAACGCCAGCAGCAGGAAGAACGTCCACTCGTGATAGCTGTCGTGCCGGACGAACCCGGCCTTGAGGCCGAACGCCACGGCGATGGCCAGTGGCGGGACCAGGTGGAGCGCCGTGCGCCGGCCGCCGGCCCGGACCAGTCCGGTCACGGACACGGCCGCGACAAGCGCCAATCCGGCGGCGGCGAGGTAGCCGCCGACGCGATGATATTCCTCTTTCGCCATGCCGGCGGCGTAGCCGCTGGCGAGGTCCCACGAGCCGGTGAACCAGCCGGCCAGGTCGCCGGGGCGCTGCCCGGCGATGATCCAGAACAGGAGGGTGGCGAAGGCGAACACCGTCGCCGCGACGGCGAGACCGCGGGCGACGCCGCGCCGGGTGGTCGCCCGCAGCGCCACCGCGCCGGCCAGCGCGAGCATGATCAGACCTTCGGAGAACTTCACCTGGCACAGCAGGGCCGCCAACGCGCCGAGAGCGGCGACCGGCCAGCTGTCCTGCCATCGCTGTGCCCGGCCTTCTCCCCACCGGAGGTCGAGCAGCGTGACCGCCACTGTGGCGGCGACCAGGGCCAGGCCCGGTTCACTGTTCGGCACGAGCAGGACGACAAGCAGCGCCGCCGGGCCCACGATTGTGGGTCGGCACAGCCGCCGCAGGCAGAGGTACGCGGCGACGAAGACGGCGGTCGTCACGAGGGCCGCGAACAGGACTCCCTGCGCGAACTGGGTGCCGCTGACCAGCAGTGGGCGGTCCAGGAATCCCCACGGCCCGTAGGTGAAGATCAGTTCCCGCCCGAACCGGAGGCCCTCGGTGGAGGCCACGTTGATGCCGGTGACCCACCCGGGATCGAGGCCGGTACGCGGCACCGCCGGGGTCACCGGAGCGTCCAGGATCAGCGCCACCACGAGCCAGCCGACGGTTGCCGTTCGCCCGCCCGGCCGACGAACGACGGTCCACCATCCCGCCGGCAGCGCCGGCCAGCGACGCGTCGGCGTCCGGACGACGTCCCGTAGCGGCGTGTCGAGTGCCGATGTCCCTTGTGGTCGCATGCTTCCACCCGCGTGCCGCGCCGCGGAATCCGCCCGGACGTACCGGGAAGGTCCCGATCCCGGGTGTTCCGGGATCCCTGAGAGGTTTCCGCGCTCTCCTGAATGGTCGATAACAGGATAGTTTAGGCGGTTTGACCGTTTCAGTGAAATGTCGAACGGCGGCAGCGCGGGGTGACCTCGGACCGGAGCGTGCCGGGTCGGGTCGAAGCTCGGTATCCAGCGGTCGAGCCTGCCGCGCACGACCACCCGTTACGAGGCGGGCCCGTGAACGGGTGGTCGGACGGGCGGTCAGATCGGCCGGTCGACGTCCCGCCGGTACTCCACCGGCTCCTCGCGGACGACCTCGCGCTGAGGTGCCGTGGTGACGACCTCGCGGCGCCGCCCCCAGATCAGCGTGGTCATGATCAATCCCAGTACGCCGGCCGCCATCAGCACCCACCCGACGACGTCGACGTTGAGCCCGCCGATGTTCACGTCCAGGGCGAAGGTCAGGATGGCGCCGAGCGCGAGCAGGAAGATGCTTACACCGATACCCACGACAGCCTCCTTCGAGGGAAAGTTGTGTGCTGTCGGGCAAACAAGTACCCGGCCGGGTGGTCGGGGTAAACGCCGGCCGTCCCGGTGCCGCCGGTCGGGGCGGCGAGGTGGGCCCGGTGGCGTGCTAGCTTGCGGTGCGATGCGCGGGGAACCCATCACGACCGATCCGGCGCCGACCGGCGACCGGCTGGTGCGGGTGCTGGCAACGTTGGCCAACCCGCACCGGTTCCGCGTGGTGGCCGCGCTGGCCCGGCGGCGCAACTACGTCAGCAGGCTGGCCCGGGAACTGGGCATCAGCCGGGCTCTGCTGCAGGTGCACCTGCGCAGGTTGGAGGCGGCCGGATTGGTGTCCGCCCAGATGGAGCTGTCCCCGGATGGCAAGGCGATGAAGTTCTACGAGGTCACCCCCTTCGCGATAAGCCTGACGCCGCAGTCCATCGCGGACGCCGAGGCGACGCTCGGCGAGGTCCGGACGACCGGGGACGACGAGGACGGAGAATCCTGACCATGAACGTGCGGGCATGGGCGGACGTGATCGGCACCGCCGGCTTCTTCACCCTGGTGATTGTCTTGATCATTCAGGGCTCCCGGATCTGGCGGTCCCGGCGAGCGGCGGTCCCGGAGTCCCACTACCGGGAACTCGCCGAGCATGCCGTGCGCGTCCAGGAGGAGACGGAACGCCAGCTGCGAGAGACCGCCGAGCGGCTCACCGAGATCAATACCAGGGTGGCCACCCTGGAACGGATCCTCAAGGACGTCGACTGACAGTCCGTCGATCGGCGGGGTCGACGGATTCCAGGGGGTCGACGAGATCCGGGTCGACGGAGCCTAGGGGGTCGACGGCGGCGGGCCGGACCCGCCGCCGAAGGTGGCGCTCCACCAGGCTCAGCGCGCCGGCCACCGTTACCGCGAGCACGATGCCGGGCACGATCCGGAACAGCGGGTGGTTGGCCGCGACGGCCGACCCGAGCCGGCCCAGCACGGTGATGTACCCGGCCCACAACGTCGCCGCAATCGTGCTGACCAGGAAGAATCGCCGGGTCGGGTAGTGCAGCGCGGCGGCCAGGAGGGTGCTCGCGGTCCGGCCACCGGGCAGGAAGCGGCCGACAATGACGGTCAGCGCGCCGTACCGGGCCATCGGCCGTCGTCCCCACCGGAGGAGCCGGCGGACGGGGCCCCGGGCCAGCCGGGCCGGGTTCACCGCATTCCGACCGAGTAGGTAGGCGGCGGCGTCACCCGCCACTCCGCCGACGGTCGCGGCAGCCACCAGCCCGGCGGTGTCCGGCAGGCCGGTTGCCGCGTACGCCGCCAGGGTCAGCACGACGAACTCCGACGGCAGGACCGGGACGATTCCGTCCGCGGCGACCAGCAGTGCCACCACGAGATAGAGCCAGGGCGAGGTGGTCAGGGCGTCCACGTACTCCGGCATGTCTCCCCCGTCGTGTTGGCAGGGCCGGGCCGCCGGGCCGGTCCCGGCGTCTCATGCTCATTCCTAGTGGCACCTGCTAACTCAAGCTTGCGGGTAGGTGGGTGGGTGGTCAACCCTGGCCCATCCCCGGTCAAGACGCCCCTAATGGTTGAGCCACGGTGTCGCTTCCGCACGCATAGCGTTGAGCAGCGCCGGATCACGTGCGGCGTTCGCTAGATCCGATCTAGCGGCCCGGCGGTCGCGGTCTCGCGCCTACCGGGTGGGAGCGCCGACTGGATCGGCGGGACGGCGGCGACGCCGTCCCGCCGGCGTCCCCGTTGATGAGTTGAGAAGAGCGCAACCGATGGGAAGGACACAAACGATGAGCAAGCGGCCAACCGGCCTCGCCATCGAGGCCGTCGGCCTGACCAAGACGTTCGGTGCGACCCGCGCCCTGGACGGCATGGACCTGGCGGTGCCGGCGGGCACCGTGTACGGCCTGCTCGGCCCGAACGGTGCGGGAAAGACCACGGCGGTGCGGGTGCTGGCCACCCTGCTACGTCCGGACGGTGGCACCGCACGCGTGTTCGGGCACGACGTGGTGCGCGCCGCGGACGAGGTGCGGTCCCGGGTCAGCCTGACGGGTCAGTACGCGTCGGTGGACGAGGACCTGTCGGGGATGGAGAACCTGCTGTTGCTCGGCCGGCTGCTCGGGCACCGCAAGTCGGCGGCCCGGGAACGCGCCGAGCATCTGCTGACCGCCTTCGGCCTGACCGACGCCGCCGACCGGCAGGTGAAGAAGTACTCGGGCGGCATGCGCCGCAGACTGGACATCGCGGCCAGCATCCTCAACACGCCGGACCTGCTCTTCCTCGACGAACCAACGACCGGCCTCGACCCGCGCAGCCGCAGTCAGGTGTGGGAGATCGTCCGGGCGGTGGTCGCCCAGGGCACCACCGTGCTGCTCACCACGCAGTATCTGGACGAGGCGGACCGGCTGGCCGGTCGGATCGCCGTCGTGGATCACGGCAAGGTGATCGCAGAGGGCACCCCGGGCGCGCTCAAATCCTCGGTGGGTGCGGGCACCGTACACGTCCGACTCCGGGACCCGGAGCGACGGTCGGAGGCGGAGCGGCTGCTCGCGGCCGCCCTCGGAACGGCGGTGCAGCCGGATCCCGATCCGGTGGCCCTGACCGCCCGACTGTCCGGCTCGGACACCGACCTGGCAGCCAGCGAACAGGCGGCGAAGGCGTTGGCCGAGTTGGCGCACGCCGGCATCGTCGTGGACGACTTCTCGCTTGGCCAGCCCAGTCTGGACGAGGTGTTCCTGGCCCTGACCGACCGGCCGGCGCAGCCCGCCGCCGATGTACGCCTGGAGGCGACCGCATGACCACCACCGCCACCACGACCGACAGCCGCGAGACGGCGACCATCTACGTCCCGTCGGCCGAGGCGCTGGCCACCGTTCTCGCCCCGGGCGTTCGGCCACCACGGCCCAGCGCGCTGTCCGCGTCGCTCACCTTCGGCTGGCGCGCGATCCTGAAGATCAAACATGTCCCCGAGCAGTTGTTCGACGTGACGGCGTTTCCGATCATCATGACGCTGATGTTCACGTACCTCTTCGGTGGCGCGCTGGCCGGCTCGACCCGCGAGTACCTGCAGTTCCTGCTGCCCGGCATCATGGTGACAAGCGTGGTCATGATCACCATGTACACCGGGGTGGGCCTCAACACCGACATCGAGAAGGGGGTCTTCGACCGGTTTCGGACGCTGCCGGTCTGGCGGCCGGCCGCGCTGGTCGGCATGATCTTCGGCGATGTCCTGCGCTACATACTGGCCGCGACGGTGATCCTCGCGGTCGGCTTGGTCCTCGGCTTCCGGCCGGGTGGCGGTGCGGTCGGGGTGCTCGCCGGAGTTGGTCTGCTTGTGGTCTTCTCGTTCGCGTTCTCCTGGATCTGGACCCTGTTCGGCCTCATCCTGCGCAGCGAGAAGTCGGTGATGGGCGTCAGCATGCTGGTGCTGTTCCCGCTGACGTTCCTTAGCAACGTGTTCGTCGACCCGGCCACCATGCCGGGCTGGTTGCAGGCGTTCGTCAAGGTCAATCCGATCACGGTGCTTGTCGACGCGGTCCGCTCGGTGGTCGAGGGCAATCCGGACGCGAGTGCGATCGGTTGGACGCTGGCGGCCAGCGCGATCTGCCTGGCGGTGTTCGGCTCGCTGACCATGTACCGCTACAACCGTCGCTGACCGGACGGCGCGGGGCCTCGGCCGGGCGCCGGGGCCCCGGCCAGCGCCGGCAGCGAACAGGTCGTGCCGGATCGTTCAGCGACGCCACGGCACCGGCTCGGCCGGCGCGTACCGGCAGGAGGTGCCTGTGGAGACCGCCGCGCGCAGGTGGTCGGCCAGCTCCGGATGTCGTTTGTCGACCTTCCGCAGTACGTCGCGGATACGAGCCGCGACGGTCTTTCGGGCCCGCTCGCCCTCGTCGCCGAGCCGGCGGTCCCGACCGGCCAGGCCGGCCGCGGCGCGCAGTTCGTCGAGCAGGGCGGTGCGTTCCTTGTCGAGAGCGGTCACCCGGTCGGTCCTACCGAGCAGCGCGGCCCCGTCGATGGCCTCGTCGAGCGCGTCGAGCCGGCGCCGGTACCGCGTCTTGGCCTCGTCGTCGAGGATGGGATCGGCGCCCAACCGGCGCGCCGCCACCAGTTCCGGACCCGCCGTCGGGTCGAGCAGCTCCACAGCCGGCACGTCGACACCCGGTCGGCCGAGCAGCAGATGCAGATCTCGCAGGCCCTTGGCGTCCGGCAGGTGGACGACCCGGCCACCGTAGGACAACCGCCACACCGCACCCTCCCGGCGGAACTCGTAGTCCGGTATGACGGCGACGGGCGACGCCTGGGCAACGTCGCGGGCGGTAGGGGCGCCGGACACCGCGTCGGACCGGTCCGCGTCCCGCCCGATCGGTCCCGCCGAAACCTGCCACATGCCCAACTCCGCTGCCTCCTGCTCGGCGTCGGCTCGCAGCCGCCGGGCGGCGTCCACGTCACCCCGACCCGCCATCGCGTCGGCCAACCCGGCCCCCGCGAGCACCGCCCAGGGCCGGGCGCGCAGCCGGTACGCGGACTCCCGTGCTGCCGTGAAGCAGCCGACCGCCTCGTCCCAGCGACTCTCGGCGGCGGCCAGCAACGCCAGCCAGAAGTCCGCGGGGCCGCTGATGTCGCAGCCCCACATGGAGACCAACCAGTCACCGCGATGCGGGGCCAACGCCGCCCGGACCTCAGAGCAACGGACCGGCTCGCCGGTCAGGGCCGCCACCCGGGCGCGCAGCCGCAACCGGAGGGGTTGCATGTAGCGGGGGTACGAGACGCCGCTCGCCTCGATCTCCGTGAGTTGGCGCACCGCCCGCTCGACGTCGCCTCGCTCGGCGGCGGTGAGCGCACCGAGGAGATCGAGGTACGGGTAGTCCGTCGGATCCAGCGTGTCGAGCAGTTTCTCCGCCTCCGGGTACCGCCCTCGCAGCAGCAGGTCGGCCCAGCGGAGGTGGTGGTGGGCCGAGCCGAAACCGGACTGGTCGCCGTGGTCGGGCTGGGCCACCTCGTCGATCAGAACGGCGGACTCGGCGAAGTCACCCTGGAACGTGGCGATGATGGCGCGGTCGATGGCGGACATCAGCCGGGACCGCCGGCCACCGTCCTGGGCGCACATGTCGGCGAACGTGCGGAGCTGCCGGAGATAACCGGGATCGCCCTGCTCGACGAGGTTGACCCAGCGCAGCGACGCGGCGAAGGTCTCCGTCTCCCGGTCGCCGCTGCGCCGCGCGACCTCGATCATCTCGCGGGTCAGTACCTCCCGCTCCCGGGCCATCCCGAGGCCCCAGATGCCGTCGTGCCGGGCCCACAGGCTGAAGGTGAGCGCGTCATCGTCCCGGTCCCGGCGGGCCAGCGACTCGGTGCGGGCGATCAGGGACTCCACCAGACGCTCGGGCGGTAGTCCCGGATCGGTGGCGCCGATCAGCCGGTCGTGTGCCTCGCGTACCAGTCCGCCGACGAACTCCGCGCCGTCGTCCAGGTGCCGGTGCGCGGTGAGGGCGACCCGGGTCAGCAGCACCGGATCGTCCGCGCGCCGGGCCAGCGTGGCGGCCTCCCGGAAATTGCGCCGTCCCTGGCCGGTATCAAGGAGATGGCACATCTGCTCGGCGAGTTCCAGGGCGAGCCGGGCCGCGCGGGCCGGTGACTCGGCAAGCGTGATGGCCCGCCGTAGGTGGCCGGACGCCTCCTCGACGGCGAGCCGGTTGGCGGCGTCCCGGGCCGCGGCCTCCAGCAGGTCCACCGCCCGGCCCGGATCGAGCGCGTCACCCGCCAGGTCTGCGTGCCCGGCCAGTTCAGCGGGGAGCAACCCGTGGGCGACACCTGGTCGCCGGTCGACCGCCCGGATTACGTCGGCATGCCGACGGCGCCGGCGCGGACCGTCGAGCGCGTCGTACAGCGTCTCCCGCACCAGGTCGTGGGCGAATCCGAACCGGCCGTCGCCGCGAGGAACCACGAGCCGGGCCGTTGCCGCCCGGTCCAGCAGCCGATTCACGTCGGCCACCGGGGCCTCGACGCAGGATGCCAGCAGGTGCGGGGAGAAGGTCTGACCGAGCACCGCGGCGGTCGTCAGCGCATCGGCCACTTCCGCCGGCAGCAGGGACAGCCGGCGCCGTACCGCCTCGCGTACGCCCGGGGGCACCCGTTCCACCGCGCCGTCGGACTGCCACAGCCGCGCGGTCTGCTCGACGAAGAACGGGTTCCCACCGGTGCGTCGGTGCACCTCGGCGACAAGGTCGGAGCCGGGTCGCCGGCCGACGGTCCGCTCGATCAGGATCCCGACCTCGTCCCCGGAGAGACCGGTCAGGGTCAGCGGGGTGGCCCGGCTCAGCAGCGGAGCCAGCAGCGGTTGTGCCGGGTGGCCGGGCGAGTCGACCTCGACGTCCCGGTAGGTCCCGATCAACAGCAGCCGCTCGAACCAGGTGTGTCGCGCGGCGAACTCGAGCAGCCGCAGCGTCGCCCCGTCGGCCCAGTGCAGGTCGTCGAGGAGCACGACGACAGGTCGCCGCTGGGACGCCGAGACCAGCGCGGTGGTGACCGCGTCGTGCCGGCGGAACTCGTCCGCGCCCTCGCCGCCGGTCGTTCTCGCGCCGCCGGCTCCTCCCGGGTCGCCGGTGGCGTCCACGTCCCCGGCCGGCCCGACGCCGTGGCCGTCCGACCCGGCCGCCGGAGCGTCCCGCCCCTCGCCGAGCAGCACGAGGAGGTCGGGACCGATCATGTCCAACGAGGTTGCCCACTCCGTGGCCGGCACACCACGCCGAAGGCCGCGAATCACCTGAACCCATGGCCAGTAGCCGGGCGCGCGGTCGGAATCCCAGCAGGAGCCGCCGAGCACCAGTGCGCCTCGCCGGCGCGCCTCCTCGGCGGCGCCGGTCACCAGCGTCGTCTTGCCGATGCCCGCTTCCCCGGCGACCAGCACGAGGCCGCCGTGGCTGCCCACCACCCGGTCGACCTCGGCGCGCAGCACCGCGACGGCGTGCTCCCGTCCGATGATGTGCTGGTCGACTCCGCTGGCCATGGCTACTCGACCGTAACGGACCCCACCGACATTCCGGGATCAGGATTCGGGCGACCGTCGGCCACCCACGGGTGGAGGCGTACCGACCGGGCATCCGTGCCTCCCGGCGGGCGTGTGGCCCGCAACGGCCAGGCGTGGGCCCGTGAGGCGGGCGTGGGCCGGTTAGGCGGCGAGCGTGGCTGGGAACGTGGCGGGCGTGGGGTGCCGCTGTCTCGCGACGGTCGGCCGGTTGTCTCGCGGTCGGCGTCGGTCCGAACATTGCGAGGCGTCTTCGGCAAATTGCGTTCGACAAGTTGGCCCTGGTGGAGCGGAGGATTCGGGTTTCGAGATCCGCTGAAAAATCCTTGGTCGGCAGCAAAGGCCATCTATTGACTAACCGCGACGGGGGGTGCACTGTATGTGACAACAAGGGGACAGAGGGTGAGGGGATGTCAATTCCGTAACCGGCTCGGTCCGGTTTCCCAGGTGGTTGGCGCCTGCTTACCCTCGGCGTGCAAGGGGGCCCGGACATGCAGCTCAATCCCTACGCGGGAGCGTATCTGACGGATCCCGGCATCATCTGGCGGCGCCTTCTCGACGATCCCGTCGGCGCCCACTACGCTGATGATCTCGGTCTATGGTTGATCAGTAAGTACGAATACGTGCGGCGGGCCCTCGGAGACCCCTCGACGTTTGCGAATGCCCTCACCTTGCTGCCGGTGTACCAGCCGACACCTGAGGCGCTCGCGGTGATTTCCCAGATTGATCCGCCGCCCACCACCGCGGCCGCCGACCCGCCGACTCACCCCCGCACCCGGAAGGCGCTGCGGGCCACCTTCGCCAACACCGACCGGCGGGTCGAGGAACAGTACGGAGGGATCGTCCGCCGCCGTGTTGACCAACTCGTTGACCGGCTGGCCGCGCGCCCCGGTGAGCGGGTCGACCTGATCGCCGAGTTCGCGGCCGACCTGCCGTTGCGCGTGGTCCTCGACATTCTCGGTGTGCCGGAGTCGGACGTCGGACGGATCAAGCAGTGGTCGGACGGCCAGATCGCGCTGATCTGGGGATGCCCGAGCGCCGACGAGCAGCTCCGCCTGGCCCAGGGGCTGCTCGACTTCTGGCGGTACTGCCAGGACCTGGTCGCCCGGCGAGCCCGGAAGGGCTGGATCGGCACCGACTTCGTCAGCCGGGCGCTCGCGTACCGGGGTGGCGACGACGCGGTGCTGACCGAGTCGGAGGTCGCGAGCATGGCCTTTAACCTGCTCGTGGCGGGCCACGAGACCACCGCCGGGCTATTGGCCCACGCCCTCGACTTCGCGCTCACCGAACCTGACCGATGGCGAGGAATGGCCGTCGATCCGACCGGCATCCCCTCCTTCGTCGCGGAGACCCTGCGCTACGCGCCGGCGATTGACGGCTGGCTCCGGTTGACCCTGCGGCCGGTGACGCTGGGTGATGTGACGATTCCTGCCGGCGCCCGCTGCCTCCTGCTGATCGGGGCGGCGAACCGGGATTCAGCCGTGTACCGCGACCCGGACCGGTTCGACCCGCACCGGTCGGTCGGCCGCGAGCACCTGTCTTTTGGTTACGGACCGCATTTCTGCATCGGTGCGGCGCTCGCTCGGTTGGAGACCGAGATCGCCCTGCGGCGACTCACCGCGGCCATTCCGGGACTGCGGTTGGCAGCCGACTACTCTCGTTCGTACAAAGCGAACTTTGCATTTCGAGCGCATCGATCACTGCCTGCAATCGTCGATATCGGCGTGCCGCTCGGAACGCCTGCGCAGCGGATGATGGCCTCCGTGCCGGAGGCCGCTTAGCAATCGCATATCTCCTGGCCAGGGCGGCATTGACGAGGAGTGCCGCCGAGCGAAACCGCGCCGGCCGAGTGGGTGTCCCGGTCACCCGCTCGGCCGGTGCTCGTCCGCGGGGCCGATACGGTATCGGCGAACCGGCCTGCGTGGCCGCGCCGCATCCCGGATATTTTACCGACGATCAGTGATAGGTGGCCGGAACATCTTCCCACCGGTCCACCGTTGGGTTAAGAATTGGCTCCGGCCAATGCCTGACGGCTCTTGGTCGCGTTTCGTCCCACCGAAACGCCTCGCCGATGCGGCTAGGAGGTGACCGCATGGAGGGCGCATCCCGGTGCGCCACCGGGGACTCGGCGGCGAGCCGCCAGTTCCGATGGGAGTTGCGCCGGTGGCGCCTCCGGCAGGGCCTGACGCAGCGGGCTCTCGCCGAGCGGGTGCGCTTCAGCCGCGAGACGGTGGCCGCCGTGGAGTCCGGGCGGCGATACGGCAGCCGGGAGTTCGCGGACCGGTGCGACGAGGCGTTGGCCACCGGCGGCCGGCTGACCGCGTTGTGGCCGCGGGTCGCCGCCGAGCAGATGGCCGCCGACGGGCGGCGGGGCCCCCGCGATCCGCTCGCCGGACGGTCGGCGGCGGCTGGGTTGGCCGCACCAGCGCCGGCCGCTCGGGTGGAGCAGTCCGCAGCGAGCCTGGCTGCCGTGGCCGAGTTGTGCACCGGCCCCGGAGCCGGGACGGATCCGTTGGCCGTCGCGGAAGCGGTCGACCAACTGCGGGAGTTGGTGGACCGGATGCTCCACGAACGAGTCGGTCCGCCCGGCCCGCCGGCGCAGGGACGGTCCGCCGTGCTCGGATAACCGCGCGAGGAGCCGATCAAACGTCACTGGCAGGACCGGCTACCTGGGCATGGGTACAGATGCTGGTACGAGCAGTTTGTACCGCCGTCAAGTCTGGCTCCGGCCCCGTCCCGTCCGGCGCAATGGAAATTGCTTACCGCAACCGCAGATCGACATTTGCCATAGCCCGTGGGGTGACTCTTGGCGTCGAACAGCAGATCCCACGCGATCCGGCCTTTTCCACCCCGGCAACGGGGTTGGAAGATCGCCTCCCGGATGCGCCTCATCGTCGCCGCGCCCCTGGTTGCGGTGATCGGGTTCGCCGGCCTGGCGGTCGCCGACAGCGCTCGTCAGACCGTCCGTGCCGGCAACCTCGAAACACTCGCCCAGCTCGGGACCGAGGCGGGTGGGCTCGCCTACCGGCTGCAGCGGGAACGGGTCGCCGCCGCCGACCTGTTGAACACCGGTGCCCCCACCCAACAGGACGCGTTCGCCCGCAACGTCGCCGAGACCGACAGCGCGCTGCGGGAGTTCCGCGCCGCCCGCAACGAGGTCGCGTCGCCACCGGACAACCTGCGGGGAGCGCTGGCCCGTATCGATTCCGGCCTGGCCGGGCTGCAACCGCTGCGGGCACAGGTCCGCACCGCCGCGAACGCGTCAGTCTCCGCCATGACCTTCAACTACCGGATCCTCATCGCCGACCTGCTGGGCTATCGGGAAAGTCTGGCCCAGGGCGTGGTCAACGCGGACATCGCCGACGGCATCCGGGCCGCGGGAGCCCTGGCCGCCACCTCCGAGTCGGTCGGCCAGCAACAGATCGCGGTGCTCCGAGCCGTGGCCTCCGGACAGTTGACGGCCGCCACGCAGCAGGACATCACGGCGGCCAGGACCAGCTTCACCGAGGCCAGCCTCTCCTTCCTCGACCTGGCCCGGCCGGGCTGGTCGGCCTGGTGGGAGCGTGCCGGCAGCGGTGAGGAGGCGCTCGCCCTGCAGCGACTGCAGGACCAGGTGTCCCGGGCCCGTCCGGGTGCCCGCCTGGACCTTGACACCGTGGCCTGGATCGACGCGACGCAAGCCTGGTCGGCACGGCTGCACGAGGTGCAGCAACGGGTGGACGCGGCGGTGCTCGCCGACGTGCGGGCGGACCGGGACGCGCAACGGCGCCGAGCCATGCTGGAAGGCGCCGGTGTGGTGCTGGCCCTGTTGCTGACCGTGCTGGTGACGTGGCTTGTCGCGCGGCAGATCACCCGCCGGCTGCACCGCCTCAGGGACGCCGCGAACGCGGTGGCGTTCGACCAGCTACCGGCGATGGTGGCCCGGCTGACCCGCTCCGACAGCGGCTCGGTCGACCCCGAAACCCTGGCCCGCCGGTCCGCTCGACCGCTGGAACCGTCGAGCGACGACGAGATAGGCGAAGTGGGTCAGGCCTTCACCGCGGTGCACCGGGCCGCGGTGCGAACCGCGGCCGAGCAGGCCGTCATGCGGGCGAACACGGCCGACATCTTCGTTCACCTCAGCCGACGCGAACAGCGGCTGGTCGACGCCGTCCTGGCCCAGGTCGACCTCGTCGAACGCGACGAGACCGATCCGGAGAAGCTCCAGCAGCTCTACAAGCTGGACAACCTCGCCACCCGGATGGGCCGGATCAACTCCAGCCTGCTGGTCCTCGGCGGCGCCGGCGTGGGTCGGGTGCGCCACGAGGACGTGCCGCTGCAGAAGGTGCTGCAGGCCGCGCTGTCGCAGATCGAGCAGTACCAGCGGATCCGGCTCGGGGTCGTGGACGGCGATGTCGCCGTCGTCGCCGACAAGGTGGACGAGGTCGTCCACCTGCTCGCCGAACTGATGGACAACGCGACCGCGTACTCGCCACCGGAAACCGAGTCCTGGGTGACCGCCCGCAGTCTCGGCGACCGGGTCGTCATCCAGGTCAGCGACGAGGGCGTCGGGCTGTCCGCGCGACGGATCCAACAGCTCAACGAACTGCTCGCCAACCCACCGGACACCGACGTGGCCGCGGTCCGGGCGATGGGCCTGGTGGTGGTCGGCCAGCTCGCCGCTCGACTCGGCGTCGGCGTCCAGCTCAGGCCCGGCCCCCGACTCGGCACCATCGCCGAGGTGGCCCTCCCGGCGACGCTGATCCGGCCGGTGCCGCCCGAGGAGTACGTGATCGCGCCGGGACGACTGGTCGAGCGGCCGAGCCGGATGGCCGAGCCGGTGCGGTCCGGAGCCGGCGGCCGGCCGATGGTCGGCGCCGGACTGGACGGAGTGCCGGACCCGACGGCGACCAACGACGGATCACTGCGCCGGGCAATTCCGGCGCCCGTGGTCGGTGCTCCAGCCGCCCCACCCGCCGGAAGCCCGGCCGCGATGCCGGGTGGCGCCCCGGTCATCCCGCCCGTGGGGAGCCCGGTCGCGACGCCGACCGGCTCGCCGGCCGGTATGCCGCCGGGTCGATCCGGGAGCGGGAGGTCTGATCCGTTCGGGGTGCCGACCGGCGCTCCGCCTGCCCGACCCGGCAGTGGGCGGTCCGATCCCCGGGCGCCCGGCATCGCGCCGGTCTACCGGACGGCGGGCGGCCGCTCCGGCCGTGGCGAGGACCCCACGGAGGAGCTCGTGATCTTCCAGCAGGTCAACAACTGGTTCCGCGCCGACCGGACCAGGGGACAGAGCCCGTCACCGTGGGCGAGTCCGGCCGACGACGCGTGGCGGGTCGCCGCGCAGGCCGTCGCGCCGGAGGTGGCCGCAACCACGGCATCCGGACTGCCCAAGCGCCAACCCCAGCGGTACCTCGTGCCGGGCGGGGGCGAACTGCCCCGACAGTCACAACCCGAGCGGCGGGACCCGACGAAGGTCGCCAACGCGATGGCCGCCTACGCGCGCGGGGTGACCAGCCGGCGGCCGGCCACCATCCCCGCAACCAGTGACGCGACAGGGAGCAGCAGGTGACGAACCATCAGGATCTCGGTTGGATGCTTGACAACTTCGCCGAGCGGGCCACCGAGGTCAGCCACGCCATCGCCATCTCCAGTGACGGACTGATGGTCGCGGCCACCCGGAGCCTGCCACCCGACCGGGCCGATCAGCTCGCGGCCACCGGCAGCGGTCTGGTGAGCCTGCTGCGCGGGGCGGCCAGCTTCTTCGAGGCGGGAGCGGTGATCTCCAACGTCACCCAGCTCGAGGGCGGGTTCATGTTCTCCATGGCGTTCAACGACGGGGCCTCCCTGCTCGTGCTCGCCTCGCCCAACTGTGACGTCGGCAAGGTCTCGTACGAGATGGCCGAGCTGGCGAACCAGATCGGTGACGTGCTCACCCCGGCGGCCCGGGCCGCCCTCGCCCACGGCCGCTGACGCCACCCACCCGACTCCGAACTCCGCTTCCCCACCGTCTGGAGATGACATGCCTGCCATGCACCATCGGCGCCGCCGCGCGTTCGCGGCGGTGTCGCTAGCCCTCGGTCTCACCGTCGCCGGCTGCGCACAGGACAGCGGCGGTGGAGGCGCCCAGGAAACGATCAAGATCGGCCTTCTCGCCTCACTGTCCGGGACGTACCAGGCGGTGGGCACGGAGATTCGGGACGGATTCCAGCTGTACCTGTCCACGCACGACAACAAGCTCGGTGGCCACCCGGTGGAGCTGGTCATCGCCGACGAGGGCAACGGCGCCCCAACCGCCGTACCGGCGGCCACCAAGCTGCTCAAGCAGGACAAGGTGCTGGCCCTGACCGGCGGGGTCGGTGGTGGGTCGGTGGCCGCCATCTATCCGGTGCTCAGCCAGACCAAGGTGCCGTTCGTCGGCTCCAACGGCCGGCCCGAGCTCAAGGACGTGTCCCGGATCTGGCACACGTCCTACCTGTCCGAGGAGCCGGGAGCGGCCATCGCGCAGTACGTGAAGGACACGGTCAAGGGACCGGTCTACGCGATCGGGCCGGACTACCAGGGTGGCTGGGACGAACTGCGCGGCTTCACCGACGAGTTCGCGAAGGTGGGCGGCAAGCTGGCGAACCCGGACGGCAAGACGCGGTTCACCCCGTTCCCGCAGACCACCAACTTCACCCCCTACTTCGCCCAGGTCAAGGCGTCGGGTGCCGCCGCGGTCTACACCTTCTACGCCGGCACCGCCGCCGTCGACTTCGTCAAGCAGTACGCCCAGTCCGAGATCAAGGACATTCCGTTGTACGCCGCGGGCTTCCTGACCGAAGGAGGCGTGCTGAACGCGCAGGGCGAGGCCGCCCGCAACATCTACTCGGTGCTCAACTATTCACCCGACCTCGACAACGCCGAGAACCGGGAGTTCGTGGCGGCGTGGAAGACCAACCACGACGGACCTCCCACCACGTACGCCATGGCCTCCTACGACGCGGCGGCGGTGCTGGACCGGGCCATCGGCGCGGCGGGGGACAAGCCGACCCCCGACTCGATCAACACGGCCATCGCCGAGCTGGGCCAGATCAGCAGCCCGCGCGGCACCTGGCAGTTCTCCAAGTCCACCCACTCCCCGGTGCAGAAGTGGTATTTGCGGCAGGTCCGCCAGGACGGTCGCGCCCTGTCCAACACCGTCGTCGGTGACCTGGCGACCGTCGGGCAGTGAGCGGGGTGCTCGGGCGGTTCGACGCTTACCTGGTCCCGGCGGTCGACGGCATCGCGTACGGGTTGCTGATGTTCGTCGTCGCCGCCGGGCTGGTGTTCTGCTTCGGCGTGGCGGACATCCTCAACCTGGCGCACGGCACGTTGTACGCGATCGGTGGCTACACGGCGGCGGCCCTGCTGGACGGCGGCTGGGCCACCCTGCTGCTCGCCCTCCTGGTCGGCACGGTCGTGGCGGCGGGGGCGGGCGGTCTCATGGCGGGCCTGCTCGCCCCCGTCACGGCCGGGAACCACCTCACCCAGGCGCTGCTCACCTTCGGCGTCGCGCTGGCCGGCGGGGCCCTGCTGGTCACCGCGTTCGGCCCGGACGACCTGCCGGTACGGCTGCCGGCGGCGCTCGAAGGATCGGTGGAGTTGGCCGGGCACCGGTACGCGGCGTACCGCCTGGTGTTCATCGGGGTGGCAGTCGTCCTCGCCGTGCTGCTCTGGCTGACCATCACCCGGACCCGGGCCGGCATGCTGGTGCGGGCGGCCGTCGACGACGCCGAGATGGTGGCGTGCCTGGGCGTCAATCCGGCCTGGGTCCGGGTCGGGGTGCTGACCATCGCCGGCGCGCTGGCCGGGGTCGCCGGGGTGCTCGGCGCCCCGATCCTCGGCCCGGGGCCGGGCACCGCGGCCACCGTACTGCTGCTGTCGTTGGTCGTCGTGGTGCTCGGCGGGGTCGGCTCGGTGGGCGGCACGCTGCTCGCCGCGCTGGCCGTCGGCGAGATCCAGACCCTCGGGGTGGCGCTGCTGCCGTCGGCCGCACCGTTCCTGCTCTTCGCCGCGATGGCCGTGACCCTGGCCGTCCGGTCCCGTGGCTGGCGCCCACGCCGATGGGCGGTGCTCCGGTGAGTGCCGTCAGCGGGCGGGTGCTCCGCCGGGCCACGGCCGGGCTCGTCCTGGCCGGAGTGATCGTGGCGCCGTGGACCACGGACGACTACACGATCTCGGTGCTCGCCCGGACCCTGGTGCTGGGGCTGGTCGGGGTCAGCGTCGCGCTCCTCACCGGCGTGGCCGGTCTGCCGACCCTCGGGCAGACCGCGCCGTACGCCGCCGGGGCGTACACCTGCGCGGTGCTCGCGACGAACGGGCCGCAGATCGGGGTGACCCAGGTGGCGATCGGCGCCGTCGCCGGCGCGCTGCTGGGCGCGGTCACCGTGCCGCTTGTGGTGCACGCCCGCGGGGTGATCGTGCTGATGATCACGCTGGCCATCGGGGAACTGGTCGCCACGGCGGCCAGCCGCTGGCGTTCGGTGACCGGCGGTACCGACGGGAAGGCCGGCTTCGAACCGCTACGACCGGTCTGGGGAATGCCGGTGCTGGAAACGGACCGGGCCCGTTATCTCTACACCCTCGTGGTGGTCGCGGTGGTACTCGGGGTCGTGTTGCTACTGCTCCGCACCCCGTTCGGCGCCGTGCTGCGGGCCGGCCGTGACCACGAGGGTCGGTTGCGGGCCAGCGGCCACCCGGTTCCGACGTACCTCGCCCTCACCTACGTGCTGGCCGGCGCGGTCGCGGGGGTGGCCGGCTCGCTGCTGGTGACCGCGCAGCAGTACGTTTCCCCGGCCGACTTCGGATTCGACGCCTCCGCGTTGCTCCTGCTCGGGGTGGTGATCGGCGGGGCCGCCTCGATGACCGGTGCGCTGGTGGGCGCTGCCCTGGTCATCGCGGCGCGCGACTGGTTGTCGGGGGTGCTGCCCGGCTATACCCCGCTGGTGCTCGGCGCGCTGTTCGTCGCGACCGCGTACCTGTTCCCCAACGGCGTTGGCTGGCCCCGGACCCGGCGTCCGGGACGAGCGCGCGCCGGGGTTTCCGGCCGTGTCGCCGCCGGTGAACCTCGCCTCGCCCAGCCGGAGGTTCGCGCATGACGGCGCTGCTCGCCGCCGAGAAACTCTCCCGGCGGTACGGATCCCTGACCGTCGTCGACCGGGTCGACCTGCGGATCGAGGACGGCCAGCGATACGCGTTGATCGGGCCGAAC
This sequence comes from Plantactinospora sp. GCM10030261, assembly GCF_042666615.1. Classification (NCBI taxonomy): domain Bacteria; kingdom Bacillati; phylum Actinomycetota; class Actinomycetes; order Micromonosporales; family Micromonosporaceae; genus Plantactinospora; species Plantactinospora sp. GCM10030261. The sequence continues at coordinate 305,422 of NZ_JBHTDD010000002.1, forward strand.
GGCGCTGGGAAGACCACGCTGCTGGACCTGATCGGCGGCGCCCAGCGGGCGGACGGCGGTACCGTCCGGTTCGGTGGGCGGGACATCACCCGGACCGGCCCGGCCCGGCGGGCTCGGCTCGGCATCGGCCGGATCCATCAGCGTCCAGCCGTCTGGCCGACGCTTACCGCACTGGACAACGTGGTGGTGGCGGCCCTGCCGCAGGTCGTACTCCGGGGTGGCTGGCGGCCGTGGGGGTTCCACCGCCGGGTCCGGCGGCCGGCCGCCGCGCTGCTCGACCGGATGGGTCTGGCGGACCATGCGCGGGAGCCGGCGGGGCACCTGTCGCACGGGCAGCGTCGTCAGTTGGAGATCGCGATGGCCCTCGCCGGCCGGCCGCGGCTGTTGCTGCTGGACGAGCCGGCGGCCGGGCTGTCCAGCACCGAGGTGACTCGACTCGTCGAGCTGCTCGCGGCGCTCCCGCGGACGATGTCGGTGCTGCTGGTGGAGCATCGGCTGGACCTCGTCTACGAGCTGGCCGACACCGTCACGGTGCTACGCGACGGTCGGGTGCTGGCCACCGGTGGTCCGGCGGAGATCCGGGTCTCCCCGGCATTGCGGCAGGCGTTCGCGGCGGGAGTCTCGTGATGCTGCGGGTCGACCGTCTCATCGTCGGGTACGACGGCGGTACCGCCCTGCACGGTGTCAGCCTGACAGTGGCCACCGGGACGGTCCAGGCGGTGATCGGGCGCAACGGAGCCGGCAAGAGCACCCTCGTCCACGCCGTCGCCGGGCTGCTGCGGCCGTACTCGGGCCGGATCGAACTCGACGGTGCGCAACTGGCCGGCGCACCGCCGCACCGGGTGGCTCGGGCCGGCATCGGCCTGGTGCCGCAGGGCCGGCGGGTGTTTCCACGGCTGACCGTGGCCGAGCACCTCGCCCTCGCGGCCACGTCCGCCCGGCGCACCGCGAGTACCGGCGAGCGGTGGACGACCGCCCGGGTGCTGGAGTTGCTGCCCCGCCTGGGTGAACGGTCACGGCACCGGGGCGACCAGCTCTCCGGTGGTGAGCAACAGATGCTCGCGATCGCCCGGGCGTTGCTCATTCAACCCCGCGTGCTGCTGCTCGACGAGCCCTGTGAAGGGCTCGCGCCCGACCTCGCGGAGCGGATCCGGGAGCTGATCGCGGAGTTGGCCCGCACCGGACTGACCGTGCTGCTTGTCGAACAGCAACTGCACCACGCGTTGCGGGTCGCGGACCGGATAGCGGTGCTGGAGTACGGCCGGCTGGTCTATGACCACCCGGCGGCCGAGGTCCAGGTCGACCTCGCGCCCATCGAAGCAATGCTCAGTGGCGCCGCCTCCCTACCGGCGACCACGGACCACCATGGCGCGGCACCGGGGCCGCGCCATTCGGACCCGCACGGCACCGGGCCGGCGGCGTCCACCGCGGGAGCGGCGGCATCCCACCCGGGGTCGCCGACGTCCGGCGCCGGATCGGCGACCGGGTCGCCGGATGGTGCCGACCATCCCGCGCACACCACACCGAGGAGGTAACGGTGTCCACCCCAACCGAGATCGGCTACACGTTCGACAACGCCTCGCCCCAGGCCGGGGATCAGATGCGTACCCTCGAGGCGTTCCTGGACCCGATCAGCGCGCGCCGGCTGACCCGGCCCGTGCTGGTGCCCGGCGCGTCCTGCTGGGAGGTGGGCGCGGGAGGCGGCTCCATTGCCCGGCTGATGGCCCGGGCGGCCGGTCCCGACGGCCGGGTCGTCGCCACCGACATCGATCCGCAGCACCTGGTGCCGGCGGCCAACCTTGAGGTACGGCGTCACGACATCCGCACCGAACCGGCGCCGGGTACCACCTTCGACGTCATCCACGCCCGGCTGCTGCTGCTGCATCTGCCGGAACGCCAGCGGGTGCTGCGGAAGCTGACCGACGCGCTGGCTCCGGGCGGTTGGCTCGTCGTCGAGGAGTTCGACTGCACGACGCCGCTGCGGGTGCTGACCGCCGTCGACGACGACGCGGCGAAGCTCTTCACCCAGGTCATGGAGACCATCCTGCACGTGCTGCAGGGACACGGCGCGAACCTGTCGTGGGCGCAGGACGTGCACGCGGAGATGGTCCGGGCCGGCTTGACCGACGTCGACTCGGTGACGCATTCGGAAAGCTGGACCGGCGGGTCGCGCGGCCTGGCACTGCACGACATCAATTCCCGCCAGCTCGAACCGGAACTCGTCGCCGCCGGCTTGTCGCCCGCCCAGCTGCGGGCGTTCCACGAACTGACCCGCGACCCGTCGTTCGCCGCGATGTCGTACCAGTTCGTCTCGACCCGGGGCCGCCGTCCGGGCATGCGGAAGATCGCGGACTGACCCGTCTGGCGCTGGTCCGCCCGGCCGGGGTCGTCCACCTCCGGGAGGACCCCGGCCCACCAAGATCGACTCAGGATCGGCGAAGTCGGGTCTCCGGAACTCTGGGACACCCCAACTTCGCCGAAACCGAGTCGATCGACTTGCGACGGTCCTACCGGCAGAGGACCCCTCGGGCCGTCGAGTCGTCAGTCGGCTGGTGATTGGGTAAGTGGATCGTCATGACCTGCTACCGGATGCCGCCGAACCGGCCGCTCGCCTGGCTCATCGCGGGGGTGGGGACCGCGATCGTCGTCTTCGGTGTCACGCGGATCGTCGGAGAACCGTTCTCCTGGTTCTCCGTGCTATGGATCGCCACCGGGATCACGGTCGTGGGGAACGCCCTGGTGACGGCGTTGGGCAAGGGTGGTCTGCGGCGGTTCGTTCGCCCCGTGGACCCGGGCGGGCCTGCGGCTCTCTCCGGTGACGACGAGCCCGAGCCGCACCGAGTGCGACCGAGCAGGGTCGGGTCCGTTGTCGGCGCGGTTGCCGGCATCGGCATTCTGATCTTCGGCGTCACGCGGTTCGGCTCCGACGGTTCGCACCGCGGATTCGTGGTGTTGTGGATCCTCATCGGTGTCGTCATCATCATCTTCAATCTGTGGACGGCGTGGAGCCCACGGGGTCGTGCTCACCTCTTGGGGCGCCGCGACAGGTGACCAGGCGGCCCGCGATCGGCCCGGCATTGTCAATGCAGTGTTGACGTCGCGGCGGTCCTGGCGGCACGATGCGCGCGTGACAAACGCCGAACCGTCCCCCTCCGCGAGGCCGCCGTCGTCGAGCCGGGACGTGCCATCCGACCCGTCGGCATTAGGCGACCATCGGGCCGTCCTCGCCGCACTGACCGGCACCACCACGGCGGATGCCCTCGCCGGCCTCGGGTTGCTTCGCGGACTGCGGAATCATCTCGACGAGGTCGAGCGGTCGCTGATCGAGGCGGCCCGCGACGGTGGCGCGAGTTGGAGCGCGGTGGCCGAGGCGTTGTCGCTGGCTTCGCGGCAGGCGGCCGAGCAGCGGTGGTTGCGGCTGGCTGGCCCGGTGGCCGGCGACGTCCGTCGGCATCGGGTCAACCGCCAGCGTCAACAGAGAATTGACCGGGACTACGGCGAACCGGTGGTCACACTCCGCGTGGCTGTCCGTGCCGCGGAGCGGGTCCTGCGCGCCAACCACGAGTGGACCAGCTGTCGACCGGTCGGTGAGTTGGCCCGGGCAACGCTGGCGGCCGCCGGCGACGCACCCCCGGGAGGGCTGTACGACCTGGCCCGGAGTGCCCTGGCCGATCTGGCCGAGGTGGTGAACGCGGCCTCCGGCTTCGACGTGCCGGCACCGATCCGCGTGGCGACAGATCGGCTGCGTGTCGCGATCGAGACGGCCGCACCTGGCGGGTGACTGTGGTCGCATGCTCGCGGCCGGGAGGCCGAAACTTGAGCGCAGTCGACTAAACATGAGCTTGACTTCGGCCACTGTCGGCGGTCAGGATGTGAGCCACTTCGACTCAATCCTGGGGGACATGTGCTGGGACCACTGTGGCGTGATCGCAACGCGGTGCTGTTCGTCGGCGTTTCAGCCGTCATCGGTTGCGGAGGCTCCGTCATGCTGCTCGCCGGCGGGGTGTGGACGCTCAGCCTCACCGGATCGAGCAGCCTCGCCGCTCTCGCCGCGCCGGCGTTCTATCTGCCCACCCTGCTGGGACCGCTGATTGGCAGCCTGGCCGACCGCTTACCGCGCAAGCCGCTCCTGATCTGGACCTGCCTCATCACCGCGCTCGTACTGCTGTCGTTGCTGGCTGTCCGGTCCAGCGACCAACTGTGGCTTATCTATCTCGTGATGGCCGCGTACGGCGTCAGCTTCGTGTTGGTCGACGTCGGCGATTCCGCGCTGCTGCCGGCCGCGCTGCCCAGCGCGGGGCTGGGTCTGGTCAATGGCCTGCGGACCAGCGCCCAGGAGGGGATGAAGTTGATCGCCCCGCTGCTGGGTGCCGCGCTGTTCGCCTGGCAGGGCGGCTACCCGGTCGCCGTGCTCGCCGCCGCCCTGTTGTTGGTGGCCGCCGGACTCTACTGGGCGATCCGGATCCGACCCCCGGCCGGCGGGAGCCTCTCCCGCCCCCCGGCGGACGGCATGAGCGACGCGACCATCGAGCCGGAGCGCCGTACCGTCCGGGTCCGTGACGGCCTCCGATACCTCTGGCGGCATCCGGTGCTGCGCCCGGTGATCCTGCTCGGCGGCTCGACCATCGCCCTTTCCGGCGTGTCCACCGCCGCCGTGTACGAGGCGGTGACCACCGGCCTGCACCGCCCCCCGGAGTTCATGGGCGTCCTCGCCTCGGCTCAGGGCGCCGGCTCCCTCCTCGGCGGGTTGATCGTCGGACGCCTGCTGACCGGTCGGGGAGAGGGTGTCACCGGCGGTGTCGGCGCGGTGCTGGTCGCCGCCGGGGCGACCGCCTGGTTCGTACCGTGGTGGCCGGTGACGCTGCTGGGCAGCCTGCTGGTGGGTCTGGGACTGCCGTGGACGCTTGTCGCGGCCATGACCGCGGTTCAGACCCGGACCCCGAGCGACCTGCTCGGTCGGGTGGCCGGCACCGCGAACACCGTGCTCTTCGCGCCGACCGCCCTGGCTACCCCGATCGGGGCCGCGCTGGTCCTGATCGACCGCAGGCTGCCGCTGTTCATCGTGGTCGTGGTGGCGTTGACCACCGGCGTGTCCACGCTGATCCGGATGCGTCACGTGGGACCGGTCGCCGACCCCGAGCCCTCGTCGGCCGTCCCCGATCCCCATCCCGTCGGCACGGCGCGGGGCGCGGAGCCCGACCGCAGCGGTCTGTCGGGTTCTTGACCGGGGTCATCGGAACGGGCAGTCCGCTGCCCTACCCTCGGTGACGTGTTCGAGACGCTGCGACAGGATTATCCGCGGAACAGGGACCCGCTGGCCAAGATCGTCATCACGGTCTTCCGTTTCGGCCAGTGGACCACGGCCCGCCGTACTCTGACGCGGCGCCTCTGGTCCGTGCCGTACCGCGTCTTGAACCTGCTCGTGGTCCGACTCGGTACCCACAGCGACCTGCCGCGGGACGTCACCTGTGGACCGGGGCTGCGGCTGTTCCACCCGTACGGCCTGGTGTTGCACCGGGGTGCCCGGCTCGGCTCGGGAGTCAGCCTCTACCACCACGTGACCATCGGTCGGCGGGACTCCAGCGGGGAACCGGTGCTTGGCGACGAGGTGACCGTCGGCGCCGGAGCCATGGTGTTGGGACCAGTCACGATCGGTGACCGGGCTCGGATCGGCGCACGGGCGCTGGTGCTGGACGACGTGCCAACGGACGGGACCGCTCTCGGACCGCGGGCGTCCATCCGGGCGCCGGCCCCTACCGATCTCACCGCCGCCCCGGGTCCGTGACGCGCCCCGGCTCGGTGACGCGCCCGGCTCCGTGCCGCGGTGTTGAGTCCGTGCCGGCCAGCCTGTCCCTGGACGTCAGGAGGACACCCTCTTGCCGTGGATGGCCTCAACACGTTGTCCGTCCGTCGGCGGGTCGATCACGGTGGCGGGATCCCGGCGCGGCGTCGGCCAGCCGGGCTGCCCGTAGCCGACACGCAACACCATCTGCGGTACGCCGAATCGGCCCAATGCCAACCGCAACTGTTCGCGGGCGCCGGGGACCTCGATGGGCTGGGACATCATCGAGGCGGCGAGGCCGGCGTCGGTCGCGGTGAGCAGCACCCGTTGCAGGGCCTGCCCGGCGGTGATCTGGTCGGCCGCCGTGTCACCGACCGAACCCAGCACGGCGACCAGCGGCTCCGGCTCGAAGTCGCGGCCGGGTGCCCGGTCGCGTCCGCCAAAGTTCCGCTGCGGCAGCAGGTCGTGTATTTCCCCGGACGACGATGCGGCGGCGGCCGTCGGAACACCGTCCTGCGCCTGCTCAGCCCGGATCCAGGCACGCTGTTCGGCGCTGTACGCCGGATCGCGGTCGAGCACCCGGTGCGCGCTGCGGGCGATCTCCGCCACCGCGTTCACGGGCCCGGCACCGATGACCAGCTCCAGCCAGGCGCCCTCGGCCCGCGCCGCCTCCACGAGCCGCCACCGCGCGTCGGCCGGGACCGGATCCGGCCAGAACGGCGCCCGGTTGCTGTGCCGGCGCGGTACGGCGGCGAACAGATCGCGCTCCCGGGGGGTCGGCGGGCGAGGCTGATCCGGTGTCAGTCGAGCCACCACCCGCGGATCCGTCGGGTAGGGGCGCACCCGCACCCGGGCCGGCACCCCGGCGGCGGCCAACGCGAGCCGCAGGTTGAACACGGCGGCACCGCAGGCGAGCCGGGCGCCCCACCCGGCGGGGTCGGTGGCCGGCAACTCGCGGTCGGGGTCGACGCGTACCTCGATCCCGCCGGCGTGCAACCGGAACCGCCAGGGCTGGCTGTTGAGCAGCGACGGCGCCCGGATCGCGGTGACGACGGCGGTCCGCAACTGCGCTTCGGTGTAGTGCTCGACGTTCATTGGCCCGGCCCCTCCTGGAACTCGATCACCTGGTCGGGTCCGCGGCGGGGCACCGGCGGCAATTCGCCGGGCACGGCCACCCCGATCCGGACGGCCAGGTATGGCTCACCGGTGCCGGCCAGCAGGTCCCGCAGGAGCCCTCGCGGCCAGCTCACCTCGACCGCGTCGCTGATCGGCGCGGCCGACAGCCCTTCCACCACGGCGGTGAGCAGCAACGCCGACAGAGCCTCACCGCCGGCCAGCCAACCGGCCCGGTCGTCGCTCTCCCCGTACAGCACCACATAGCTCGCCCCCCGGTCGAAACCGGCGCCGACCTCCAGGCCCGGGGCGCCGCCGACGGCGTGGTCGCGGACCGGCACCCGGCGGGGGGCCGGACGGACCGCCACCGTCGCTGGCACGCCGTCCCGTTCGTCCGCCGGCCGGTGGGTCCATCGGGCCAGTTCCGCCCGGTACGCGGGGTCGGCCAGTTCGGTGGCCGCCGCGTGTGCGGTGGCCACCGCCAGCATCGGCATCTGGTCGTGGCGTACCACGTGCAGGTGAACTCCCTCGGCCTCGACGGCCGCGCGGAGCCGGTCCAGTGACGCGGCCGGCACCGGGGTGTCCGCGAAGGCCCGGCGGTCGGTCCGGCGGCGGGGCACGGCCGCCAGCAGCGCCGTGTCCGCCGCGGTGGGGGTCCGCGAGCCGGTCAGCCGGAGCCGGGCGAGCAGCCGGGGTACGGCCGGGTTCGGTAGGCGGGCCACCTCGACCCGGTGTCCGGCGGCGGCCAGCGCGACCCGGGCGTGGTGCAGGGCGGCGCCACAGCTGATGGTGAGCAGCTTGCCGTCCGGATCGGTGACCGGCAGTCCGCGGTCCGGGGCGACGCGGAGTTCGAGCAGGTCCGGGGCGACCCGCCAGCGCCACGGCTGGGTGTTGAACACCGACGGAGCGTGCAGGGCCGTGCGTGCCGCGACGGCGAGCGGTCCGTCGCTCATCGCCGGCCGGCCTGTCGTCGGGACCATGGCTTCTCCTCCTGCCCGGATGACGCCACCGGGTGACACCCCCACCGTGCGCCGGGCGGTGGGGGCGTGGGCAGGGCCAACGGACCCGTCCCGACCGCCCGTTGGCCGGTGACCGGGTCCGGGACCTTCGGCCCGTTACAGAGGGCGCCGGATGCGGGTAGAAACGAGGGATGATCCGCGTCTTCCTGCTCGACGACCACGAGGTCGTCCGCCGTGGCCTGGCCGATCTCCTGCAGGCCGGGGGTGACATCGAGGTGATCGGGGAGTCCGGCTCGGCCGACGAGGCGACCCGCCGGATCCCGGCGCTGCGTCCGGACGTGGCGATCCTGGACGCCCGGCTGCCGGACGGCAACGGCATCGACGTGTGCCGGGACGTCCGGGCGGTTGACTCCACCATCAAGGGGCTGATCCTCACCTCGTACGAGGACGACGAGGCCCTGTTCGCGGCGATCATGGCGGGTGCGGCCGGGTACGTGCTCAAGCAGATCCGGGGCACCGACCTGGTGGACGCGGTCCGCCGGGTGGCGGCCGGTCAGTCGCTGCTCGACCCGGCCGTGACCCAGCGGGTGCTGGAGCGGATCCGCAGCGGGGTGGAGCAGCCGCGCGAACTCAAGTCACTCACCGAGCAGGAGCGGCGGATCCTGGAGTACGTCGCCGAGGGGCTGACCAATCGGGAGATCGCCAGCCGGATGTTCCTGGCCGAGAAGACGGTCAAGAACTACGTCTCCAGCGTGCTGGCCAAGCTGGGACTGGAGCGGCGTACCCAGGCGGCGGTGCTGGCGACCCGGCTGCTCGGCAAGGGCGGGCACTGAGTCGGACTTGGCAGCCAATCAACATGGTCGCCATTGCGGGTGGATGACGGGCCCTGGTCAGCGTAATCCCGCACGCTTGAGGATCTCCCTGATGACGGTGGCTTTACCGTTGACGTAGCGCGACGCCGAGAGAGGATGCTCTGCGGCTGCTTCGTACTTGCGTGAGGCGTAGCGATCACGATCGTCAGGGTGACTGCGGAGCCAGTCCCGGAAGATGAGGTGGCGCAGGAACTCGTCGCAATCTGGGCCGAAAACGTGCAAGTTGACGTCATGACCTTCGGTCCATAGGCAACGGTGTTCGTACCAGTACGGCTCCCGAGTGCGTAGCAGGTATCCAGCAGCGGTCAGGTCCGGGACGTAGGTGTCCTCGTCGGCCGGGTCGGTCACGATCAGGTCGATGTCGAGGCGATCCTTCGCGGGTAGTCCCGGCACTGCGGTGGAGCCGACGTGTTCGACAGCGAGGACACGCTCGCCGAGCGCAGTCCGGATGCGGGCCTCCTCACGCAGGTAGCGTGCTGGCCAGCTCGGGTCGTAGGGGCTGATAGTGATGGGCTTGATGGGGACGTCCAACGTGCGATCACCGACGGCGCGTTGCGCCAGCTGTTCTGGCGTAAGCGGCGCTGACGGCGCGGGCAGCGGAGGCATGCGCATGCCGGGAGGTTAGCGCTGCGCCTCTCACCGTATTGACCGGCCATCACGGGATGTCGTCGCGCATGGTTTAGGGGGTGGACTGGACCCGTCGTTCGGCCACATCCGGAAGGTGTCGGGCGACAGTTACGAAGTCGTATCGGGGTCGCGGAGCAGTCTCCACAAGGCGGACGAGTCGATCAGATAGCGGATCACGCAGCCGGCGACTTTCCGGCCGCGTGCATGTCCTGCCAGCCCTCGTAGTCCCAGTTCTGCGCTGCCGCGGCGTAGTGATCAAGGGCGGCTATGCGACGGTGCCGCGCGGCGTACTCCCGCAAGGCGAGATTGACCGTCTCCTTCTTGCTTCGCGCGCCGGACAGGCGCATTGCCTCGGCCAACGCGTCATCATCGAGGTCAATTTGGGTAACCGTCATGACGATCTCCTGTTGGTTATGTATCAAGCTCTCATACATCTTCTCCATAGCAGTCGCCACGGTTCGTCCCGGCTGTCCCGGGAATGATCATCTGCCGTGCCTCGTGCCCATCGCGTGTGATGGCGCGGGGCCTGGTGCCGGGGCGACGGCTCGGCGTGGGCGAGCGGTCAGTGAAGCAGCGGGACACTCCAGGTCAGCTCGGTGCCGCGCGGCTCCGCCCGGCCGACATCGAAGGTCCCGCCGTGCTGGACGGCCCGCTCCCGCAGGTTGACCAGTCCGCCCCGGGCGGCCGCCGGATCGGTGCCCACGCCGTCGTCCCGGACCACCACCGTCAGCCGGTCCGGATCGACCGTCACGTCGACCGACACGTGGTCGGCCTTGGCGTGCCGGACCGCGTTGGACAGCGCCTCCCGGAGCACGGCCAGCAGGTCGGGACGCATGTCGTCGGGCACCGCGCTGTCCACCGGCCCGGTCAGCCGCAGCGTCGGCCGGTAGCCCAACGATCCGGCGGCCACCTCGATCGCCTCGCGGATCTCGGTCCGCAACGCGGCACTCATCGGCGTGCGCAGCTCGAAGATGGTCCGCCGGATGTCCCGGATGGTGGCGTCCAGATCGTCCACCGCCGCGTTGATCCGCTTGCTCACCTCGGGCCGGACGGTCAACGGGACGGCGCTCTGCAACTGGAGTCCGGTGGCGAACAGGCGCTGGATCACCACGTCGTGCAGGTCGCGGGCGATCCGTTCGCGGTCCTCCAGCACCACAAGCAGTTCTCGTTCCTCCTGCCCCCGGGCCCGTTCCAGGGCCAGCGCGGCCTGACCGGCGAAGCTGGTGAGCAGGGCGAGGTCATCCTCGGCCGGGGCGTTGCGGCCGGTGGCGTAGCCGACCACCAGCACGCCGTGCAGCGTCTCGGCGGTGGCCAGGGGCACCACCGCGGCCGGGCCGCGGGACACCGGAACCGGCCACGCCGCGGTCTCGGCGAAGTTGTCGACGACGGCGTGCCGCCGCTCGGTGACCGCCGCCGCGAAGGTGGTCTCGACCGCCGGCAGCACCGTGCCGACCAGCGCCGATGCCGGCTCGGACGCCGAGTCCACCACCTCCACGGTGAACCGGCCGGCGTCCTCGTCGTAGAGGAGCACCAGCACGAGATCCGCCTCGGCCACCTCCCGGGCCCGTCGGGCGATCAGGCTGAGCGCGTCGGTACGCCGTACCTCACCGAGCAGCACGCCGGTGATCTCGGCGGTGGCCGCGAGCCAGCGTTCCCGCCGGTGCGCCAGCGCGTACAGCCGGGCGTTCTCGATCGCCACCCCGGCCGCCGCGGCAAGCGCCACCACGATCTGCTCGTCGTCGTCGGTGAACTCGCTCGCGCCCTGCTTCTCGGCCAGGTAGAGGTTGCCGAACACCTGGTCCCGGATGCGCACCGGCACGCCGAGGAAGCTGTGCATCGGTGGGTGGTGCGGCGGAAAGCCGTACGACTGCGGGTGTTTGGTGATGTCCGGCATCCGCAGCGGTCGCGGGTCGTCGATGAGGAGCCCGAGGACACCGCGTCCGTGCGGCAGGTCGCCGATCCGGGCCTGCTCCTCCGCGCCGATCCCGTGGGTGATGAAGTTGTGCAGGTAGCCGTCGCCGCCGAGCACGCCGAGCGCGCCGTACCGGGCGCCCACCAACTCGCAGGCGGACTCGACGATGCGCAGCAGGGTGGACCGCACGTCGAGGTCGGTGGAGATGCCGACCACGGCGTCGAGCAGCGCTCGGAGCCGCTCCCGGCTGGCCACCACCTCGCCGACCCGGTCCAGCATCTCCTGGAGCAGTTCGTCGAGCCTTACCCGGGACAGCGGGGTCAGGCCGAGTGAGGGAGTCTTCTGGTCGTCTTCCGGCAGGCCGATGTCGGCGGACATTGGCCGATGGTAACGCCCGGCGTGGGCGGCGTGACGCCGCCCGGACGGCGGATCTCAGGCGGGCGGGGGTGTCCGCACCGCAGACGTGTCGATCACCTGGTCGGCCGGCAGCCGCGGGGTCCGCGGCGGACCGGCGTGTTCGGGGTCGGCGATGCCGATCCGCAGCACCAGGTACGGCTGGGCGAGGCCGGCCAGCGCCCGGCGCAGGATCTCCCGGGTGCCGGTCACCTCGACCACCCAGCTCAGCGGGACCATCGAGACGCCCAGGGCGGTCGCCGTGAGCCAGGCGGCGGAGAGCGCCTCACCGGCCCGCATCCAGTCGTGCGGTTCGTCCCCGTCGCCGAAGAGCACCGCGTACGTGGCGGCCCGGTCGTGACCGGGACCGATCGGCAGGGCGCCGGGGCCGAAGTCACGACCCGGCACCGTGGTCCGGGCCGGCTCCGCGGGCAACACCTCGGGGGTGAGCCCGGTGCCGGCGGGCGCCCGGGTGGTCCAGTAGAGCAGTTCCTCGCGTACCCGGGGGTCCTCCGCCTCGGCGTCGGTGGCCCGGCCGGCGGCGGTGGCCAGGTGCAGGATCTGGTCGGTGTCGAGCACCTGGAGGTCGGCGTGCTCCGCGGCGGCACGCCGGATCTCGTCCAGCGTGGCCGCCGGCACCGGCTCGTCGCTCACCGGCCGACGGTCGGTGTGCCGGACGCTCATCGACTGCACCAGCCGCATCGCTGCTGGCTCCGGCGTGGCGTGGCCGGTGGGCACCACGACGGCGAGCAGGTCCGGATCCGCCGGGTCGGGGACCCGGTCCACCCGCACCGTCCACCCTTCGGCGCGTAGCGCGACCACCGCGTGGTGCAGGGCGGTGCCGCAGCTCACCGCGAGCAGGTGGGCGTCCGGGTCGATGGCGGCGAGCTGCCGCTCCCGTACGGCGAGCAACTCCAGCCGGTCCGGCAGCACGCGCCACCGCCACGGCTGGGTGTTGTGCACCGACGGCGCGTGCCCGGCCACGGCGGCGGCCTGGATGAGGGCGTGCGGCACGGCGACGGTCTCTGCTGGCACCTTGGTCATCCCCTGACTCCCCTCGTGACGTCTTCAACCTATCGGCGTCCGGGCGGCGACGCAGGGGCGCATCGGCCCTACCACCCAGCCCTTTCTCCCCGACCCTCCCAGTAGTTGATCTTGCACTTTTGGTTGCGACTTAAGGTGCAAATGCGCATATATTAGTAGCCTGAACTGCAAGATCGACGGGAGAGGCGGGGACGCGGGGGACGCGGGGGAGACGGGGCCGGGGGGCGGGGGACTGGTGGGGGTTGACGAGGAGGGGGACGGGTGCGGGGGGCGCGAGGCGGCGCCGGAGCGCCCGCACGGCTGGTCCACCTGGACACCGCTTGTCGCGCTGCTGCTGGTGGTGGCGGCCGGCGGCGGCCTGTGGCTGGCCGGGGCGCGCCGGGCGGCGGACCTGGTGTGGGCGGGAGCCACCCTGGCCACCCTGCTGCCCACCGTCTTCGTCATGCTGCGCAGTCTGCTGCGGCGCCAGTTCGGGGTGGACGTCATCGCCGCGTTGGCGCTGGGCGGCACCCTGCTGGTCGGCGAGTACCTGGCCGGCGCGGTCATCGCGCTGATGCTGGCCACCGGCCGCACCCTGGAGGAGTACGCCGAGCGGCGAGCCACCCGGGACCTGCACGAGCTGCTGACCCGGGCGCCGCGCACCGCCAAGCGGCGCACCGCGACCGGTGAGATTGAGGAGGTCGACCTGGACCGGGTGGGGCCCGGCGACCACCTGCTGGTCGGCCCGGGTGATGTCGTCGCCGTGGACGGGCGGATCGAGGACCGGGCCACCCTGGACGAGTCCGTGGTGACGGGGGAGTCGCAGCCGGTCGACCGGCGGGCGGGCGACCCGGTGGCCAGCGGCGTCCGCAACGCGGGGGCCGCCTTCGGCATGGTAGCTACGGCGGTGGCGGCGGACAGTACGTACGCCGGCATCGTCCGGCTGGCCCGGGAGGCGACGGCGCGAAAGGCCCCGATGGTGCGGCTCGCTGACCGGTACGCGGCCGCCTTCGTCCCGTTCACGCTTGTGGTCTCGGGCGCGGCGTGGGTCGCGTCCGGTGAGTTCCTGCGGGCGGTGGCGGTGCTGGTGGTGGCGACGCCGTGCCCGCTGCTGCTGGCCACCCCGATCGCCATCGTCTCCGGGTTGTCGCGGGCGGCCCGTCGGGGCGTGCTGGTTCGCGACGGCGGCTCGCTGGAGGTGCTCGGCCGGGCCCGGACCCTGCTCGTCGACAAGACCGGGACGCTGACCGCCGGCCGGCCCCGGTTGGCCGAGTTGGTGACCGCCGACGGCTGGGACGGCACCGAGGTGCTGCGGTCGGCGGCCTCGGTGGCGCAGCTCTCGGCGCACGTGCTGTCCGCAGCGGTGGTGCGGGCGGCCCGCGACCGGGGCCTCGACCTGGCCGTGGCGGCGGAGGTGACCGAGGAGCCGGGTCGCGGGGTGCGTGGCCGGGTGGACGGGCGGACCGTCGCGGTAGGGCAGCTCGCCGGGGAGCCGCCGCCGTGGGCGGCGCCGGTCCGCCGGCGGGCCGAGGACGAGGGCATGTCGGTGGTCTGGGTCCGCGTGGACGGCACGCCGGTCGCGGGGTTGCTGCTGCACGATCCGGTACGCCCGGACGCGCCGGCCACCACCCGCCGGCTGCGCGTGGCCGGCTTCGACCGGCTGGTGATGCTGACCGGGGACCGGCCGCCGGTGGCCGAGCGGGTGGCGCGGGCGGTCGGCGTCGACGACGTGGTGGCCCGGTGTACGCCGGCGGAGAAGGTGGACCGGGTACGGGCCGAGTCGCGTCGCGCGGTGACCGTCATGGTGGGCGACGGGGTGAACGACGCGCCGGCGCTGGCCGAGGCACACGTCGGGGTGGCGATGGGCGCCACCGGTGCGACCGCGTCGGCCGACGTGGCCGACGCGGTGCTGACCGTGGACCGGCTGGACCGGCTTGCCGACGCGGTGGAGATCGCCCGGTACGCGCGCCGGATCGCCGTCCAGAGCGCCCTGGTCGGGATGACGCTCGCGGTGGCGGCGATGGTGGCGGCGGCGGTCGGTCTGCTGCCGCCGCTGGCCGGGGCGGTCCTCCAGGAGGGGATCGACGTCGTGGTCATCCTCAACGCGCTGCGCGCGCTGCGTGGTGGCCTGAGCCCGGCCGCCGGGAACTGACGGCTCGGTCAGCCCGGGGGCTTGGTCGGCGTGACGTTGCGGAAGCGCTCGTGTGCCGACTGCCGGCTGATGCCGAGCGCGTTGCCGATCTCGGCCCAGGAGAGTCCGGCTTCCCGGGCCGCCGCCACGGCTCGGTCGATCAGCGGTCGCTGCCAGCGCTCCACCTCGGCGAGGATGCCGAGTGCCTGCAACGGCCAGGTGGTGGTCAGTTCGGCGACAATGTCCCGGAGGGTGTCGGAGCGGCCCAGCGGCCAGCCGGTCGCGGCCCGGGACTGACTTCGGTGGCCGACCGACGGACCCGGCGTGGATGCAACCCGCCGGGTCCGTCAGGTCCGTTCAGTCAGCCGTCTCCCGCGGCGGCCACCGAACGCGTGCCGTCAGCCACGGGTGGCGCCCTGGGCGCCCGGCCACCGCCACTCGGCGACCATCGGGGCGTCCTCGCCGAACCGGCGGGTGTGGTCCCGGCACTCCTGGCGGGCGTCGACCATCTCCTGCCGCAGGTGCGCGGCCCGGGTGGCCAGTCCGGGCACCCGGTCGATGACGTCGATCACCAGGTGGAAGCGGTCCAGGTCGTTGAGCATCACCATGTCGAACGGCGTGGTGGTGGTGCCCTCCTCCTTGTAGCCGCGCACGTGCAGGTTCTCGTGGTTGGTCCGGCGGTAGGTGAGCCGGTGGATCAGCCACGGGTACCCGTGGTAGGCGAAGATGATCGGCTTGTCCCGGGTGAAGATGGTGTCGAACTGCACGTCGGGCAGCCCGTGCGGGTGTTCGCTGGGCTGCTGGAGGCGCATCAGGTCGACCACGTTGACCACCCGCACCTTGAGGTCCGGCAGGTGCCGGCGGAGCAGGTCGGCGGCGGCCAGGGTCTCCATGGTCGGGACGTCGCCGGCGCAGGCGAGCACCACGTCCGGCTCGCTGCCGGCGTCGCTGCTGGCCCAGTCCCAGATGCCGAGGCCGCGCCGGCAGTGCATGATCGCCTCGTCCATGGTGAGCCAGTTCGGCCCCGGCTGCTTGCCGGCCACCACCACGTTTATGTAGTTCCGGCTGCGCAGGCAGTGATCCATGGTGGAGAGCAGCGTGTTCGCGTCCGGCGGCAGGTAGACCCGGACGATCTCGGCCTTCTTGTTGACCACGTGGTCGATGAACCCGGGGTCCTGGTGCGAGAAGCCGTTGTGGTCCTGCCGCCAGACGTGGCTGGACAGCAGGTAGTTCAGCGACGCGATCGGCCTCCGCCACGGGATGTCCCGGGTCACCTTGAGCCACTTGGCGTGCTGGTTGAGCATCGAGTCCACCAGGTGGATGAACGCCTCGTAGCTGGTGAACACGCCGTGCCGGCCGGTCAGCAGGTAACCCTCCAGCCAGCCCTGGCACAGGTGCTCGGAGAGCACCTCCATCACCCGGCCGTCGGGGGAGAGGTGGGTGTCGTCGGGCCGCGTCTCGCCGACGAAGGCCCGCCCGGTCACCTCGAACGCCGCGTCGAGCCGGTTGGAGGCCACCTCGTCGGGGCCGAACAACCGGAACCGATCCGGGTTGGCGGCGATGACGTCCCGCATCCACTTCCCGGTGGGGCCGATCAGTCCGGTGACCGGCTGACCCGGCTCCTCGATGTCCACCGCGTACTTCCGGAAGTCGGGTAGTACGAGGTCGCGCAGCAGGATGCCGCCGTTGGCGACCGGGTTGGCGCTCATCCGGCGATCGCCCCGCGGCGGCAGGCCGGCCAGCTCGGCCACCGGGCCGCCGGTGGCGTCGAACAGGTCCTCGGGCCGGTAGCCGCGCATCCAGCGTTCCAGCTCGGCCAGGTGCGCCGGGTCGGTGCGGACCCCGGCGAGCGGCACCTGGTGGGCCCGGTAGGTGCCCTCCACCAGGTGCCCGTCGACCTCGTGCGGGCCGGTCCAGCCCTTGGGTGTGCGCAGCACCAGCATCGGCCAGCGGGGTCGGGTGACCGGGCCGCCGGCGCGGGCCCGGCGCTGGATGTCGGCGATCTCGTCGAGCGACCGGTCGAGGGCCGCCGCGAGGGCCTGGTGGACCACTGCGGGGTCGTCGCCCTCCACCACGATCGGGTCGTAGCCGAAGCCGCGCATCATCGACAGCAGGTCGTCGCGGGGGATCCGGTCGAGGACCGTCGGGTTGGCGATCTTGTAACCGTTGAGGTGCAGGATGGGCAGCACGGCGCCGTCCCGGGCCGGGTTGAGGAAGACGTTGGACAGCCAACTGCCGGCCAGCGGGCCGGTCTCCGCCTCGCCGTCGCCGATGACGCAGGCGACCACCAGGTCGGGGTTGTCGAACGCGGCCCCGTACGCGTGCATAAGCGAGTAGCCCAGCTCGCCGCCCTCGTGGATGGAGCCGGGCACCTCGGGCGCCACGTGGCTGGGGATGCCGCCGGGGAAGGAGAACTGGCGGAACAGCCGTTGCATGCCGGCCTCGTCGCGGCTGACCGACGGATACCGTTCGCTGTACGTGCCCTCCAGCCAGGTGTTGGCGACAAGCGCGGGCCCGCCGTGGCCGGGCCCGGTGACGAAGATGGCGTTCAGGTCGCGCCGCACGATCGCCCGGTTCATGTGTACGTAGAGCAGGTTCAGCCCGGGGCTGGTGCCCCAGTGACCGAGCAGCCGGGGCTTGACGTGCTCGGGGCGCAGCGGCTCCCGCAGCAGCGGGTTGTCCAGCAGGTAGATCTGGCCGACGGTCAGGTAATTCGCCGCCCGCCAGTACGCGTCCAACCGGCGCAGTTCGTCGTCGGTCAGTGGTCCGTGCGCCGCTACGGCGGTATCAGTTGTCATCAACCTGAGCCTCTCGCGTCTCGGGGGAGTGCCGCGGCCGGAACCACGATCGGTGTTCAGCGTGCCGCCGGGCGCGCCACGTCGGTCAGGGCCGTTGGTCCCGCCGGATACGGATCTCCTTACCCCCGATGGACTCCTTCTCGCCCGGAATCCCCGGGCGGGCGCTTCGGGTCCGGGTTTCCGGCGGACGCTTCGTGCCCCTCACACCTGGACGTAGAGTTCGTGCGGTTCGCGGACAATGAGGACCGGCGTGGTGCAGTGGTACAGCAGCGCCTGACTCACGCCGCCGAGCATGCCTCGCCACGGCCGGTCTCCCCGGGCGCTGGCGACCACCAACTCGGCGTCCGCCGCCACGGCGACCACCATGTCGGCCGGGTCGCCGACGCGGACCCGTGGTTCGGCCGCCACCCCGGGATACCTGTGCCGCCACGGCTCGATCTCGGCGTCGAGCTGGCCGACCGCCTGGGCATCGCTGAGCGCGGGCTGCTCCGCCGGATCCCACGCCCGGATGACGACCAGGTCGCGGCCGCGCCGGCGGGCCGCGTCGAACGCGTAGTCCAGGGCCAGCCCGGAGCTGGGCGAGCCATCCACGCCGACCACGATGGGCCCGGGTGGCGGCACGGTGTCCCGGGCGACGAGCACGCTGCATCCAGCCCGCGCGGCGATCATCAGAGCGGTGGCGTCGACCGGCACGCAGGTGCACCGGCCGAGCCCACCGTCACCGATCACCAGCAGCGCGGCGGCGCCCGACTCGCGCAGCAGGACCGTCACCGGCGGACCTTCCAGCAGCGTGGCGGTCACCTCGACGACCGGGTCGGCGCGCCTGCCGATCGCGACGGCGCGGTCGAGCACCTCTGCGGCCGGGTCCCGGAGCACCTCGGTGGGAATCGGTTCCGTCGGGTCGGGCGTCCAGTTGAAGGTGTGCACGATCCGTAGCGGGCGGTGGTGCAGGGCTGCCTCCCGGGCGGCCATCCGGATGAGGCTCTTGTCGAGTTCGGAGCCGTCCACCCCGACCACCACCGGGGCGCCGCTGGCCGCCGGCATGGCGGTCGGTTCGGCGTCCGCGGCGATCCTGGTCAGCGGCGGGTGCTCGACCACGCTCCCACCGTAACCAGGCCGTCGCCCCGGCGCGGCGCGGTCAGCGGAACTGGACCCGGTTGATCGCGTCGAAGGCCCGGCCGCCGAGCAGTCGGCGGGTGTGCACCAGCGCGCGAGCGGCGCCGGTGACGATGTACCGGGTGTGCGGCCGCCGGGCGGTCACCGCCCGCTCGATGACCTTGGCCACCGCGTCCGGGGTCGCGGCAAGCGCCGGATTGGCGTACGACTTGGTCATCGCCCGGTCGACCGCGGCGACCAGGCCCCGGTACGGCCCCGAGGGGTTGGCACCCAGCGACTCCCCGGCGACGGCCCCGAACCCGGTCCGGATCAGGCCCGGCTCGACGATGGATACCTCGATACCGAACGGTCGGACCTCCTGGCGAAGCGCGTCGGAGATCGCCTCGACGGCGTACTTGCTGGCGTGGTAGTAGCCGCCCCCGGGGAAGACCAGGCGGCCGCCCATCGAGCTGATGTTGACGATCCGTCCCCGGCCGGCCCGCCGCATGCCGGGCAGCACGAGCTGGGTGAGCCGGGCCAGGCCGAACACGTTCGTCTCGAACTGCCGGCGTACCCGGTCGATGTCGGCCTCCTCGATCGGCCCGTACTCGCCGTATCCGGCGTTGTTGACCAGGACGTCCACCTGGCCGTGTCGGCGCTCGATCTCGGCCACGGCGGCGGTCATCGACGCCTCGTCGGTCACGTCGAGCGGCAGCATCTGGGCGCCGGTGGCGGCCAGGTCCTCGATGGCGGCGGTCTTACGGGCGGTGGCGTACACGGTCAGGTCGGGACGGCGGGCCAGCCGCGCGGCGGCGGCCCGGCCGATGCCGGACGAGGTACCGGTGATCAGGACGGTTTTCATGAGTTCTCCCTGGTGGCTAGGCCGGCGGCGATCAGCGCGAGGCCCTCGCGCAGCAGCCGCCGGGGGGTGTCGGGGTCGGTGAGGTCGGCCTCCAGGCCGCGGGTGAGCGCCACGCTGAGTTCGGCGACGGACCGGGCCCGTTCCCCGGCGTCCGCCGCGAGCACCTCGGTCACGACATCGACCACCGAGGCCGTGTACGCCTCGACGAGGTCCCCGGTGAGCCGGGTGCTCGCGTCGAGCAACTCGGGGGCGTGCGGGCTGTCCCGGTAGAGCCGGAGGGTGAGTTCCAGCTTGGTGGCGAGCACCGCGTGCAGCCGCTGCGCCAGCGGTGCGTCGGTGCGCCGCGCCGCCTCCCGGGCGTCGGCGAGGGCCCGGTCGAACAGGCTCTCCGCCAGCCGGCGGTAGGCGTCGTCCTTGTTGCGGACGTACTGGTAGACCGCCGGGCGGGACATGCCGGCCTCGGTGGCGATGTCGTCCATGGTGGTGCGGCGGACGCCGTGCCGGGTGAAGCAGGTGTACGCCGCGGCCAGGATCCGGTCCAGGCGCTCGTCACTTGACATGCTGACAATCATTGCATGAAACGTCAGATCGTCAAGCGTGCTCTCGGTCACCGACATGCCCGCGTCGGTCCTCGCGCCGGAGGTCCGCGCGCGTGAACCTGTGACAGGATCTGGGTGGAGGTGACATCCGGCCATGAGCGTGGCGCTGCTGGATCATGCCGGTCCGTGGACCGAGGATGAGTACTTCGCGCTCGGCGATACGCCGGACCGGATCGAGCTGTTCGATGGGAGCCTCCTGGTGAGCCCGGCACCGTCAACGCGCCACCAGCACATCTCCCGCCGGTTGGCCAACCTGGTGGACGCCGGTGCCGACGCGGCCGGTTTCTGGGTCTACGAAGCGGTAAACGTCCGACTGGCCCCCGGCCGGGTCTTCATTCCCGACCTGGTGGTCACCCCGATCGAGGACGTCACCACCATCGACGCCGCCGACGTGGTGCTCGTCGGGGAGGTCGTCTCGCCCGGTAATGCCGGCGCGGACCGGCTGCTGAAAATGCAGCTCTACGCGGCGGCGCGAATCGGCTGGTACCTCCTCGTCGAGCCGGAGGAGTCGGTCGCCGTCACGCTGCGCCTGCTGCGGCTCGACGGCGAGCACTACGTCGAGCACTCGATCGCCAAGGATGGCGAGACGATGAGAGCTGACGTGCCGTTCACCATGGAAATCGAGACCCGGGCGCTGCTGCGTCGCCGGTGACCGGCCCGGGACCACACGTCAGTCCGGTGCCCCGGGAACGCGTGGCGGGACCGGGGTGGAGACCACGAACGAGCTGGTCGTCTGGCCGTACAGCAGGAACTGGTCGAGCACCTCCTCCAGTGCCTCGATCTCCGCTACGTGGACCTTGAGCAGGAAGCAGTCCTCGCCGGAGACGCGGTGGCACTCGCTGACCTGCGGCAGTTGGCCGGCCAGCTCGGCGATCCTGGTCAGTTGACCGGGGCCGGGCCGGACCCGGACCCAGGCGGTCACCGGCAGGCCGAGCGCCGCCGGGTCGACGTCCAACCGGTAGCCCCGGATCACCCCCGCCTCCTCCAGCCGGGCCACCCGGTCCCGCACGGCGGGGGCCGACATGCCGACCCGCCGGGCCAGCTCCGCCGCGCTGAGCCGCGGATCGGCGCCGAGTTCGTCAAGCAGTCGCCGGTTCGTCGGATCCAGCAGCGAGTTTCCCTGCGGAACGCCGTTGCCCGGTCGAGCCTTCCGTCGAGAAACCATTAGGTCACTCCTGCCGCTGATTGCCCCTGCCCTTAGCGTTCAATACTTTCCACGATAGGGGAATGTCCGAAACCATCGTCGTCGCCCGTGGCGGCAGTCGGCGACCACCCGTTCACCGCGTCCCGCCACACGCGTACTTTCTCGTGAGCGCGGTCTTCCACTACCTCGGGCCGGCGTTCGCGGTGCTGCTCTTCGCCCGGATCGACGTACTCGGGGTGGCGTGGCTGCGGATCACGGTGGCCGCCGTGATCTTCGCGGTCTGGCGCCGGCCGTGGCGACGGTGGTCGGGTCTCGACCGGGCCGCCCGACGGCTCCTGCTCGCCTGGGGCGTCGTGCTCGCCGCCATGAACAGCGTCTTCTACGTCGCGCTCGACCGGCTGCCGCTGGGCACGGTCGCGGCCGTCGAGTTCGTCCCCGTTCTCCTCCTGGCCGCGTACGCGGTCCGGTCCCGGCGCAACGCCGCGGCGCTCGCGCTGGCCGGGTTCGGCGTCTGGTTGCTGACCGACGTGCGGCTGGTCGCCGAGCCCGTCGGGATGGCGTGCGCCGCCGCCAACGCCGCACTGTTCGCGGCCTACATCACGCTGGCGCACCGGGCATCCCGCCAGCCGGAGCTGTCCGGTCTGGACGCTCTCGGGTCGGCCATGGTGGTGGCGGCGGTGGTCGCGGCGCCGGTCGGCGTCGGGTACGCCCTGCCGGCGTTCGTCGACCCGGTGGCCCTCGCCGCCGCCGTGGGAGTGGCCGTCTGCTCGTCGGTGATCCCGTACGTCTTCGACCAGTTGGCCATGGCCCGGCTGGCCCGTGGCACGTACGCCCTGATGACCTCGCTGCTCCCGGCCACCGCGGCGGTGATCGGGTTCTTCGTCCTGCGCCAGCGTCCCACCGTCGGCGAGGCCGTCGGCGTCCTGTTGGTGGTCGCGGCTGTCGCCACCCACCGCCCCCCGGGATCTCCCCGGGAGTCTTCCCGTCGATCTCGGGCAGATGGTCGCGATTAGCGATCAACTAGCAGCCATCTGCCCTAGATCGGCGGGGAGGGCGGGGGGTGCGGGGAGTGCGGGGAGTGCGGG